>NZ_CAMDCK010000001.1 GCF_945890115.1 Sphingorhabdus sp. EL138
AGCTTTACAACCCTAAGGCCTTCATCACTCACGCGGCATTGCTGGATCAGGCTTTCGCCCATTGTCCAATATTCCCCACTGCTGCCTCCCGTAGGAGTCTGGGCCGTGTCTCAGTCCCAGTGTGGCTGATCATCCTCTCAGACCAGCTAAAGATCGTCGCCTTGGTGAGCTTTTACCTCACCAACAAGCTAATCTTACGCGGGCTCATCCTTAGGCGATAAATCTTTGGTCTTTCGACATCATACGGTATTAGCACAAATTTCTCTGAGTTATTCCGTACCTAAGGGCAGATTCCCACGCGTTACGCACCCGTGCGCCACTAGACCCGAAGGTCTCGTTCGACTTGCATGTGTTAAGCATGCCGCCAGCGTTCGTTCTGAGCCAGGATCAAACTCTCAAGTTTGATTCAAAAACCAGACTGGCACGGATAAATCCGCAAACCAACCAGGCTCGAACTTTCAGGCGTTGTTCCTGCACAAATTACTATACATGGTGTATAGGACATATGTGCTGAACGACTAATTTATAACCAAGCACCCGGGGCCTAAAAACCCCCGGACCTGGCGCCGTCGCCCACATGTCCCTTCATCTAAATATCACAATGTCAAAGAGCCGAACCAGTTTTACCCGGTTACCACCGACAAAAAAGCGGACACCTATGGTTCCCTGATATTACTACCAGAGGAGTAGGTGACCTAATTGTTAGCGACCGAACCGCGGAAACGCTTGCTTCCCGTCCGGTGAGAGGGCCTCTAAAGCGACATCGAGATTCGGTCAACCGCCATTTGCAATTTTATTACAAAAAAAATGCACTTCTGTCGTAAATGCACGGTTTTCTGCGGTTTCAAGTCAATCTGGCACTCCTGTTTGGACGCTTTTAGCTAATGGCATAGACGGGAAAGAGTTCCACAGTCGGAGGAAATTGGCTGTTTTCGGCTGTTTCGGGACTTTGTTTCTGACTACGCGCGGCATTTGGGATGCGATTCTCGCTCCTGTCCCGAACTCTTGGACTGGGCAAACCCCGCTTGGTTTGAACATTACGCCTTTAACAGACCAATCTCGATCAGCCGTTCGCGTAGATAGTCATCGGCGAGAATCGGCTCGGGGTAGCGATTTGGGTTTTCCGCGCTCGCGCATTGCGGCAAAGTCGCAATGGGAAAGTCCGACCGTAAATGGAGGAAGAAGGGCATCGAGTAGCGACTGAACCGCGACCGCTCCCCGGTCGGGTTCACCACACGGTGCGTGGTCGATGGCAGCTTATGGTTCGTCAACCGCTGCAACATATCACCCACATTGACCGCCAAGCCCCCCGATGGTGGGGAGACGTCCATCCAGCTACCATCGGGGCGCAGTATCTGCAGACCTGCCTCCTCTGCCCCCAGCAACAGGGTGATAAGGTTGATATCCTCATGCGCACCTGCCCGGATGCAGCCTTCGGCATCGCCAGCTATGGGGGGATAATG
The DNA here is from genome assembly GCF_945890115.1 of Sphingorhabdus sp. EL138. Lineage (GTDB taxonomy): Bacteria > Pseudomonadota > Alphaproteobacteria > Sphingomonadales > Sphingomonadaceae > Sphingorhabdus_B. The sequence continues at coordinate 1,464 of NZ_CAMDCK010000001.1, forward strand.
CAAAAGCCGCAAAATGGAGTTCCCATCCTCAATCGCCGGGTCAAACCAATGCGCGGGCAAATCAAGATAGCGGGCAATCGACGACAATATACGCGCGCCGACCTTATCCATCTCGGCAAAGAGCAACTGGAACGTCTCTTTAAATTCAGGAATGTCGGGCCAGATGTTGGGCAGCATGGACCCCGCATGCGGGCTGTCCAATGCGACGTCACGACCGACATGCCAAAATTCCTTCAGGTCATGAAAGTCCGCGCCCTTGGCAATTTCGGTTTTAAACGGCGTGTAACCGCGCTGACCAGCGATGGCAGCGTCAAAGCCCATCCGCTTTTGTGGTTCAGATTGTTCGAACAGCGTCTTTGTCAGCGCCCAAGCCTGCGCAACCAAGGCGGGATCAAGGCCATGATTCACAACAGTTGCAAAACCATAAGTTTGAAACGAGCTACCAAGCTGTTGTCCAAGGGCATCGGCATCACCGATGAGTGAAATTACGGGCATAACTGTCATGGACAGCGCAATACTGCCTGCCGTAAAGGCTTGCCAGCGAAAAGGAGTGACAGGTGGCAAAACAATTTTGGCTCATGAAGTCGGAACCGGACGTTTACAGCTATGACGATCTGGTGGCGGAGGGCGAAGGCACATGGGACGGCGTGCGTAACTACAGCGCGGCGAATAACCTACGTACGATGAAGGTCGGCGATGAAGCCTTTTTCTACCACAGCAATATCGGACTTGAGATTGTGGCCATCATCACAATCAGCCAGGAGCATTTCATTGACCCCAGCGATGAGAAGGCCCGCTTTGTTGCCGTGAAGGTCAAACCGTCGCGCAAATTGAAGCAGCCGGTGACGTTGAAAGCCATTAAAGCCAACCCCGGCTTGGCCGAGATGGAAATGCTGCGGCAGTCCCGCCTGTCCGTCGCCCCCGTCCGCCCAGCCGAGTGGAAAGAAATATTGCAGATGGCTGGCGAATGATCCCCCTTCGGATCGCAATATTATGCCCAACGCCAGACTATGAAGAAGATTGGTCGCATATCAGGGCCGATTATGCGCGTTTGTTAGGCGACAGCGTTTCATTCATCGATTGGACGAAGGCGAACGACTTTAGCGCCTTTGACCTTGTCACGCCCTTGCTGGCCTGGGGCTATCCGCGCGATTGCCCGCGCTGGTTTGGCCTGCTTGACCAGTTGGAGGCCGAAAATGTGCAGGTGCGCAACCCCGTCAGCATTTTAAGGTGGAACAGCGACAAGGCCTATCTGGCTGAATTAGACGCCGCCGGCATTCCTTCGGTGCCGACAATATTCAGCCCCCTACTCGACAGGGTCGCACTTGAAAACGCGCGGAAAACCTTCAATGTCGAATCGCTAGTCGTCAAGCCACCGATATCGGGCGGAGCAGACGGAACTTTCCGATTGGAACGCGACGATGCGGTGCCGGATTCGGTCGCTGGCCAGCGCATGATGATCCAACCTTATCTTCCCAACATTGCCGAAGAGGGCGAATATTCGCTTTTCTATTTCGCAGGAGTCCTCAGCCATTCCATCCTCAAACGCCCCGCCAAATGCGACTTTCGCGTTCAAGAACAATATGGCGGTCGGGAAGAGGCCGTCACCGCACCCCAAGGCGCACTGATGCTCGCGCAGCGGGCATTGGCAGCCACAGCCGAGATTACCAAGACCGGAACATTAGCGTATGCGCGGGTCGACATATTGCGCGATGGTGATGGCATTTTCCGCCTGATGGAATTGGAGCTTATTGAACCATCGCTCTTTCTGCGCTTTGCGCCCGATGCAGGCGCGGCTTTTGCCCAAGCGTTGGTTACAGGCGTTTAACCGCTGGTCACACTGGAACCAACGGCCAACCGCTGGGTTCACTTTTGGTACCGACCCGCAGTTCACGCGCGGTCGGCTGACACAGAAAGGACGTGCTTTATGGGCGAACTAAACGACAAGGCAAAATGCCTCGGCAACGAAATCGTAGGAAACATCAAGCAAGCTGTGGGCAAGGTATCTGGCAATGAACACCTACAAGCCGAAGGCATAGCGCAAGAGCGCCATGGCGAAGGCCAGAATCTTAAGGGCAAAATAAAAGGTGTGATGGGCGACAAAGTCTAGGCCCCGATCATTCCTAAGAAAAGGCCGCTCATAAGGCGGCCTTTTTCATGTCCGACCCGCCTTCAGCCCTGACGATAATCCGCGATGACAAGGCCACAGTCCCGCAGCTCCGCCTCATGGCCAGGTTCACGCCAGCTCTCCGTCAAAGCATCTTCCTCCCACGCCAGCATCGGTGCGAGCCTAAGCATATGCTGCACCCATTCTTGACCCGCATGGCCCACATCCAATCCATAGGTGCGCACCCGAAACGCCACCGGCGCGAAAAAGGCATCCACCACGGTAAATTCGGACCCGGCTAGAAATGGTCCGCCGAAGCTGTCGAGACCTTGCGCCCATAATTCGGTCAAACGCGCAACGTCGCGTTTCAACGCGACAGACATGGGCTTGGGCTGGACACGAACCCCGACATTCATCGTACAGTCGTTTCGCAAAGCCCAAAAACCGCCATGCATTTCCGTAACGGCGCATTGCGCCCACGCCCGCGCAGCCGGATCAGATGGCCAGACGCCTTCATGCCGGTCGGCCAGATATAATGCGATACCCAAGGAATCCCATATCGTCCGCGCGCCGTCCAGAAGCACCGGCACTTGGCCCGTCGGGGAAAATGCCCGGAATGCATCATAATTGCTGGCCGCAGCAAAGGGCTCCAAGCGGTCCTCAAACGGGATACTAAGCATCGTCATCAGCACCCAAGGCCGCAAGCTCCAGCTCGAATAATTACGGTTAGCCGTAATCAGGGTGTAGCCCATGTCAGTTTTCCTTTCGGATTCCAAAGTAAAACAAATACTTATCAGTTCCGCGGGTCGAGTTCCAACCAGCGCGAGTCCGTCCGTTGATGGTAGCTGTCAAACACGGCGAACGGAATGCGGAAGGGTGTGCCCCAATTGCTGTTCCACATAGCGACAACCCCAACACGTGTGGCCGGATCAAAAATCATGGTTGCACGGTAGCCGTCAATGGCGCCGGAATGCCCCAATACTATATGGCCGTCATATTTGAAGCTGCGCCAGCCAAGGCCATAATGTGCCTCCGAATTCGCCTGCCGCAATGCGCCACCATAAATCTGCGCCGTATTCACCCGCGGCGATTGCGCAATCCGCAGCGTCGATTCGGGCAGCACATCGGGGCGATCGCCCATCGTCGCCTGCATCCAACGGGCAAAATCGACGATATTGCTCTCAACACCGGCGGCCGCGGGAACCCGCCAATAGGTCTCTTTCACGGTGCGGACCATGCGGCCATTATGCGGCCGCGCCCAATCTTTCGCATTGGTGAGGCCAGCCATGCCGAAATTGGCGCTGTTCATACCCAAGGGCAGGAAGAAGCGCTCGCTCACCGCTTCGGGATATGACCGCTGCGCTGCCTGCTCCAAAATCTCGGTGGCGGCGTCAAAGGCGACATTCTGATAGGTGTGACACGACCCCGGCTGACACTGCAACGGCGCACCGGCCAGACTGGCACGCAGCACACGTGGATCCTGGCCATCCTCCAACCGTTCGTCATAAGCGTTTTTGGTGAGGCCGGTTTGCTGGGAAAGTAATTGCTGGAAACTCAACCGCGCTTCGGCACCTTCGGGCAAGCGCAGCGTTGTTTGATAACGCGCGACAGGGCGATCCAAATCAACCAGCCCCTCATTGGCCAAAGTCGCTGCCAATGTCCCCGCAACGGTCTTGGACACCGAAGCCCATCGAAAAACCGTTCCCAGCGTCACTGGCACATTCGTATCCCGGTCGATCACGCCATAGGTGCGGACAAAACGCAGTTCGCCATCTTCGACAATAGCAATGGCAAGCCCCGCCATTTCCGATCTTTGCGCCATGGCCGCAAATTGTTGATCCAGTCGGGGGTAATCAATCCTGCCGCGCCATTCGTCCGGCTGGTCCGGCAAATTTGTCTGGGGCTTGGTAAATTTACCTAAGATTGCGGCGACCTGATTATTATCAGGCGCGGAACGCATCGCATAAAGACCCGTCAGTCCCAACACAGAAACCGCAATCAAGGCTGATAAAGTCCGCCGCATGTTACGAGTTAGATCGCAACCTCAAAATGGGCTGTTGTCTTTACCCGCACCTCGTCAACGCTGACGCCGGGTGCGACCTCAATCAGCTTAAACGCCGATATTTTGTCAGTCCGCTGAAACACCGCGAGATCGGTTATGATCATGTCGACGACGTTTTTGCCCGTCAGCGGTAAGGTGCAAGCCGGAATGAATTTGGGGGAGCCATCCTTGGCATTATGCTCCATCACCACGATGATCTTCTTGACGCCGGCAACAAGGTCCATCGCCCCGCCCATGCCTTTAATCATCTTGCCGGGGATCATCCAATTGGCAATGTCGCCATTTTCCGCAACTTCCATCGCGCCCAAGACGGTCAGATCAATATGCCCGCCACGGATCATGGCAAAGCTGGCGGCGCTATCGAAATAAGCGGTTTGCGCAAGCTCGCTAATTGTCTGCTTACCCGCGTTGATCAGGTCGGCGTCTTCTTCGCCAGCAAAGGGAAACGGCCCGATACCCAACATGCCATTTTCCGATTGTAGCGTCACTTCGACGCCAAGCGGAATGTGGTTCGCGACCAATGTCGGAATGCCGATACCAAGGTTCACATAATATCCGTCGCGCAGTTCCTGCGCCGCGCGCGCGGCCATATCATCACGGGTCCAGCTCATAGTGAAGGCTCCCTTTCGCGCACAGTGCGGAACTCAATTTTTTTGTCATAAGGCGCCCCGACGATCATGCGCTGGACATAGACGCCGGACAAATGGATGCAGTCGGGGTCAAGGCTGCCGACTGGCACCAACTCTTCGACCTCAACCACACACATCTTGCCACACGTCGCCGCAGGCAAATTGAAATTGCGGGCGGTTTTGCGGAAAACCAAGTTGCCGCTTTCATCGGCCTTCCAAGCTTTGATAATCGACAGGTCAGCGAATATCCCATGTTCAAGAATATATTCCTCACCCCCAAAATCTTTCACTTCCTTACCTTCTGCGACCAAAGTGCCAACGCCCGTTTTGGTGTAAAAGCCGGGAATGCCAGCACCGCCAGCGCGCATACGTTCGGCCAAAGTGCCTTGTGGGCAGAATTCAACTTCCAACTCACCTGCCAGATATTGCCGCTCAAATTCTTTATTCTCGCCAACATAAGACGAAATCATTTTTTTGACTTGCCTCGTCCGCAGCAGCTTACCGATGCCTTCATTATCGATACCGGCATTGTTCGACACAAAGGTCAAGCCAGTGACCCCGCTGTCGCGCACAGCGTCCAACAAGCGTTCAGGAAGCCCGCAAAGACCAAAGCCGCCGCTTGCAATCAACATGTCGTTTTTCAACACGCCTTCAAGCGCCGATTGTGCATCGGGGAAAAGTTTCTTCGCCATGAAATGCTCCAAATAATGGGAGAGGGAACAGCCCTTCGCCTAGACCCCAAGTGGCGTGAAGGTCAACGCCAATAGCGCGCCTAAATCCTGCAAAGCTTGATCACCGCTTGTAACTTTTATGGCGGCCATCCCCATTGCCGCAGCCGGTTTGCAGTTGATGCCAAGATCATCCAGATAGATGCATTGCGGAGGTGCAACCGTCAGAGCCGCACACATCATGGCATAAATGCGCGGATCGGGTTTGCGCACCCCTGCCTTGCTCGATTCAATGATATGGTCGAACCGTTCCATGACCGCAGAGATCGCCGCCGCTTTCTCATCACTCCCCGCCATGCCAGCGCCTTTGCCAGACGGCACATTGTTGGTAATGCACCCAAGCGCAAAGCCCTTGGACTTCAACACATCCAATGCGGCCACCATATTCGGGCGAATGTCACCCGATAGGCAGGCAATCACCGACGCGCCGTCAAGTTCATGTCCCAAGGCCAACGCTTCGGCGGCGAACAACGCGTCAAATTCTGCTGCATTGCACTCTGCCCGTTCAAACTTTGCCCATGCATTATCGTCAGCGTTGCATGCATTCACGCTGCGGACGAAATCCTTGGGTAGACCGCGCTTTGCTTCCATGCGGTTGAATGCATCAAAGGGCGATGTCGTAATGACGCCGCCAAAATCGAAGATAACAGTATTGAATGTCATGTTTTTCCTTAGGGTCTGGAACTAGGCGACCGTGGTGCCGAACAACGCGCCAATAGCAGCGGTTGCCGCCGTCGCAATCGCACCCCAAAAGGTAACGCGGAACACCGCCCGAATAATTGGCGCTCCGCCCGCCTTTGCGCCCACTGCGCCAAGGACGGCCAAGAACAACAAAGCGGCAATGGACACAGTCCAAGTGAGATATGGCGCTGGAGACAGCGGTACCATCGCCAAGGGCAAGGAGGCGCCAATGGCAAAGGCAGCAGCCGACGCCAAAGCCGCCTGCACAGGCCGCGCGGCGGTGTGTGTGGCCATGCCCAATTCGTCGCGCAAATGGGTCGCCAGAGCGTCGTGCGCCGTGAGCTTGTCCGCAACCTGCTCTGCAAGCGCGCGGTCAAGACCCCGCGTTTCATAAATGCCCACCAGCTCCTCGCGTTCCTTATCAGGAATCGTCGCCAGCTCATGCTCTTCCCGCATGCGGTCCGCACTTTCGGTATCCGCTTGCGAACTGACCGACACATATTCGCCGGCCGCCATCGACATGGCGCCCGCGACCAGCCCCGCAATCCCCGTCAGCATTATGGTTGCGGGCGTTGCTTGTGCTGCGGCCACGCCGACAATCAGGCTTGCTGTCGACACAATGCCGTCATTCGCGCCAAGGACCGACGCCCGCAACCAGCCGATGCGGTCAATCAGATGCGCTTCCTTGTGCCGTGGCATATACCGGTTTCCAGTGCTAATATTGCAGCTTAAGCCCCGGCCGCGCCCATCGGGTTTTGACGAGACGCCCGCTGCCCGACAGACAGATATAGGCGTCCAACATATCATCGCCGCCAAAGGCAATGTTGGTTGTAAAAATATCATCGGTCCCAACAAATTCGACCAGATCGCCGGTCGGTGAAATAACGCTGATCCCGCATTCGCCGATGGTCGCGACGCAGATATTGCCATTGGCCTCCATGCCAAGGCTGTCAAAGAATTTATATCCCGCCGGGCGGTAAACCGGAATGCCCGGGCCGCCGGGACCAGCATCGCCAGCGACCTTGCCGGGCGCGGTGATGTTGAACTTCATCAAGCGGCAGGTATAGGTTTCGGCAGCGTATAGCGTGCTGCCATCGGGGGACAAGCCAACGCCATTAGGGTTGTTTGACGGGAAGATGACTTCCTCCAAATGGCTGCCATCGGCCTTCGCATAGAAAATGCCGACGACATCATGACTGCGTTTTGCATAATCGATCTTGCCGTGATCGGTGAACCAGAACCCGCCATGTGCGTCGAACACGATGTCGTTCGGCCCACGCAGGCTGCACCCGAAGTCGCCCGATTTAAAGAGTATCTCAACATCGCCAGTTTCAATATCGATGCGTTCAATCCGGCCGCCCGAATAATCCTTTGCGATGCCGTGCGGGGCGAGAAAGCCATTGGCCTCCATATATTCGAACCCGCCATTGTTGCAGCAATAGAGCTTGCCATCTGGCCCCATCGCCAGGCCGTTCGGTCCACCGCCTGGCTTGGCAATAACGGATTTGCTGCCATCGGGGTGCACGCGCGTGATTTGTCCTTTCGCAATCTCCACCAATATGACGCTGCCGTCAGGCATGATCACGGGTCCTTCGGGAAAACGAAGTCCATCGGCGACCAATTCAAATTCAACCATATTTTCTCTCTCCTTTTTGGTGCGACTCACGCGCACGCATCCTCTAATCGATTAGGCGGGCTCTCGCGCTGGCGCTGATCGGTCTCCCTCACCAAGTTCGGCTTGCATATAGACTGTGTCAAGCCAGCGACCGAATTTACGCCCGACGTTGCGCATACGTCCGGCATGGGTGAACCCCATCTTATGATGCAAAGCAACCGAGGCGGGTTCGCCGCCACCAATAACGGCAATCATCTGCCGAAAGCCGCAATCGCTTGCTTGTTCCATTAAAACGCGCATCAATTGCACGCCCACGCCCTGCCCTAGAAAAGCGGGATCGACATAGATCGAATCTTCGCAGGTAAAACTATAAGCAAGCCGGTCGCGAAACGCGGTCACATAGGCATAGCCCATGATCGTTTCGGCGCGCTCCGCCACGATGAACGGCCATCCCTTGGACAATATGTCGCGGATTTTCTCTCCGATTTGAACCGGTGTGCGGGGAATCGCGTCAAAGCTGGCGGTGCCATGCTGCACATGGTGCGCATAAATTCGGGCAACGGCTTCCGCATCTAAAGCGCGCGCAGGCCGCACCGCCAAATCCGTCAAAGCCAGTCTTCCATCATTCATGAGGCATGGCTGACATAATATCCCATGCTTTGAAAGTTTTTTGCGGTGTTTGATGTCCATCAATGACTTTGCAGCGTTTAGGTCCAGAATGACGTGTGTGGGACCGGCACATCGCTACCGTCCATTAGCTAAGGAAATGACGATGAAATCTATCATGGTACATGCAGGCACAGATGCCGCATTTGAAAGCCGGTTGCAGGCGGGACTTGACCTTGCACGTCGCTTCGACGGGCATATGTCGCTCGTTTTGCCAAGGCCAACGCAGGATTATGTCGCGTTTGACATGTTCGGCGGCGCGCATTTCGTCGCTGAGGCGTTTGAAGCTGCGGAACAGGAACGCGAAAAGCTGTGCACGCGGATCGATGCGCGGTTGAAGGCAGAAGATGTGCCTTGGGACTGGCAAATATTTGATGGCACGACGTCAGACGCGCTGATCAACGCTGGCCGATTGGCGGATGTCCTCGTCATGTCATTGGATGCGCCGGGCGCGGCGGGCACTGCCCGCGCTTGGATTAGCGATGTGGTGACGGCATCGCGCACCCCGGTTCTGGCAGTCCCTGCGAAAGCCGCGCCTCTTTCCTTCGACCGTATCATGGTCGCTTATGATGGCGGTTTTGAAGCCGCCAACGCATTGCGTGCTGCATTGCCATTGCTTCAAGCTGCATCGGTTGTGCGCATATCAGAAATCGAAATGGTGCCGGAGCAACTCCCAATCACCGAGGCGGCGACATATTTGTCGCGCCACGGCATCAAGGCCGAAATAGCTGTTGCCGCCAAAAGCAATCAGAGCGTCGAGGAAAGGCTTTTGGCAGAGGCAAATGCATGGGCACCCGACTTGCTCGTTATGGGAGCCTATAGTCACGGACGGTGGCGTGAAACCGTGTTTGGCGGCGTAACGCGATTCATGCTTGGCGCGCTCGGCATCCCGGTACTGCTCGCCCATTAGGCGGCGGCCAAGGGTCGGGACCATTTAAATTCACCTTCGCGGCGTCAAAATAGCTTCAAACCGCGAGGGTGGATTTAAGTGATCCTGACCCCAAACAAAGCTTGGCTTTTGCCTCCGTTCCGTGCCAGCGTGCACGAAATAAGGGGAACTTAAGTGAGGCAAGACACAGCCGCAACAACACGGCCCATGGGGTTCTGGATGGCGCTCGCATTGGTCATGGGCAGCATGATCGGTTCGGGCGTATTCTTGCTTCCGGCAAGCCTTGCACCCTTGGGATGGAATTCAGTCATTGGCTGGGCGATTACCGTTTCGGGCGCATTATGCGTCGCATCCGTCTTTGGCGCGCTGAGCAAAGCATTGCCCAAGGCTGGCGGGCCTTATGCTTATACAAAAGCCGCTTTCGGCGATGGTGCCGGCTTTGCGATTGCATGGGCTTATTGGATTTCGATGTGGGTCGGTAATGCCGCCATAGCAACAGCGGCGGTCAGCTATCTTAGCCAGTTGTTTCCCGTCGTCGGCACCCACGGCGTGTCCGCCGCCGTTACCATATCCATCGTATGGGCTTTCACGCTGATCAACATTCGCGGGACCAAATTGGCGGGACAAGTTCAGGTCATCTGGACAATTGCCAAGTTGCTCCCGCTCATCGCGGTTATTGGGCTTGCGGCTTATGTGTTAGCGATTCAAGGCACCGGTGTTGTCCGCAGCTTCGACATGACAGACATTTCGACGGCAAGCATTTCGACGGCCACCATTTTGACCCTTTGGGCAATGCTTGGCCTTGAATTGGCCACCGTACCCGCAGACAAGGTGCAAGACCCTGAACGCACCATCAACCGTGCGACCTTATTTGGAACCGCTGGTGCCGGCGGCATATATATTTTGGTCTGCTCAGCCGTCGTCCTGATGTTGCCTGTGGCAATCACCAGCGCCTCTGCGGCGCCATTTGCCGATTTTGTGCGCGTCTATGCGGGCACCAACGCTGGCACCGCTATCGCTGCCATTGGCGCAATCAGCGCGCTGGGTGCATTGAACGGATGGATCATGTGTCAGGCAGAATTACCCGCCGCTTTAGCGCGCGACGGCTTGTTTCCAGCGTTCATGGGCAAGGCGACCGCCAATGGCACGCCGCGCAACGCGCATCTATTCTCCACCAGCCTAGTGACGCTCGTCATCCTGATGAACAGCAGCCGGACGATGGCATCAATGTTTGAATTTCTCATATTACTAACCACGGCGATCTCGCTGGTCATATATTTCGGTTGCGCAGCGGCCGCGTTCCGACTCATCCAAACGGGCATATTGAAGGTAGGCGCAGGGTTTAAAGTCATCCTATTGCTGGCCGCCATATATTCCTGCTGGACGATATATGGTGCAGGCACAGAAGCATTGCTCTGGGGCATTGCCTTATTGCTCGCGGGTTTTCCGGTTTTCTGGCTATTGCGGCTTGCAAGGGGTTCCAAAGCCGCCACCTGACGCCTACATCCAAAGCACAATGATTTTGCAGGAAAACCGATGAGCTATTCCAATAATTTGGGCCTATATGTTGACGGCAGCTGGCGCACGGGCGAAGGCCGCGACACGCATTTGGTCATCAATCCAGCCACGGGCGAGACGTTAGCCGAATTACCGTTGGCGACGGCTGCTGACCTTGATGAGGCACTGGCCGCAACAGCAAAGGGCTTTGCCCATTGGCGCAGCGTCGACGTTAATGCCCGTTCCGCCATATTGCATAAGGTCGCTGACCATATTCGCGAACGTGCAGAGCCAATCGCGGTCATGCTTACCACTGAACAGGGCAAGCCGCTAGCCGAAGCGCGCGCGGAGGTGCTGTCCTGTGCCGCGCAATTCGACTATTTCGCAGAAGAAGCCAAACGCAGCTATGGGCGCGTGCTGGTGCGGCCAACGGGGCAGCGGGCGTTGGTCTTGAAACAACCCGTCGGGCCAGTGGCAGCCTTTTCGCCGTGGAACTTCCCAGTCAACCTGATGTGCAAGAAAATGGCGGCTGCGTTAGCAGCAGGATGCTCCATCATCGCCAAACCGCCGGAAGAAACACCCGCCAGCACCAGCGCAATCATGCAATGCGTCATTGACGGGGGCGTGCCGGGTAATGTCGCGCAATTGGTCTATGGCGTACCCGACATGGTCAGCCGCCATTTGATAGCGTCGCCCATCATCCGCAAGGTCAGCTTCACTGGCTCGGTCCCCGTTGGTAAACATCTGCTCAAGCTTGCCGCTGATGGCGTGAAACGGACCACCATGGAACTGGGCGGTCATGCACCCGTGCTGATTTTCGACGATTGCGACCTTGAAAAAGCCATCACCTTATCCGCCGCCACCAAGTTCCGCAACGCGGGCCAAGTGTGCATTTCGCCAACACGTTTCTATGTGCAAGAGGGCGTTTATGAACGCTTCGTGGCTGGCTTTGCCGCGCATACGATGAAGGTTCAGGTCGGCAATGGCCTCGACGCAGGCACCGACATGGGCCCTTTGGCCAACGGACGGCGACCGTCGGCAATCGCGGCCTTAGTCGAGGATGCTACATCAAAGGGTGCAAAGCTACTGACCGGCGGATCGCGCGGCGATCATGGCTTTTTCTTTACGCCAACGGTGCTGTCCGATGTGCCGATGTCGGCCAAAGTGATGGATGATGAACCCTTTGGTCCCGTTGCATTGATGCGGCCATTCAAGACCTTTGACGAAGCTATTGAACAGGCCAATCGCCTGCCCTTCGGCCTTGCCGCTTATGCTTTCACCGAAAATGCACGTCAGGCTAACCTCGTCGCCGACGCGCTGGATACAGGGATGGTTGGCCTCAACAGCTTTGTGATCTCGATGCCTGATGCGCCCTTTGGCGGCGTGAAAGAATCCGGCTTTGGCAGTGAGGGCGGTCCCGAGGGGCTTGATAGCTATTATGTGACCAAGGCAGTCCACCAATATTGATAAAGCGACCGCTGTATCTATGCGCCGGCTTGCTGGCCGTGGCCCTTGGCGCGGTCGGCATTGCCCTGCCTTTGCTGCCGACGGTGCCGTTCATGATCTTGGCCGCATTCTGCTTTGCGCGGAGTAGCCCGGCACTTGAGGCGCGGCTGTTGAACCACCCGAGATTTGGACCTCATCTTATGGCGTGGCGGGAAAAGGGCGCCATTAGTAGGCGCGGAAAATGGTCGGCGACCATCGCATTTGGTGTCAGTATCGCCATCGGCTTTGCCGCTTTGGCGTTGCCATGGTCGCTTGTGCCCGTTGGAGCAGCCGTGCTTTGCCTTGGTTGGATTTGGCCTAAGCCGGAGGCTTAGGGTCCTGACCCTAAATGGCGGCGTCGCGGACAATCGCCGTCCCGGCCGCGCGCTGTTTTTTCAGATCAGCCTTCAACTTGGCTGGGTCGCGCGCCAAGACGAAGCCAAAGCTCACCCCGCCTTCCTTGCCAATAGTGGCATGGTGCAGCTTGTGCGCCTGTACCAAACGTTTCGCATAGCCACTGCGCGGGACATATTTGAAATAGCGTTGATGCACGAGGCCATCGTGGATGACCGTGTAAATGATGCCGTAAAACAGGACTCCAAGGCCGATCCATGTCGCGGGTTCCCACGCGTCGTTGCCAAGCACTAAAGGGCTGCCAATCGCGAATAGCGAAATGCTGGTCGCTGCGCCCACGATGCCATAAAGATCGTTCTTTTCCAGTGCATTATCATGCGGTTCATGATGGTCGCGGTGCCAGCCCCAACCCCAACCATGCATGATATATTTATGGCTAGACCAGGCCACCCATTCCATGACAAAGACCGTTGCAAGCACGATAAAAATGATGCTGAAAATGCTCATAATAACCCTAATAGACGCAATGTTTTCAATTTTGAAGTGCAACCAGCGTTGCCTCACTTGATTTAGCTGCAATCGCTTCTATGGCATTTTTATTATGTCAGCACCGCAAACATTGTACGAAAAAATCTGGAACGCTCATGTCGTGGAGCAACGCGACGATGGAACGTGCCTGATCTTTATCGACCGTCATCTTGTCCACGAAGTTACCAGCCCGCAAGCCTTTGAAGGCCTTCGCGTCGCCGGACGCCAGGTGCGGCGGCCAGACCTGACTTTGGCCGTGCCGGATCATAATCTTCCAACTACGGCGCGTTTAGACGCCAACGGCAACAATATCCCGATTGCTGACCCCGAAAGCGCGCAGCAATTGGAAGCACTGGAACGTAACGCGCCGGAGTTCGGTATCTCGTATATTGACGCCACCGACGTGAAGCAGGGCATAGTCCACGTCGTCGGTCCGGAACAAGGTTTTTCCTTGCCCGGAACGACAATTGTCTGCGGGGATAGCCATACCGCCTGTCATGGCGGACTGGGCGCATTGGCCTTTGGCATTGGCACGTCAGAGGTCGAACATGTTTTGGCGACACAAACACTTCAACTTAGCCGGTCCAAGTCGATGGAAGTCCGCGTTGAGGGCGAACTTGGCCCTGGCGTTTCGGCCAAAGACGTTGTGCTGCATATCACCGGCGTGCTGGGCGCGTCTGGTGGGACGGGCCATGTCATCGAATATACAGGCGCCGTCATTCGCGCACTCAGCATTGAGGGCCGCTTGACCATTTCCAACATGGCAATCGAACATGGCGCGCGCGCTGGCTTGGTCGCGCCTGACGATGTGACTTATGCCTATCTGAAGGGTCGCCCGATGGCCCCCAAGGGCGGCGATTGGGACGCAGCTGTCGCTTATTGGCGTTCACTCGCAACCGATATAGACGCAGTCTATGACAAGGTCGTCACCATCAGCGCCGCCGACATCGCGCCAAGCGTCACTTGGGGCACGAGCCCAGAGGATGTGTTGCCGATTACAGGCGTCGTTCCCGATCCGTCGACCTTTGCCGATCCATCGAAGCAAGCCGCGGCCCAAAAATCACTGGACTATATGGGACTTACCCCCGGCATGCCGATGACCGACATATCGGTGGAAAATATCTTCATCGGTAGTTGCACCAATAGCCGGATTGAAGATCTGCGCGCTGCTGCAGCCGTGCTGAAAGGCCGCAAAAAGGCGGATAATGTCAAATGGGCAATTGTCGTTCCCGGCAGCGGCCTAGTGAAGCAGCAGGCTGAGGCGGAAGGTCTTGACCGCATATTCATCGATGCCGGTCTTGAATGGCGCGAACCGGGTTGTTCAGCCTGCTTGGGGATGAATCCCGACAAGGTACCTGCCGGAGAGCGTTGCGCATCCACCAGCAACCGCAATTTTGTGGGACGGCAAGGCCCCGGCGCCCGCACGCATTTGGTCAGCCCGGCTATGGCCGCAGCTGCAGCCATCACTGGAAGGCTTACCGATGTGCGCGCATTTATGGACTAACATATAATAGCACGATTTGCCGTTGCGCGTTCAACCTTGCGCAAAGATAAGCTATTCTCTTTACTAGTCACAGAAGCCAAAGCTAAGGTTTAGTCCATCAAGGAAGAGACATATGACCGATAAAAAATCCGATGGCGACGCCAAATGGTCGACCACAGCAAAAGTTGGTGCAGCCGTAGGGTCAGCTGCGTTGGTGGCTGCATTATTATATGCCGGACGGCGCAGCCTGACCCAGAAAAAGGGCAAGCTTGAACCTATATCCCCGGAGCCCGAAGTCGAGCCAATCCGTCAAAATCAACCCAAAACGGGAACGGACTAAACCTATGCAGCCTATCAGCAGCGTTAAGGGCAAGGCCTATCCGCTTGGGCTGAAAAATGTCGACACCGACATTATCATTCCGGCCGCGTGGCTCAAAACCATAAGCCGGTCCGGGCTTGGCAAAGGCGCGTTTCAAACACTGCGCGGCGTGGCGGGCAATGTATTTGATGATCCGGCATATGCAGGCGCGCCAATATTAATCGCTGGCGACAATTTTGGGTGCGGGTCAAGCCGCGAACATGCCGCTTGGGCTATGGCCGATTTGGGTATTTCGGCTGTTATAGCGCCAAGTTTCTCCGACATATTTTCCGGCAACGCCTTCAAAAATGGTCTATTAGCTATCGTCCTGCCGCAAGAAGCCATAGACCGCCTGATGGACGTGGCGAAGACCGATGAGATCCATATCGATCTGGAAACGCAGACAGTCACCACGCCGTTTCAGGACCGCTTTGCATTTGAAATCGACCCCTTTCGCAAACATTGCCTGATCAACGGCGTCGATGAAATCGGCCTCACGCTCAAAAGCAGCGACGCCATTTCGGCCTATGAAAACAAGATTTCGGCAAGCCAGTCCTGGCTGTCGCCCAACCAAGCCTAGGAGAGAGACATGCGCGCCTTATTATCAACCGCCAGCGGCGGCCCCGAAACGCTCGTTACGGGCGAACTGCCTGAACCAGTCGCTGGTCCTGGCCAAGTCGTTGTTGCGGTAAAAGCATGCTCGATCAACTTTCCTGACACGTTGATGATTGTCGACCTGTATCAGTTTAAACCCGAGCGCCCCTTTGCCCCCGGCGGCGAAATCGCTGGTATCGTCGAAGCCATTGGCGAAGGCGTTAGCGGATTTGCCATTGGCGACCGCGTGATAGGGCTGTGCGGCAATGGCGGGCTGACTGAAAAGGTCGCGGTTGCGGCGTTCAACTGCTTCAAAATGCCCGACGCCATGTCTTTTGACGATGGTGCGTCGTTGCTGATGACATATGGCACATCGATTCATGCGCTGAAAGATCGCGGTCATATGAAGGCTGGCGACAATGTCTTGGTCCTCGGTGGGGCTGGCGGCATTGGCATTTCGGCGATTGAGCTGGCCAAAGCTTATGGTGGCCGCGTGGTCGCTGGTGTTTCGAGCGAAGCCAAAGCCAAAATAGCAAGAGAGGCCGGCGCCGATGAAGTTGTGGTTTACCCCCATCAGCCCTTCGATAAGGATCAATCCAAGGCCGTGGCCGAAATGTTCAAGGCCGCCGCTGGCCGCGATGGCTTCAACATCATTTATGACACAGTCGGCGGAGATTATAGCGAGCCTGCGGTGCGCGCCATTGCATGGGAAGGCAAGTTTCTGGTCGTTGGCTTCCCCGCGGGCATCGCCAAGCTGCCGTTAAACTTGACATTGCTGAAAAGCTGCGACGTTTGCGGCGTCTTCTGGGGCGCCTTTGCCGCGCGTACGCCACATAAGAACCACGCCAACGTCTCGGAATTGTTCGATCTTTATGCCGCGGGCAAAATCAAGCCACGTATTTCGGAGACGTTCGCACTGGCCGATGCTGGGACCGCGATTGCCCGGCTTGGTGACCGCGCGGCTGTCGGGAAGCTGGTGGTGCACATTTGACGTGCATCAGCCTTGTTGATTGTACGCAAAGCCATTATCTTGGGCAGACAACAGATAGGAACTGCAACATGACAAGTTTCGACAACCGCGAGACCGCTTTTGAAAACAAGTTTGCGCATGACGCAGAAACGCAGTTCAAGATAACCGCCCGCCGGAACAAGCTGCTTGGGCACTGGGCCGCCGAAAAAATGGGTCTTACGCCAGAAGAGACCGCAGCTTACGCCACTTCCGTCGTGCAAGCGGACTTTGAAGAAGCTGGCGACGAAGATGTTGTGCGCAAGCTGCTAGGTGATTTGACGTCGGCAGGTGTTGAAATTGACGATGCCATGATTCGTGGCGCGCTTGAGGACAAAATGGTCGAAGCGCGTCGCCAGTTTATCGAGCCAGCCTAATGGCAATGCAGGCAGACGAAATTGAAGGCATGATCAAGGCCGCTTTGCCCGATGCCTTGGTGGAGATTACCGACCTTGCCGGTGACGGCAACCATTATGCCGCGCGTGTAGTGAGCGAAAGCTTTCGCGGGCTACCCCGCGTAAAACAGCATAAGGCGGTTTACGACGCGCTGGGCGGACGGATGGGCGGCGTTTTGCATGCCTTGCAGCTCACGACAGCCATTCCTCATAATTAGAATTTTTGGAGTATTATACATGAGCGTTCACGAACGGATCGAAGAGATCGTCAAAGGTAATAATGTTGTTCTGTTTATGAAGGGCAGCCCCCTGTTTCCGCAATGCGGTTTTTCGAGCAAGGCGATAGCCATTCTTGACCATCTCAACGTCGCTTATGAAAGCGTCGATGTGCTGCAAGACATGGAAATCCGTGCTGCTATTAAAGATTATAGCGATTGGCCAACAATCCCGCAGCTTTATGTTAAGGGCGAATTTCTGGGCGGTTCCGATATCATGATGGAAATGTACGACGCGGGCGAACTACAGGAGCTCGTGCAAACCGAGGGCCTTGCAAAGCCAGCATAAGCGGTAGGATGCATTAGAACTTCATGTGACGCGCTGACGCGTCGCATGAAGGTTTCTTGTCTGGCCATCATGCGGCGATTGTTCCGGCTTTCTCGACGCGCTGGATATGCGGCAACAGCCAATGCAGCCAGCCCAAAGCCAGTAAATAAGACGCTGCAGCAAAGATAAACAGGGGCGTGAAACCCAACCCCGCCGCCAAAGCGGTACCTGTCACCAGCTGGATCAAGGCGCCGCCCATGTTGCCCATGAATGCGCCAAAAGCGGTAACGCGCCCAACCTTGCCGCGCGGTACGACGTCGGTGATGATCGAGAATATCGACAACGAAAAGCCCTGATGCCCCGCCATCACCACGCCCATCATAATCGCCACGGGCCAGAATGAATCCAACGTGAGAACGAAGGGCAATGGCACCACAATGGCAGCCGACCCAAACATGATCGTCTTGCGCACGCGGTTGACGCTCCATCCCGCTTCCAAAAGCCGTGTTGATAACCAGCCTGCGAACAGTGCGCCTGCCCCCGACCCGAAAAAGGCTATCGCCAGCGGAATCGCCAGCTCGCCTGTGGTCAGGCCAAATTCCTTGCGATAAAAATCCGGCAGCCAGAAATTGATGAGCCACCAAGTCGCGTCGGACAACATTTTGGCAATCACGATTGCCCACGTACGCCGTTCCATCAATATGGGACCATAAGGCGCACCATCATCGGCAAAATCCCGATGGACGTCTTCGGCCTTATCATCAAACTTCACCCCACGCGCTAACCACAGCCACAGCGCCAGCGTTATAAAACCGCCAACCCCGCCAAAGATAAGCGCGCCGCGCCATCCCCAAATAGCGGCGATCACGGGGATGAAAAACGGCATGGTGATTGTGCCAATCCCGGCAATCGCTGTGCCCACACCAAAAGCGAACGAGCGCTTGTCCGGAGGAAAAAGCGTGGCGACGGTCTTAATGGTCAGCGGCGTCTGCACAGCCTCCGTCGCGCCAAGGCCGATGCGGGCAGCCACAACTTGCCAGCCAGCTATGGCCCAGCCATGCGCCATCGCCGCAAGGCTCCACGTGGTAACGCCAGCTATCATTGAACGCAGCACGCCAATTCTATCAACGAGCCACCCGGTGAACAAGAAAGACAGCGCTGCTGCAACCTGCGTTACAAAGGCGAGATTGGCAAAATCGGTATCGCTCCAACCGAGGTCAGCCGAAATGTCAGGCTTCAGAATCGCGATGACTGGCCGGTCTATGGCATTGAAAATGCCGGCAACACACAACAGCCCAAACAATGTCCAGCGCAGCGTCGGCGTGATTCGCTTCATGTCGCTTCACCACACTGCATCATTGTCTCCGCTCGGTCGATTGCGCATCGCGCTTTATGCTGGAACTACTCGCGGACTTGCCTATAGAAGGGCATATGACACCGCAAGACATAAACGCGAATTACATCGCTGACCTCTACGGCGAAACCTACCTCGCAGAGGATAATCCTGCGCGCGCCAAAAGGTTGTTGATCAGCGCTCTGTTTCCGGGACTTGCGGTCGTCGGCATTGCCTCAATCGCCGCAACTTGGTTTTCCGAACATTATGGCATGCCTGTCATGCTGGCGGGTTTATTGCTTGGCCTTGCACTCAATTTTGTGTCGGCAGAACAAAAGGTGCATCCTGGGCTTGATTTCTGCGGCACGTCCTGCTTGCGCTGGGGCATCGTACTGTTGGGCACACAAGTTACCGCGCTGCAAATTGGCGGACTTGGTGCGCTCGCATTTTTGGGGCTGATTGGCATTATGTCTTTGGTCATGGGGGCTGGACTTTTAGGCGCGCGGTTGGGCGGGCAAAGCCGCTATGCAGGCTGGCTAGCCGGCGGCGCGACCGCCATTTGCGGTGCGTCCGCAGCTTTGGCGATTTACGCGGTCATTGGGCGTGAGCGCCTTAACCAGTCGCAGTTTACGCTCATTCTCGTTGGCGTGACCTTGGCAAGCGCGGTCGCCATGTCATTCTATCCGCTGATTGCCGCGCAGCTCAATTTCACCGACAGGCAAGCTGGCTTCTTGATGGGTGCTGCGGTGCATGATGTCGCGCAATCTCTGGGTGGCGGCTATAGCTTCTCCCAATCGGCGGGCGAGACTGCGACAATTGTAAAACTGTCTCGCGTCGCGCTCCTCGCACCTGCCGTGGCGCTTGTCGGGCTTGCTATTGGGTCAAGCGATGGACGCCCCAGAAGCTTGGTTTCCAAACTCAAATTGCCTTGGTTCATCATCGCCTTCTTTGTTGCTGTTGCCGTAAATTCCATTATGGACGCGCCCGACTGGGTGGCGGAATATGGCTTGATGGCTTCCAAGGCGATGTTATTGTTTGCAGTCACAGCTACGGCGATGCGGTCACGGCTTGATCTGCTGCTTACGCAAGGGTGGCGGGCGCTGCTTCCGGTGATGCTGGCGACCGCTACCGCCTTTGTGACCGCGGCGGCATTTGCATGGGCGTTTTTATGAACCAGATGATCTATGATTTGGCCGTTATTGGCGGTGGTATTAACGGCGCGGGTATCGCACGTGACGCCGCTGGCAGGGGCGCGAAAGTCATCTTGCTTGAACGTGGGGATTTGGCCCGGGGCACGTCTTCTGCCTCGACGAAGCTCATTCATGGCGGGCTGCGCTATCTTGAACATTATGAATTTGCGTTGGTCCGCGAATCGTTGATTGAGCGTGAACGTTTGTGGGCGATTGCGCCGCATATCATCTGGCCACTGCGCTTCATTTTGCCGCATCAAAAGGGGATTCGTCCAGCGTGGCTCGTGCGGCTTGGCTTGTTTTTGTACGACCATATTGGTGGCCGGAAACTGCTGCCCGCCACGCGCACGGTCGATCTGAAAACAGCGGCAGCAGGAAAGCCGCTTCGGCCCGAATTTGTGAAGGCGTTTGAATATTCGGACTGCTGGGTCGATGACGCCCGCTTGGTCGTGTTGAACGCGATGGACGCCGCTGAACATGCAGCAGATATTCGCACCCGCTGCGAAGTTACGCATCTCGAGCGTCGCGATGGATTATGGCATATAGAAGTTGCAGGACAAGAACCCGTGCTGGCGCGCGCGGTTGCCAATGCGGCGGGGCCAGCGGTGCTGGACTTGCTGGCACGGACGACAGGGCATGACCGGCCATCCGGTGGCACAATCCGCTTGGTAAGAGGATCGCATATCGTGGTCCAAAAAATGTTCGACACGCCGCAAGCCTATTTCTGTCAAAACCCCGACGGCCGCATATTCTTCGCCATTCCTTATGAGGACGACTTCACCCTCATAGGGACGACTGATGCCGATCATACAGGTTCGCTCGATGACATTCACGCGACTGCAGAAGAGATTGCGTATATCTGCGCGTCAGCTGCGGCTTATTTTAAGCAATCCATCACGCCTGCCGATGCGCTGTACAGCTTTGCAGGCGTCCGGCCATTAGTCGACGACGGCTCAGGCAAACCGGAAACAGCGTCGCGCGGATATCATTTCGAACTGGATGTTGATGCGGACGGAACGGCACCGATCCTCTCGGTCTTTGGCGGCAAGATAACCACCTATCGGCATCTGGCCGAGAGCGCAGTCGAGCGGCTTTCGAAGCATTTGGCCGCACTCAAAGGCGAAAGCTGGACATTGCGTCAGTCCTTGCCGGGCGGGGATTTTCCAATTGATGGTGCCAATCGCCTCGCTTCGGATATTCAGCAGGCGCATGCCTATTTGCCCGCCGCACTCGTTCACCGTTGGGTGCGAAGCTACGGAACAAAGACCCGTGCTTTTTTATCAAACGCCAGCGGACTTGCCGATTTAGGCACGGATTTTGGACATGGCCTATATGCGGTTGAGGCGGATTATCTCGTCGATCACGAATGGGCGCAATCCGCCGAGGATATATTATGGCGGCGCAGTAAGCTGGGTTTGCGTTTCAACACGGCAGAGGCCCAGACGTTAGAGGATTATGTTGTTAGCCGTCGACGCCACTAGGGACCAATCCCTACTCAAAGCGACTTAGGCCATTTCCCCGCTACAGAGTCCTTTCTGGCTTGATTTCCGTGCATAAAGGGACCATCTGCCCCTAATCGGAGTAAATTTATCTGATTAGGGGACGCAAGATGCGTTTGTCGAATATGGCCGATTATGCAGTGGTGATCATGAGCGCAGCTTCGCGCCATTGCGGTTTTGCGCGCGTATCGGCGACTGATCTTGCCGCCGAAACTGGGTTGGCCCTGCCGACAGCGCAAAAGCTGGTGAGTATATTGACAAAGGCGGGCCTGTTGCGCTCGGCCCGTGGCACAGGCGGCGGCATCACGCTTGCCCGTCCCGCCGCCGCAATCACCATTGCCGATATCATTGAAGCTGTCGAAGGTCCGATTGCGCTGACCACATGTTGCGATTCGCACAAGCACGCAATGGGACAGCATTGCGTGAAGGAAGGCAGCTGCAACGTCCAAGCGCACTGGCCAATGGTCAATAATGCGGTGCGCGGTGCGTTGGCACAAATCAATTTGGCGGGATTAACGCGATGAACGAAGACATGGACATCAAGGATAAGGCAGCTTGGGATGCCGCAGATCGTGTCGCGGATTATGAGCATGGTTGGTCATCGGACATCGAAACCGACTTCGCACCAAAGGGCCTGACCGAGGATACCGTCCGCTTTATCTCCGCCAAAAAAAATGAGCCCGAATGGATGCTCGAATGGCGCCTAAAGGCGTTCGCAAGCTGGAAAACCATGACGCCGCCCGATTGGGCCAAGCTCAACGTGCAGCCCATCGATTATCAGGACGCCTATTATTATGCCGAGCCAAAGGCTAAGCCAAAGCTTGGGTCGCTGGATGAGGTCGATCCTGAAATCCTGCGCATTTATGAAAAGCTGGGTATTCCAATTGCCGAACAAGAAGTGCTGGCCGGCGTCGAAGGCGCGCGCCGCGTCGCGGTAGACGCCGTTTTTGACAGCGTCTCGGTCGCCACCACTTTTCGCGCCGAATTGGAGCGCGCAGGCGTCATCTTCCGCAGCATATCGGAGGCAATTAAGGAATATCCGGAGCTGGTGAAAAAATGGCTCGGTAAGATTGTGCCGATGCACGACAATTATTTCGCGACATTGAATTGCGCGGTCTTTTCCGACGGGACTTTCGTTTACATTCCCGAAGGCGTGCGGTGCCCGATGGAGCTTAGCACCTATTTCCGCATTAACGCGGAAAACACAGGGCAGTTCGAACGCACGTTGATTATCGCCGATAAGGATAGCTATGTTAGCTATCTTGAAGGCTGCACCGCGCCAATGCGTGACGAAAACCAGTTGCATGCCGCTGTTGTTGAACTCGTTGCGCTCGACGATGCCGAAATCAAATATTCGACCGTGCAAAACTGGTATCCCGGCGATGCAGAGGGCAAGGGCGGCATCTATAATTTCGTGACCAAGCGCGCTTTGTGTCAGGGCAAGAATAGCAAGGTGTCTTGGACTCAAGTCGAAACCGGCAGCGCAGTGACGTGGAAATATCCAAGCTGCGTTTTGAACGGTGAGAATAGCGTGGGCGAATTTTACTCGGTTGCGGTAACCAACAATTATCAGCAAGCCGACACTGGCACCAAGATGATCCACAATGGCAAAGGCAGCCGCTCGACCATTGTCAGTAAGGGCATCAGCGCCGGCCACAGCAATAACACCTATCGCGGCCTCGTCCGCGTCGCACCCAATGCCGAAGGCGTGCGCAACTTCACCCAGTGCGATTCGCTGCTGCTGGGGTCCTTAAGCGGCGCGCACACTGTGCCCTATATCGAAGTGCGCAACCCCAGCGCGCAGATTGAACATGAAGCAACGACGAGCAAGATTTCCGACGACCAGATGTTCTACGCAATGGCCCGCGGCCTGAATGCGGAGGAAGCGGTGACGTTGATCGTCAACGGCTTTGCCAAGGAAGTGTTGCAGCAACTGCCCATGGAATTTGCGGTTGAGGCGCAGAAGTTGTTGGGGATTAGTTTAGAGGGCTCGGTTGGATGAGCCAACCAGCAGGCAATGATCGAATAAAGCTTTGATGGAAAAAAGAAGTAACATGCTACAAATAACTAACCTCCACGCCAATGTTGGCGACAAGCCTATTCTTAAGGGCCTGACACTGTCACTGAACGCAGGTGAAATCCACGCGATCATGGGGCCGAATGGTGCGGGCAAATCAACGCTCGGTTATGTGCTCTCCGGCCGACCTGGCTATGAAGTGACTGAGGGTGAGATAACCTTTAACGGACAAGACCTACTCGGCCTTGAACCGCATGAACGCGCCGCCGCTGGCTTGTTTTTGGGCTTCCAATATCCCGTCGAAATTCCAGGCGTATCAAATGTCCAGTTTCTACGTGAAGCATTGAATGCGCAGCGCAAGAACCGTGGTGAGGCACCTTTATCCGGCGCAGAATTCCTGAAAGTAGCGCGCGAGCAAGCGGGCGCGCTTGGCATGGATATGGACATGCTCAAGCGCCCGGTAAATGTCGGCTTTTCCGGCGGTGAAAAGAAGCGCAACGAAATGGTGCAAATGGGCATCATCAACCCCGCGATCGCGATCTTGGATGAAACCGACAGCGGCCTCGACATCGACGCATTGCGCATCGTCGGCGACGGCATCAACCGCATCATGCGCAAGCCCGACAAGGCCGTGTTGCTGATCACGCATTATCAGCGGCTTCTTGATTATGTGAAGCCCGACTTCGTCCATGTGCTTGATGGCGGCCGCATCACGCGGAGCGGCGGACCTGAACTCGCGCTTGAGCTGGAGCGCGACGGGTATAAGGAATTGGCGGCATGATTCTTGCCGTTGCCTTTATCCAACACCGTCATGCTGAACTTGTTTCAGCATCTATCGTGCCGATCAAGCCGAAGAGTATAGAAGCGAAATGGACCCTGAAACAAGTTCAGGGTGACGGAGTGTGGGAGTGACTGCCTTGCTCCCTACCCGCCACGATGAAGCATGGCGCTACAGCGACATTGCCGCTGTCGAGGCAGCATGGCCCTTACCTGCGCCTGAAAGCATTATCGTGCCTGCAGGCGGGGCTTTTGCGCGGACGATTGTTCAGGACAGTGGCGCAATCCACCAGCTTGAAATCGCCATCGGCAAAGGCGCAAGAGCGGCAATCCACATCCTTAACATCGGCGGCGAATATGGTCGCGTGGAGTTGAACGTCACCTTGCATGAGCAGGCCGATTTCAAACTGGGCGCAGTCCAAATTGGCGGCGGCACCCAAAATCTCGAGATCGTCACGACTGTCACCCACGCCGAACCCAAAGCAACATCGTCGCAGATCGTGCGATCGGTCCTCGCGGGAACCGCAACTGGAACCTATTTAGGTAAGGTCGCCGTTGCGCGCGATGCGCAACTGACCGACAGCGTGCAGTCGGTGAAGGCCATGTTGCTAGACCGCAGCGCGACCGCCAATGCAAAGCCCGAACTCGAAATCTACGCCGACGATGTCAAATGTGCGCATGGTTGTGCCATTGGTGAGTTGGACCCGATGGGGCTGTTCTATTTGCAAGCCCGCGGCATTGCGCCAGCGGATGCAAAGAAGTTGATGTTGCAAGCCTTTGTCGCCGGCGTGTTTGAAGGTGCGGCGGATGAAGAAATGCTAACCGAGGCGGCGCTTAAGAAATTAGGGGAATTGGTGTGAGTGCACTATTCCCTCTAAATCGTCGTCACCCTGAACTGGTTTCACCTGTGGTGACTTACGTTCCAGGGTCTATTTTGCCTCTCATCCCCTCGGTCTCGGTTACACGATGGATGCTGAAACAAGTTCAGCATGACGGTGTTTTGGTATGCTGAAATCCACTTCACCCATCCGCGACCAATTCCCCGGCCTTGCTAACAACTGGCATTATCTGGACACCGCCGCGACAGCGCAAAAGCCGCAGGTCGTTCTGGACGCGATGATGCGTGCAGGCGGCGTGGATTATGCCACCGTCCATCGCGGCGTCTATGCACGGTCGGCGAATATGACCGTTGCGTTTGAGGCAGCGCGAGCCCGTGTGGCGCGCTTCATGGGCGCGGCTTCGTCCGATGAGATTGTGTTTGTACGCGGTGCGACCGAGGGCATCAACCTCGTCGCGCAAAGCTGGGGAACAGCCAACCTGACGGCGGGCGACCGTATCATGCTCAGCCAATTGGAGCATCACAGCAACATCGTGCCATGGCAGATGGTCGCCGAGAAGGTTGGGGCGCATATCGATGTCTGTCCCTTGACTGCGGACGGCCAAATCGACCTTGATTGGTTAGAGACGCATTTGACGCCAGCGCACAAGATGGTCGCGTTGGCGCATGTGTCGAACGTGCTTGGCTCGGTGCTTGACGCCCGCCGGGTCGCGAACGCCGCGCATGCGGTTGGTGCAAAATTCTTGCTCGACGGCTGCCAGGCCGCGCCGCGCATGCATCTGGACATGGCGGCGTTGGATTGCGATTTCTATGTCATGTCGGGGCACAAATTATACGGCCCGACCGGCCTTGGCGTATTGTGGGCAAAGGCCGAAACGCTGAATGCGATGCCCCCTTATCAGGGCGGCGGCGCGATGATTGATCGGGTGACGTTTGAAAAGACGACCTACGCCCCTGCCCCTTCACGGTTTGAGGCAGGGACGCCCATGATCATTGAGGTAATTGGCCTGCATGCCGCTATTGATTTCATCGATAGCTTTGGCCCCGACGCTATATTTGCACATGAAAGTGCATTGGCCGCACAGACGCGCGATGCCTTGCGTGCGATCAATTCGATCACTTTATACGGCCCTGAACAATCAGCAGGGATAGTCTCCTTCTCGATGGAGGGCGTGCATCCGCACGACATCGGGACAATATTGGACGAAGAAAATGTCGCCATTCGCGCTGGCCACCATTGTGCGCAGCCGTTGATGGACCATTTGGGCGTACCTGCCACCGCGCGGGCGAGCTTTGGAATTTATAATGATGAAGATGATGTCGCGGCTCTGGTGCGCGGCCTCGAACGGGTGAAGAGGATTTTTGGATGAACGAGAACATCCGCATACAAGAAGTTGAAAGCGTAGAGAAGCCGCCAAAGGCGCGGGTCGAAAGCGCAACTGACACGTCCGAACGCAAGAAGGATTATCTGGAAGGCTTCCTCGCGCAAAAGCCCGCCGCGCCCGCGCCAAGCGAACCCGATGGTGATTTGTATGAGGCGGTGATTGCTGCGCTCAAGGAAATATATGACCCCGAAATTCCGGTGAATATTTACGACCTTGGCCTGATTTACAATGTCGAGATCAACGATGGCCATGCTGTCGTTTCGATGACACTGACGACGCCGAATTGCCCGGTTGCAGAATCGATGCCCGGCGAAGTTGAACTGCGCGTGGGCGCGGTGCCCGGCATCGGCGACGCCGAAGTGAATTTGGTGTGGGAGCCCGCATGGAGCCCAGCCAATATGACTGATGAAGCCCGTTTGGAGCTTGGAATGTTATGACCGAACTGAAAACACGCGCTCGCCCTGCGGCAGTTATGCTCACAGCGGCATCCGAAACGCGCATTGCCGAACTGATGTCCAAGGCACCCGAAGGCGCCATCGGCGTGAAGCTGTCCACCCCGCGCCGTGGCTGTTCAGGCCTTGCTTACTCGGTCGATTATGTGACTGAGGCCGTCGCGTTCGACGAGAAAATCGAAACCCCCGGAGGCGTGTTGTATATTGATGGCGGCTCCGTGCTGTATCTCGTCGGTTCAATCATGGATTGGGTCGAGGATGAATTTGCCGCTGGCTTTGTGTTTACGAATCCCAATGCGACGGGAAGTTGCGGCTGCGGCGAAAGCTTCACCGTTTAAAAATCAAACTGCAGACGAAACGCAAAGCCAACATCATCGGGTGCGTTTTCGAAATGCCCCGGTTCCTGCCGCCAGAACAGATTTGACGAGAAATGGCCGCCATAAATCGGCACGCCCCATACAAGCTCGCTGGCAATCTCCTGCCCCTTTGGTGCCAGCGAAATCTGGCGGACCGCAAATGTCGTCCCAAGCGTTGCATAATCATACGCCACAGGCAGATTGAGCGCGAGCCCGCCACGCGTTACGCGCAAGGGTTGGGCTATACGCAACGCAATTCGGTCATGGCTGGTCAGGACATTGCCGCCCGACAGGTCCAGCGAAAAGGCATTGCTTTGCATCAGGCTCTGGCCGGTCAGTGACGCGCCGGCATTGGCGTTGGTCCATCCCTGCCGCCAGCTTGCGCCAAGCGACCATGCGCCAATCAATGTGACATCAGCCCGGCCGTCAACAAACAGGCTGCGCGCACCATTTTGGCCAATGAAGTTAGCGAAGCGAGCACCCAGAATGGTTTGGTCTTCGCGCATCCAATTTGCACCAACAGCGACTTTGGCAGGGCCAATCTGCCGATCTAGCGATACGCCGACGGAGGAATAAGGATAGCGATTATGACCCTCACGCATAAACGTCGCGCCGCCGCGTTCGAACACACGTGCCTGGCCTGCCTCAACGCTGCCTGTCACGCCGAAGCGCCCAAGTTGATGACGCAACGCGAAAGATTGATCCGGTGCGCGTTCAAAACCGCCGTCAATCTGCGCATCGGTCGCGGTGAGAAACGAAGCCCCCGAGTTGCCCTGCAATGCCGCAACTTGGCCTGCGGCCGCTTGGCGGATACCAAGGCTAAACCGGGTGTCGCGTGCAATAGCGGCACTGACGCGGCCCGCCAAAATACGCGCTTGGTTCTGCTGCCCATTGGAAAGAGGTAATGGCGAAAGGCCCAAGCTTCTGGCGTTGCTGGCGCTGATTGAAAAGGCGAGTTGGGTTGTTCCGCGCGACATGCTGACGGATCGTCCCTGATCCACCAAAACAGGCATTAGCCGAAGACGTGGCGCGCTCGCGCTTAGCCCTTCGGCAATGTTGATGTCATATGCACGGCCATAGCCGTCCAGCACCACCGCATTTACGGACATAGGGGACACCGCAGCGTCACCCATGGCCGCTGAGGTTGTCCCGCCATTTCCGTTCAGCATAACGGCCATATTTGTACCAGCCAGCGACGTTGTTCCCGCGGGCGCAAAGGCGCGACCAATGTCCAATATGCCGCGTCCGTAAATCGCATCGGTGTCAGGAATTCCCGCATCACGTGCGGACGTCAGCAGCAGGTTCACAATCTGTGCGCCGGTTAAGTTCGGAAAGGCTTGCGCCAGCAAAGCTGCGGCACCAGCGATCTGTGGCGCGGCATAGGACGTGCCATTGAACACGCGCACAGAGGTCCCATCATTCGTAACTAAGCGGTAAATAGTGTCGTTGCGATATTCGCAGCAGATGCTTTGGCCTAAAGCGGACAACACCGCGTTCTGTGCAACCCCCGCCTTGTTGCTGAATTTTGTTAGGATACCATTGTCATCAACAGCGGTGGCAATGATGACAAGCCCGTTGCCATTGGCCAATAATGATTGTGCAAAGGGGCTTGGGCTATTCGGGTCAAATGCGGGATCGAACTCATTCCCCTCATTTCCTGCTGACACGACTACTATAACGCCAGCAGATGTCGCGCGTTCTATCGCGGTGCGCAGCGTGCTACTCGCGCCGCTCGCCCCACCGAGCGAAATACTAATGACGCGGGCTTTATTGTCTACGGCGCGATCAACGCCAGCGGCAATGGCAGAATCGAAGAACACACACCCCGCTTCGTTCACGCCCTGAGCCGTTGGGGCGCAGCTTCCCGCTTGATCGGCGCGCAACGCCAATATTGTCGCGTTAAAAGCCATGCCGTGGACATCGCGATCATCCTTAGCGGCAGCCAAAACGCGCGAAACGCTTGTGCCGTGACCATCATCGTCGCCAAGCGGCCGACCCGCGCCTGTGACATCCCCCGACTGGGCATGGATTCGGCCCGCAAATTCGTGGCTATTTGGCTCAATCCCTGAATCAATGATGCCAACAGTAACCCCGCGCCCACTAGCGCCCGCTTGATAGGCCGTGATCGCCCGATGAAAATCTGGTCCATCCGAGCGGAGATATTCCGATGTTACAAAACTTGTCGTTGGCGCAGGCGGCCGCAGAGGCGGCGCTGGAGGCGGCGTACGTGGGGTTGCTGGCGGCGCAGGTGGCACGTCCGCTGTGGGGGAAGGCGGCAAGGGTGTCGAACCTACCCCACCTCCGCCGCAAGCAGACAGCGCGAGTGCAAAAAGGACGGAGCTACCGATCGCAATTTTACGACTAATGCGTGGTTCGGGCATAAAGATACGACTTTCAGCGATTAAATTGATACTTAAGCACCATTGGCGCTAACTTAACCTAAGGTTACCGTTGAGTATAGATGGGTTTCTGGCTAGGTGGCCGGATGCATTTATCTTTCAACAACATCGACAATTGGATTTTTGATCTAGACCTTACCCTTTACGGGCCAGAGGCGAATATTATGGCGCAAGTTAGGGACCGAATTGCGTTATATGTTGAAAGGTTTTTCAACATCGATTCTGATGCTGCACACCAAATTAGGCACGCTTATTGGAAAAAATATGGCACCACGCTGGGCGGATTGATGACCGAACATGCGGTCGACCCGCATGGGTATCTTGATTTCGTCCATGATGTGGACATGGCCCTGTTGCAGCCCGCCGCTGATTTACGGCGACAGATCGAAGCTTTACCAGGGCGCAAATTGATTTTCACAAACGCAGATGCGCCTTACGCCCAACGGGTTCTGACCGCGCGCGGCCTTGATGGCGTGTTTGAGGATATATTCGACATTCACCGGATGCAGCATCTGCCAAAGCCGGCATCTGCGAGTTATGACAGGCTATGCACTGAGCTGAATATCGATCCGACCCGTGCACTTTTTCTCGAGGACTCGGCCTATAATCTTGCTCCAGCAAAGGCCTTGGGCATGACAACTATTTGGGTGAATCACGACGTCGAAGCTGATAGCAGCGGTGCAGAACCATTTATTGATCATGAGATTGCCGACGTAAGCGCATGGCTTTCCTCGCTACACGCCATTGAAAGAACGATATGACTGACCAACTTGCCAAGATCATTGATGCCGCATGGGACGCACGCGACAGCATTTCCAGCGCGACCCAAGGCGAAGTGCGCGAAGCGGTGCAGACGGCCTTGGCTGGCCTAGATGATGGGTCGTTCCGCGTGGCTGAGAAGCTGTCGGGCAGTTGGCAGGTCCACCAGTATTTGAAAAAAGCTGTGCTTTTGTCGTTCCGCCTGAATGACAATGTTTTGGTCGATGGCGGGGCGTCCGGTGCGCCTGCTTATGACAAGGTTCCGTCTAAATTCGGCGGTTGGGATGCCGACCGTTTCCGCAATGCAGGTTTCCGCGTCGTGCCCGGGGCCGTGGCCCGACATGGCAGCTATATCGGCAAAAACGTCATCCTGATGCCCAGCTTTGTCAACATTGGCGCGCGCGTGGATGATGGGACGATGATCGACACATGGGCTACCGTCGGCAGTTGCGCCCAAATCGGCAAGAATGTGCATTTGTCCGGTGGCGTTGGCATTGGCGGCGTTTTGGAACCACTTCAGGCCGGGCCAGTGATCATCGAAGACAATTGCTTCATTGGTGCGCGGTCGGAGGTTGTCGAAGGCGTGATCGTCGAAGAAGGCGCCGTGCTATCCATGGGCGTGTTTATCAGTTCAACCAGCAAGATTATTGATCGCACAACAGGCGAGATATTTGTTGGCCGCGTCCCCGCTTACTCGGTCGTGGTGCCAGGCTCGATCCCCGGAAAAGCCTTGCCTGATGGCAGCCCCGGACCCAATTTGTCCTGTGCCGTCATTGTCAAACGCGTCGATGCGCAGACCCGCGCAAAGACAGCCATCAACGACCTGTTGAGGGATTAACTCGACGAGCCGAGTGTCTTGTGTCGCAATCATCTTGCAATTCGGACTGAATCGCTCCATAACAGCTAGGCGGACCGGGCCCCTCTGACGCTCGCTTCTTCGGAAGGAACGTGATGTCGGCCGCATCGGATGTTTCCGGTGCAGTGGTCAGGCGGTCTTCAAATACCCCCGAAATACGTTTGGCCATGCCCGGAACATCCGATTGAACTCAAACTATGTTCAAAGAGGATGAGCTATGACATTTTCGGCATTTCGATTGATGCAATATCACCAGAGGATTGACCGCGAATTGCGCGCCGAAATCACCCGGCGTTGGCCAGATATTTTTCGCGTTCAAAAACTAAAGCGGCTTAAGCTGGCAATCAAGGATCGTCTTGAAGGCCAAGCCAAAGCATCTTCGCGGCGGCCATTGCATCTTAACAAAATCTAATATTTGAAACTTAGCCACCGCGCGGATTGTCGTCCGCGTGGTGCATCGCATACTGTAAAACAGGGAATATTTCATGGAATTTTTGACAATGGACTGGTTGGGGACACCAGTCTGGTTTTGGCTCGCTTTTCTAAGCATTGTTGTGGCGTTGACAGCCTTTGACCTTGGCATCCTGCATAAGGAGGACAAGGAAATGGGCATCGCAGAAAGCCTGAAACTGTCCGCTTTCTATATCAGCATCGCCATGCTGTTCGGCATCTGGGTCTGGTTCCAAAAAGGCGCCGAGATGGGCATGCAATATTATACGGGCTTTTTCATCGAAAAGGCGCTGTCGATCGATAATGTCTTCGTCATCAGCCTGATTTTCACCTTCTTCGCGATTCCGCGCAAATATCAATATCGGGCGCTTTTGTGGGGCATTATCGCAGTCATTGTGTTGCGCGGCCTCATGATCGCGGCTGGCGCGGCCATTGTGCAGGAATATTATTGGACGCTCTACATCTTCGCAGCCTTCCTCATCGGAACGGGCATCAAGATGCTGTTCAGCGGTGACCAGGAAATGGACGTCGCCAAGAACCCGGTGGTCAAATATATCTCAACACATATGCGCGTGACCAAAGAGCTCCATGACGAGAAGTTCTTCGTCAAGGTGCCTGACGAGAAGACGGGCAAGATGGTGCGTGCGGCCACGCCCTTATTCTTGGCGCTGGTCGTCATCAACTTGGCCGACTTGGTGTTTGCCGTAGACTCGGTGCCAGCGATCTTTGCAATCACCACGGATACCTTCATTGTCTATACGTCGAACATCATGGCGATTTTGGGCCTGCGCGCTTTGTATTTCGCCTTAGCGGCGATGGTGCATCGTTTCCATTATCTGAAATACGCACTGGCGCTGGTTTTGGTCTTCATCGGGTCGAAGATCTTCGTGTCGGACTTCCTCATGGCCGGCGACAAGTTCCCGCCAGTGTTGAGCCTTGGCGTGACCTTCGCGCTTATCCTTGGCGGCATCCTGTTTTCCCTCTGGAAAACCAAAGGTGACAGCCAATCGCACGTGCCGCATTGATTAACGCCGGTCTTTTGTTGGTGCGTTAAAGTCGGACGGTTTGTTGGCTATCCAGTCGACAAACCGTCCGATTTCGTCATGCGCTAATAAAGCGTCCACAGTGGCGAAGCGTTTTTCGAGATCGCTGTTGGTGAAATTGGCGTGGATGGTCCGGTGGCAAATCGGGTGCACCGGTTGCCGCTCTTTCCCACCCCGGCTTTTCGGCACGGGATGATGCCATTCGGTCACATTGCCCATTGGGCGCGCGCAGAGCCAACAGCTCAATTCCGGCTCTGCTGACGCTTCGTCCGCTTCGTAATGATCGCGAATTTTGCGCGCCATATTGGCTTCCTTATACTCTGTTTAGCCAGCGATCAGTTTTTGCTTGGCCCAAGCAAATCGAGCACCGCAGCGGTCGTTGCCTCAATCCCCAGCCGTACGGATGATTCTGGATCAATTTTGAACAAAGGCGAATGGTGGCCAGCCACGGGCGGGCCGCCATTCTTTGCGGCAACGATCCATTCAGGCTTCGTCCCACCAACGGCGAAATAATAGCCCGGAATGCCATGTTTCTGATCCACGAAAAAGGCGAAGTCTTCCGCGCCCATTGCCGTCTGGCGGAACGGTGTCACCACATCCTTACCCAAGGCATTGGCGATAGCCCCGTTCAAGCGGCGGGCAAGCGCACCATCATTGACCGTGACTGGCGTGCTCTCCGTCACTGTAACAATAGGCAACTTGTCTTGCGGCAAGCCATGTGCCGCGCCAATGCCCTTGGCAACGCGCTCGATAGAGGCAATGAGTTGATCGCGCACGGCCTGACTGTTGGAACGCACCGTCACCTGTAAGTCGGCATATTCGGAAATAATGTTATGCTTTGTTCCCGCATGGAAAGCGCCAACGGTAATTACGCCGGGGTCCAATGGTCCCTTTTCACGGCTGATGATCGATTGAAGACCGACAACGATTTGCGAGGCAATATAGACTGGATCCCGGCCCAAATGCGGCGCTGCGCCGTGGGTAGCGATCCCGGGCACGCGAATGTCAACGCTGTCCGCCGACGAATATTGAATGCCTTCTGAGGCCGAGATTTTACCAGCCTCAAGCTCTGCGGCGACATGAAAGGCCAAGGCATAATCTGGCTTTGGAAAGCGGGTGTAGAGGCCGTCTTCTATCATCGCCTTTGCGCCGCCGACACGTTCTTCGGCAGGCTGGACAATGAATAAAACCGTACCCTTCCAGCGATCCTTCATCCGTGCCAACTGACGCGCTGTACCCACCAATGCGGTGATATGCACATCATGGCCGCACGCGTGCATCACAGGCATTTCAAGGCCATCGACCCCGACCTGTTTCACCGTCGACGCATTGGCCAGACCGGAGCGTTCTTGCACAGGCAGGCCATCCATATCCGCGCGCATAAGGACGACGGGCCCATCACCGTTTTTCAACATACCGACGACGCCGGTACCGCCGACTTTCTCGGTCACGACCATGCCGGGCACGGCGCGCAGTTCCTGCGCCATACGCGCGGCGGTCTTAAATTCACGGAACGATAATTCGGGATTGCGATGGAAATGGTCCCACAGGCTCGCCAGCGACTTGTCATAGTCAGCCTTAATCGAGTCTGCGTAATCTGGCTGTGCGGCTGCTGGCGTTACGACCAACGCGCTGGCCAAAAATGCGCCCAAAATAGATCTCTTAATCATCTTAATTCCCCCTGATATCCCAGATTTTCCGTTATCTGTCGTCCACGCTATCATGGGCACCGGTCAAAGCAATGCCCAACGGCGGAAAATTCATCGACCATAGTCACGAAGCGGTAAAAGCCCCTACGTTCGGCAGGGTTGATCCAAAAGCCCGCACGCAGCGAATACGCCTCCCCCACATGGCCGAACCAGCGATTGCCTTGCTTGTCGGTCAACCAATGCACGCCAAGGCCATAGCCTGTAAAATAACCTTTATCATCATCACCATTTTTACCGTCAAAGGTCCAGACGGGGCCAATCATCTGCGTAAAACTTTTGCGCGACAACAAAGGTGCGCCATCGCGTAACAGCAATTGACCAATTTTTGCCAGATCGCGCGCCGAAATACGCAGGCCGCCTTGCGGACTGAAGGCCGAGCCGTTGCGTCCAAGCACATAGAGCTTATCAACGGCACAGCTTCCGTCGCTGGCAGGGTAAACCGCGCATGGATCAGGCCCGTTCATGGGCGCATCGCGCGCAAGGTCTTTATTGGGTCGCAGCAAAGTGACCGCCTGCGCGCGCCGCCCGTCGCTGCACCCTGCGCCCCAATTATAGCAGGCATCCAACCCAAGCGGCGTCAACACCAGCCGCGCCATCAGTCGGTCAAAGCGTTCGCCGGTGGCTCCCTCCATCACCGCTGCAATCAACGGCGAATTGATATTGGCGTAAGCAAAATAAGTGCCAGGCGCATGGCCCGCATCCCATGCCTTTGGGTTAACCAAAACGGCCTCAAGACTGCCATCAAGCGGCACGATATAATCCACAGAGTCACGCAAACCGCTTTGATGCGATAACAAGGCGCGTAAGGTAATCGGTGCATCCGGAAATGCCGGATTGCGGACCTGCCAACCCAGATAGTCATTCACGTCGCGGTCGAGATCAAGCTTGCCTTGCTCCGACAGACGCATGACGCCGATGGCTATGACCAATTTCGAGATAGAGGCAACCCGCGCCGGATCATCTATGGTCACGGCCCGCCCAGCAACGCCAGCATCCCCCTCGACTATTACGGGGGTGGTGCTGTCCGATGTGAAATCGACTTTGACCACTGCCGGTCGGATGCTGGCATGACGAGGCAGTGTTTCAGCGGGCGCATCGGTTGCGCATCCGGAGACGATCACCGCCACAAGGGCAGCGCAGACCAATTTTAAGCGGCGCAAATGCATCATGACGCTGGACACCCACCCAAATATTTACCCATTGCCTTGCCCTGCAGGGCGACCTTGCCAACCATCGGCAGGCGGACATCTACCTTGCTGTCATAGTTGAATGCGGTTTCGCCCATGACACCGGTAAGTTCCATGTCCACGCTGCCCATGCTATCCATGCCGCAAGATAACTTCATGCGCACATTTTGTCCGGAAACATCGAACGCCTGATACACGCATTTTTCGGCGCCATTGCCCCTAAAGAAATCCGCCGCTGGCTTTTTTGCTTCGGCATCGGTCAAGCAGCTTTGGCTAGATGTATTTTTCCCCACTTCATTCATGATCTGCTGCTTTTCAGCTTTACCCAGCGTCGGAACATTGATGTCCGCAAAGACGAAATTGGTTTCCCAAAGCCCGGCCTTCATCGGAATGAATGCATCATAGTCCATCGCCGCTGCGCTTTCTTGGCTATCGATTACTCCGTCGCCATCCTTATCCGCGCTGCTGTCCGCACCCTCATTCGAACATGCGGATAATGCCAGCGCGGCTGCGCTCAACAGGAAAATTTTACGCATTGATACACCTCCCGTTTCTCTCCGCCATATTACTGTCGCCGCCCATCCTAAAAGGCAACAGCGATAAAAAATGCCGTTGAAAAGTCACACTAAGGTTTCACCTCAAACGCTGGCGTTTGCGACGCATAATCACATGATGGACCTCTATTGCCTAATTAACCCTGCGCACGGTCCACATGCGCACTTCAATTGCCTTCCACCGACGGGGGGCAAAATCCATTTCGGCTGTGGAAGAACGTAAATTTGGTGCATCGGTCCGCATTCCGACGCACGCCTCTTGCCCTTGCTGCGTGCAAAGCACATATAGCGAACATGGCAGAGCTCATCATCCGCCGTGGGCTGGAAGAACCGGACACGGTTGGCACCTTCACCCCGCACCGACCGGAACGCCCGTCCAAGTTGGAAGGTGGCAGGCCGTTTAAGATCGTGTCGGATTTTGCGCCGGCGGGTGACCAGCCAACCGCTATTCGCGAACTTGTCGACACGGCACTGACGGGGGAAAAGAACCAAGTTCTGTTGGGTGTCACAGGGTCCGGCAAGACCTTCACCGTTGCCAAGGTCATTGAAGCATTGCAGCGCCCAGCGCTTATTCTTGCGCCAAACAAGATTTTGGCCGCGCAGCTGTACGGCGAATTCAAAAGCTTTTTTCCCGACAATGCCGTCGAATATTTTGTGTCTTATTATGACTATTACCAGCCCGAGGCCTATGTCCCGCGCAGCGACACCTACATCGAAAAAGAATCGAGCGTAAACGAGGCGATCGACCGGATGCGCCACTCGGCGACTCGGTCTTTGCTGGAACGCGATGATGTCATCATCGTAGCATCCGTTTCGTGCATTTACGGTATCGGCTCCGTCGAAACATACTCAGCGATGATTTTCGACCTGAAAAAGGGAGAAAGCGTGGATCAGCGGGAGTTGATCCGCAAGCTCGTTGCACTTCAGTATAAGCGCAACGACATGGCCTTTGGCCGTGGCAACTTCCGCGTACGCGGCGACAATCTCGAAATATTCCCATCACATTATGAAGATACTGCATGGCGCGTCAGTTTCTTTGGCGACGAGATTGAGGAGATTGCCGAATTCGACCCGCTGACGGGTAATACCGGCGCAAAGCTGAACAGCGTGCGCGTTTACGCCAACAGCCATTATGTGACCCCTGGCCCAACGATGAAGCAGGCCAGCGAAGCGATCCGCTTTGAGCTGACTGAGCGGTTGAAAGAGCTGGTGACCGAAGGCAAATTGCTGGAGGCACAGCGGTTAGAGGAGCGGACAAATTTCGATCTTGAGATGATTGCCGCGACCGGGTCTTGCGCTGGCATCGAAAATTACTCGCGCTTTCTAACGGGCCGCCTGCCGGGTGAGCCACCGCCAACCTTGTTTGAATATCTGCCGGATAATGCCTTATTGTTCGTTGACGAAAGCCACCAGACGGTGCCGCAAATCGGCGCGATGGCCAAGGGCGACCATCGGCGTAAGCTGACATTGGCCGAATATGGGTTCCGCCTGCCTTCCTGCATCGATAACCGGCCACTGCGTTTCAACGAATGGGATATGATGCGCCCGCAAACGGTGTGCGTATCGGCAACGCCGGGCGGGTGGGAAATGGAGCAATCGGGCGGCGTCTTTGCCGAACAGGTCATTCGTCCAACCGGCCTCATCGACCCGCCAGTTGAGATTAAACCTGTCGAAGACCAAGTGCAGGATTGCATCAACGAATGCCGCAAAACGGCAGAGGCAGGGTTCCGCACGTTGGTCACCACCCTGACCAAGCGGATGGCCGAGGATCTGACGGAGTTCATGCATGAAGCGGGGCTGCGCGTGCGCTACATGCACAGCGACGTTGAGACTTTGGAGCGTATTGAGCTGATCCGCGATTTGCGACGCGGCGTGTATGACGTGCTAGTGGGAATAAACTTGCTGCGGGAAGGTCTCGATATTCCCGAATGCGGGTTGGTCGCGATATTGGATGCCGACAAGGAAGGTTTCCTGCGCAGCGAAACGTCCTTAATCCAGACCATCGGCCGCGCTGCGCGCAACGTCGAGGGCCGCGTGATCCTCTATGCCGACCGCATGACTGGCAGCATGGAACGCGCCATCCGCGAAACCGACCGCCGCCGTGAAAAGCAGCATGCTTACAATATAGAACATGGGATCACCCCAGCCACAATCAAGCGCGATATTCACAACATTGTCGCCGATAGCGCCAGCCGCGATTCTGTATTGGTCGAGATTGACGCCGAGGGTGCCAACAACCTCGTTGGGCACAATTTGCGCGCCTATATCGAAGACCTGGAAAAGAAGATGCGCGCCGCTGCAGCCGATTTAGAGTTTGAAGAAGCTGGCCGCCTGCGTGACGAAATCCGGTCTTTGGAGGCAACCGAGCTTGGCCTGCCGCATCCACAGCATGTCGCAGCACCCAAAGGCCGCGCGACCGAAGGGCAGCCCGGCACACGCAAAATGCGCTATGGCAAGACGCAGCGCAAATTCGGGAAATAAGGGTTAGGCCGTGAACGCCTAATTTAGCAGCCGCAGAACGGCCGAAAGTCCGGCAAGGCCAAGAACGCCCGCGACGAAGCTGCGCCACAAAGTCGGCGGCACCCTGCCAAAGGATTTCGCACCAAGCCAGTTGCCGACAAGCACCGACGGGAACAGCGCAAGCGACAGCCACAATAAATGCGCGTTCGCCAGTCCAAGGACAAATGCCGATATCGTGCCCGCAATCGCGGTGGCGAAAAACACCAGCATCATCGACGCGCGCGCTTCCTTGGGCGGGATAGGCTGGCGCAGATAAAAGGGTACGACGGGCGGGCCCGGCATCGCCGCAAAACCCGTCAATATGCCCGAGGCAATGCCGGTAAGTGCGGTTTCCTTCGGCCCGGGACGCAGTTCCCCGCGTTGCGGCAGCAGCACGAGCACAAACGCCCCAATGGCGATTCCGGCGATCATCAACCGTGCAACATCTGGGCTGGTATGCATCAGCAGCCATATCCCCAGGGGCGTTGCCAACATGGCAAACGCCGCAATCATCAATGCGCTCTGGCGGTGGGCGTCCGCGTAAATGACTTTAAAGCCAACAGGCCCAATCAGCACCTGAAGCAATATGCCAATAACCACCGCCTCACCCGGCTTCACGATCAACCCGAACAATGGCACAAGAATGATGGCCATACCAAAACCGGTCAGCCCGCGAATATAGGCCGCGCCAAAGGTCATGGCCGCCAACAGCGACAATTGCGCTGTGGTAATTCCAATCAGGTCTTGAATGTTCAGTGCCCCATAGCGGCATGGTCAGCGGCGGTCAGCGGCTTTTCCGCAGCTACGCCTTTTTTGTCGAGCCAGGCCTGCATGTCCTTGATCTCAGCTTCTTGTGCGGCGATGACCTTTTGCGCAAGCGCCCGCACTTCAGGGTCCTTGCCATGTTCCAGCGCAACCTTCGCCATTTCAACCGCACCCACATGGTGCGGGATCATGCCTTGCATGAACGCAACATCGGCGTCGGCGTTGATATTGCCCATTCCGGCATGCATCTTGTCATTGGCGGCGGCATAAGCCTTTTGTGCGGCATTGTAGCTGGCGGTCGCATCTGCTGTTGCCGCTGGGGTTTCGGCGTTTTCGTCCGCCGCAGGTTGCTGGCACGCGGCCAAGAAAAACACGGCAGCAAGCGTCAATGGAAGTGTTTTCATCGCTATCTCCTTAAAGATCGTCTTAACGTAAATCCGGCGGTGTGGCTTCATGCGACAGCATAGCAATCGCTTCATCCAGCGTCATGATACGCTGACCATCCGAACCAAGGCTGCGAATCGCAACCTTACCTTCTTCGGCCTCACGCATACCAACGACAAGCAAATGCGGCACCTTGGCGACGCTATGCTCGCGCACCTTGTAATTGATTTTTTCGTTGCGGGTATCGGCCTCAACCCGAATGCCCGCCGCCTTCAACTTTGCGGTCACATCATGCGCATAGCCGTCAGCCTCCGATGTGATCGTTGCGACCACGGCTTGCACCGGCGCGAGCCAGACGGGGAAACGGCCCGCATAATGTTCGATCAAGATGCCGATGAAGCGTTCATAACTGCCAAAGATCGCGCGGTGCAGCATGACGGGACGGTGGCGTGCGCCATCCTCTCCAACATAGCTTGCATCTAGCCGCTGGGGCAACACGCGGTCGGATTGGATCGTGCCGACCTGCCATGTCCGGCCAATCGCGTCGGTCAAATGCCATTCGAGCTTTGGCGCATAGAAAGCGCCTTCGCCGGGCAGTTCTTCCCAACCAAATTCAGCCGTCGCAAGGCCAGCACGGACCACGGCATCGCGCAGTTCGTTTTCGGCCTTATCCCAATCCGCATCCGAACCAAAACGCTGGTCGGGGCGCAACGCGAGCTTGATCGAATAGGTAAAACCAAATTCCTTGTACACTCTGTCGGCCAGCGCGCAGAAGGCCTGCACCTCCTCGACAATCTGGTCTTCGCGGCAGAATATATGCGCATCATCCTGCGTAAACTGACGCACGCGCATCAGGCCATGCAACGCACCATGCGGTTCATTGCGGTGACAGCAACCATTTTCGTAAATGCGCAATGGCAGGTCGCGATAGGACTTAATACCCTGGCGGAAAATCAGAACATGCGCAGGGCAGTTCATCGGCTTCAACGCCATCCAGTCGGCATCGCCCGAAATCACGGGGCCTTCATCGTCGACATTGGGCACTTCATCAGGGATCACGAACATATTGGCGCGATATTTGCCCCAATGCCCCGATTGCTCCCATTGCCGTGCATCCATGACTTGCGGCGTTTTGACTTCTTTATAACCAGCGCCGTCAATCGCGCGGCGCATATAGCCCTCAAGTTCGCGCCAGATCAGATAGCCATTGGGATGCCAGAACACCGAACCATGTGCCTCTTGCTGCAAATGGAACAAGTCCATGTCCTGGCCCAGACGGCGATGGTCGCGCTTGGCGGCCTCTTCCAACCGGAGCAGATGCGCGTCCAACTGTTTCTTATTCAGCCAGCCCGTGCCGTAAATGCGGCTTAATTGGGGATTATTCTGGTCGCCACGCCAATAGGCACCGGCAACGCGCGTCAGCTTGAACGCCGCAGCATCCAACTTACCGGTCGAGGCCAGATGCGGACCACGGCACATGTCCATCCAGTCATTGCCGGACCAATAGACGGACAATTCCTCGCCCTCCGGCAATTCCGCCGCCCACTCTGCCTTAAAACTTTCGCCCGCATTCTGCCATGTGGCAATCAAGGCGTCACGCGCCATGACTTCGCGGCGCAGCGGCTTGTCGGCGCGGATGATCGCGCGCATTTGTTCCTCAATCGCGGGCAGATCATCCATCGTGAACGGGCCGCGTTTGGCAGGTGCCATCACGTCATAATAAAAACCGTCATCGGTCGATGGACCAAAGGTGATTTGCGTACCGGGAAACAACGCCTGCACCGCCTCTGCCAATATATGCGCAAAATCATGGCGGGCGAGTTCAAGCGCATCCGTCTCGTCTCGGCTGGTCACCAACGCCAGTTCAGCATCGGCCTCCATCGGGCGCATGATATCGCGCAATTCGCCATCCACGCGCGCCGCAATCGCCGCCTTGGCAAGGCCGGGACCAATCGCGGCAGCAATGTCCGCAGGGGTAGTGCCACGCGCAACTTCACGGGCAGAGCCATCGGGAAGGGTGACACGGATCATCTCAGACATGGAGTATCTTGCTTTCAACTGCGGTTAGAAGCGCCCCTTTGCCAGCCCAGAGGCTAAGTCGCAAGTGCGCAGCCATTGTCCGCGAACAAGAACTGGCCATCGCACGAAGTTCAACTAATCCGTCGTCTTCTCGCTACGATAAGGCACAAACTCGCCAAGGCTGCAAACACCGCCGGTCATGCCGCTGGTCCGGTCCACAAGGCGGATGATGTCGCCTTTGCATTTCTGGCCACCAAATTGTTCGGACACAATGATGTCATCGTCACGCGCCAATCCGCTGCACGCGGAGCGCAGGTTGTTTTGGTACAGCAGACGGCCCGACACGCGGTAGAGCAGGATATTGTCGCTGACGCGGATGGTGTTGGTGGCGTTAAAGTCGCTGATGCAGTTTACCGGCGTGCCCGCGACCTTACCGTTCAGTTCCTTCATAAGCACCGCGCTCTGTTTCTCGGTCAGCGGCTTTGGCGTGCTGTCCACTTGTCCGCACGCAGCGACCAACATGAGCGGAAGAGCAAGAGCGGTAAATTTAAGCATATGCATCGAATTTCTCCGTTTCACGCAATGCCCATATCATAAGAGCAGCGCGATGAACCTTAGATTATCAGACGAGCGTCGCAATATGGCGTTTTTCGCCCGAGGTGACGTCTACGACCGCGTTGCCAAGGTCGGCATCCACCGGACAATCAATCACCGCCATCGCGCGCGCGCCACCTTCGGTTTCGAGTAACATTGTTGCCGGACCAAAACCGTCCTTGCCCGCTGACCGCACAAAGCTGCGCACCCGCGCCTTGCCCTGCGGCATATCATCGAGCGCGCGCGGTGTAGGTGCATAGCCCTTTGCAACGTCGCCCGACCATGCGATGGCTGGCTGTGCTGCGGTGTAAATCCCGACCGCTTGCTTTGACATCACGCCGCCATTGGCCGCAACCAAAGCGGGCTTTGACCCATCATGGCGCAGCGCGTCGACCATCGCGGCGATATTATACACGCCATAGCCATTGCCCGGCCCGCCAAAGAAGCTGAGCCCGCCGGTGAGGGTATAGTCACCAAGCGATCGGCCTGCATCTTGCATGCTGTCCACCGCTGCAAATACGGCGCAGGGAAAACAGCTATAAATATCCACGGGGCCAAGGTCCGCCGCAGCGATGCCCGCTTGATCCAGCGCCGCGGGGATAGCAAAATCGAGCGCGGCGGAACGATGAATGACCGCGCGTTCGGACAAGGGCGGCTCTGCCGCTTCAGCAGCGCCCGCCAACCACACCCATTTGTCTTGCGGCACACCCAATTCCCGGGCCTTGCCTGCGCTTGTCAGAATAATCGCGCCACCTAGATCAACCGCGTCCTGCGCCACATGCCAGCGGCGGTAGATGTCCGTCAGCGGGTAATTGGCATTGTCGTTGCTGAGCAACGATTCGGGCGACCGAAAACCCGGGAATTGAGCATGCGCGCGTGTTTCGGCCTTTGAAGAGAATGCTGACCACAAGGCAGCCATTTCCCGCGCATAAGCATCGGCGTTTAATCCCAACGCCATCCGCCGCGCATTTTCAATCAGGCTATACGCCAGCGGCATGGAAATGATGCCATGGCGGATTTCGGTGCGGCTTAGGATCGGG
Organism: Sphingorhabdus sp. EL138; assembly: GCF_945890115.1. Lineage (GTDB taxonomy): Bacteria > Pseudomonadota > Alphaproteobacteria > Sphingomonadales > Sphingomonadaceae > Sphingorhabdus_B. The sequence continues at coordinate 45,189 of NZ_CAMDCK010000001.1, forward strand.
AAGCTGGACAGCCGGTTGTCGAACGGGGTGTCCGAAGGCAAGCTCCAGTCCAGAGTAACGCCCGCCTTGCGTGCGCGCTTGGCAGTACCCGTTGCTTCAGCCGCGACCAACACCGCCATCTCGCAAGTACCGCGCCTTATATCTCCCGCGAGCTCGTTCAACATCGCCTGCGGGCTTTGGCCGCCGACATCAGCATAGATCAGGCGTTTAGCCGTGACCTCGCCTACCGCGCCAAAGGCCTCCGGCGCGTTGTCGGGCGACCCTGTGCCTAGACTCACCCCGCTATCCTCGAACGTGCGGATAGCGGCGATGGTGTCAATCGCGGCGGAAACGGCTTGAGCTTGCCCGGTGTCGGCAAGCGCAATCTTGATTGCAGCCCCCGCCAGATCACGCGGGGCGGGCCATTCGCCGGCAACGGTCTTACGGCTTGCCTCGCCTGCGCCAATGATCACCGGCGCGCTCGCGTCAAAAATGCCCATGTTACACTCCCGATTATCTCTTAACTGCACGCTTAAATATGCTAGCTGTCGATGCAAGGCTTTTGGGAGAGCGGAAATGGCAAAATGGCCGAAATTGACATGGGACACAGAACCAACCGGACCGCTGAAAGGCATTAAGGTCATTGATATGTCTACGGTGGTGCTTGGGCCTTATGCCACTTTGCAATTTGCAGACTTGGGCGCGGAAGTTATCAAGATTGAAAATAGCGAAGGTAACACGCCCGGTGATCTGATGCGTCACGGTGGCGATTCACCCACCAAGCAGCATGGGCCGATTTTCATCGCGCTTAACCGCAACAAAAAAGCGATCAACCTGAACATCAAAAAACCTGAAGATAAAGCGGTGCTCGAGGCATTGTTGGAAGATGCCGATGTGTTCATCCACAATGTCCGCATGGCCGGCGTCGAGCGGCTTGGTTTTGGCTATGAGGCGGTGAAGGCGATCAATCCCAATATCGTCTATGTCCACTGCGCCGGCTTTGGCGCGGGCGGCGCTTATGGTGAACGACAGGCCTATGATGACATCATTCAAGCCGCTTCTGGCTTTGCCGCGTTAAGTGAACAACGTGACGGCAAGCGGCCCAATTATGCGCCAAGTCTGGTTGCTGACAAGGTAAGTGGCTTGTTTGCGGCCAACGCGACTATGGCGGCGCTGCTTGCGCGCGCGGGCGGACAAGGCGGGCAGTTTGTCCAAGTGCCGATGTTCGAATGCTTCACTTGGTTCAACATGGTCGAAAATCTGTGGGGCGAAACATTCATCCCTGGCAATGGCCGCATGGGCTATACGCGGTCCGTTAATCCGCGCCGGCGGCCATATCCCACAAAGGATAGTTTCATCGCCATTGTCCCCTATAACGACCGGCAATGGGCAAAGTTTTTCGAACTGGGTGGGCGGCCCAATGTGTTTGATGATCCCCGCTTTGCAACATATCAGGATCGCACTAAGCACACAGGTGCGCTTTACGCGTTGATTGAGGAAGTTAGCGGGCTGTACACAACTGCTGAATGGCTTGACCTGTTGGCACAGCATGACATTCCGGCAATGAAATATAACCGCATGGCCGACGTGCTAGCCGATCCGCATTTGGCCGATGTCGGGTTTTTTGAAGAGTTGGAGTCGCCAGATATCGGCAAATATCGATCGATGAAGCATCCCGTGCATTATGCCGGAACGCCCGTGACAAACTATGCGCACCCACCGATGCTGGATGCTGATGGGGATGAGATTAAGGCCGCATTGGGGATGTAATTCCCTCTCCCATCGGGAGAGCATAAACCTAAACCAACAACCCGCGCATGATCAGGTCAATGCTATGCTCCCGATAGGCATCGCGCATATTCTCGTCGAAATCGTCCTGGTTGTAACAATGGCGCAGCACTAACCGCGATGAATAGAAACGGTCGGCTGCGCCTGTTACCGTGAAGTAGAAAAATTGCGGGTCGATTTCGCGGAACTTGCCTGCCTTTATGCCCTGCGCAATCAGCACTTCGTAGACATTGGAAATCGGCTTCAAGTAAAGTTCCGCAATGCGCGCCGCTTCGGCAGGGGCGCTGTCGCGGACCATGCGCATCAACAAACTATTGAGATAAGGAAAGGCGTGATAGGTGTCGATTGCAGCGCCAATATGGATACGCAATTTTTCGGCAGGCTCCATGTCTTTGGCCATTAAAGCGCCAAGACTTTGCACGATATTGCCCATGTCGCGATCAAGCAACGCCAGCATCAGGCCGTTCTTATTGCCGAAATAATATTTGACCAAAGCGCTGTTCAGGTCGGCACGCAGCGACAATTCTGACAATGACAGGTCAATCGTGTCGCCTTCGCGCATGATCTGGCTCGCAGACTCAATCAATTGATCGCGCGCATTGCTCCCATCGCCTGTATCGCTTGCCACTTTTGGTCCTGTTGTTGCCATTGGTGCCCGCCCCGCTTTGCCTAAGGTTACTTATAAACAGGTTCGTCCCACCATGGGAAGAAGTCAGGCAAGTCTGTGGACACTTTGTCGGGGTAGACCGGACTGCGCTTCTCCAGAAAGCTGGCGATGCCCTCTTTCGCATCACCGGACCGCGAACGGCGGTAAATTGCTCGGCTGTCGATCGCGTGCGCGGCCATCGGGTGGTCCGCCGCAGAGACCCGCCACAACATAGCCCGCGTGAGGGCAATGGAAACCGGCGCCGTATTGTCCGCAATCTCCCGCGCCAGCGCCTGCGCTGCCTCCATCAATTCGGTCGGCGCGTGAACAGAACGGACGAGGCCGCCATTCAACGCCTCGACGGCATCGAACACCCGGCCCGTCATGCACCATTCCAACGCCTGTTGCATGCCCACCAAGCGCGGCAGGAACCAGCTAGAGGCCGCCTCTGGCACAATGCCGCGCCGCGCAAAGACAAAGCCAAAGCGCGCAGTGTCACTCGCCAAACGGAAATCCATCGCCAATTGCATCGTTGCACCAATGCCCACCGCCGCGCCGTTGATGGCGCCGATGACGGGTTTTTTGCATTGAAAAATCCGCAGCGTCAGCCGCCCGCCGGAATCGCGCACGCGTTCGTCCGAAAGCGATTCAACCTCCGATCGGCTCGCAAACACGTCGCCACCCGCATCCGGCGTAAGGTCCGCGCCCGCACAAAAGGAACGTTCCCCTGCCCCCGTTACAATGACCGCACGCACAGCATCATCGGCATCCACCAGATCAAATGCTGCGCACATCTCGCCCATCATCACATTGGTGAACGCATTCATCTTTTCGGGACGATGCATAGTTAGGGTCGCGATGCCGTCAGCGACAACATATTGGATTTGGGTAAACTCGGTCATGCGATCAACGCGGCGCCATGCGGATTGCGCCATCGACGCGCACGTCTTCGCCGTTGAAATAGCCACATTCGATCATCGTCATCGCAACTTGCGCAAATTCGTGCGGATAACCAAGGCGCTTCGGGAATGGCACGGATGCCGCAAGCGCATCTTTGACGGCTTGCGGTGCACCATTCATCAATGGCGTGTTGAAAATGCCCGGCAAGATCGTGTTGACGCGAATGCCTTCGCTCATCAAATCGCGCGCGATGGGTAAGGTCATGCCAACAACACCGCCCTTGGATGCGGAATATGCCGCTTGCCCCATCTGGCCGTCTTCTGCTGCGACCGACGCGGTGTTAACCATTGCGCCGCGTTCACCATCTTCCATTGGCTCCAGCGTCAACATGCCCGCTGCCGACTTTGCGATGCAGCGGAACGTGCCAACGAGGTTGATCTGAATGATGCGGTCAAAGGCATCGAGCGGAAAATGCTTGATCGAACCGTCTTCCTTCGAACGGCTAGCGGTCTTGGCGGCATTGCCCGTTCCAGCGCAGTTCACCAAGATACGTTCCTGACCATGCGCCGCGCGTGCCTTGGCAAAACCAGCATCAACGCTTTCGTCGCTCGTCACATTGACGTTGCAAAACACGCCGCCAATTTCAGCGGCCAACGCTTCGCCCTTATCGGCTTGCAAGTCGAAAATCGCGACCTTCACACCCTTTGCAGCGAGCGCCCGTACAGTTGCTTCGCCAAGGCCCGATGCGCCGCCTGTAACGACGGCTGCGACTGTTGAGTCCAGTTTCACGTAAGTTCCTTTTTTAAATACCGTAGTGCTGAGCTGCGTCGAAGCGCGTTTAACCGATAAGCGCCCTTCGACAGGCTCAGGGTTACGGTGAGTTTATCTGGTTGCGGACTAAACCCGCTCAATAATCGTGACATTGGCCTGACCGCCGCCTTCGCACATCGTTTGCAGGCCGTAGCGCCCACCACGTGCTTCGAGCGCATTGAGCAACGTTGCCATCAATTTTGTACCCGACGCACCCAATGGATGTCCGAGCGCAATCGCGCCGCCGTTGACGTTGATCTTTGAACGGTCACCGCCTGTGTGCTTCAGCCATGCCAAAGGCACTGGTGCGAATGCTTCATTTACTTCATATAAATCGATATCGGACATTTTCATGCCGGCACGCTGAAACGCACGGTCGGTTGCGAACAATGGTTCTTCCAACATGATCACTGGGTCACCCGCCGTGACCGTCAAGTTAACGATCCGTGCGCGCGGGGTCAGGCCATGTTCTTTTAACGCCTTTTCCGATACGATCAGAACCGCCGATGCGCCGTCGCAAATCTGGCTCGCGTTGGCGGCGGTAATGCTCCCGCCTTCCTGCAGCAATTTGACACCGGACAGACTTTCAAAGGTCGCGTCATAGCGGATGCCTTCGTCGCTATTGTGGACGATCTTGCCCTCTGGCGTATCGACTTCCATGCCAACGATTTCATTGGCAAATGCACCGCTTTGCGTAGCCGCAATTGCCTTATGGTGCGATTCCAGCGCAAACTGGTCAAGATCCTCGCGGGTAAAGCCATATTTTTGCACCAGCATTTCAGCGCCCATGAATTGGCTGAACATGATGCCCGGATAGGCTTCTTCCAAACGCGGGCTTTTATACGTGCCCATGCCTTCTTTTTTGAACAACATAGATGTCGCACCCATAGGCACCCGCGTCATGCTTTCGATGCCAGCGGCCAGCACAATGTCCTGTGTACCCGACATGACACCTTGCGCGGCAAACATCATTGACTGCTGTGACGATCCACACTGGCGGTCGATGCTGACGGAAGGGATCGAATTAGGCAAGCGCGAGGCAAGCACAATGTTACGGCCAACGTCGCCAGCTTGTTCGCCACCTTGCGACACGCAGCCCATGATGACATCCTCGATCGCGGCAGGATCGAAATCATTACGGTCAGCAATCGCGTCGAGCACAGCAGCACCCAAATCGACCGCATGTACGCCCGCAAGCTTGCCACCGCGACGGCCACCAGCGGTACGAACCGCATCCACAATATAGGCATGTGCCATATTCACTCTCCTGTTGTTCGAAATTTAATCAGACGACTAAACTTTGAAAGGGGAGAGTCAAGGGAGAAGCAGTGGCGAGATTATCACGAACCATTGTCATTCCCGCGAAAGCGGGAACCCATGGTCCGACCCGAAGGTTTAAATCGACATTGCGGACCATGGACCCCCGATCAAGTCGGGGGTGACGCAGCTTATCTTCGCGCGTTAATGCTTAAGCTGCCTCGCGCGCTATAGTAATTACCTGCGGATAAGTGAATTCAAGCAAGCCTTCCTCACCCAGTTCCGCCCCGAAGCCGGACTGCTTATGTCCTGCAAAAGGCGCGTTGGGAGCAAGATGCATGGACTCGTTAATCCAGACAGTTCCTGTTTCCAGCTGTTCGGCGACTTCGACCGCAGCCTCTGGGTTGCTGGTCCAGATGGATCCGGCCAGTCCATAATCCGAAGCGTTGGCGCGGCTGATGACTTCATTGATCGTCGAAAACTTCATCAACGGCATGACGGGGCCAAATTGCTCCTCGGCCACAATCCGTGCGTCTTCGGGGGGGTTATCAAGCACGGTGACGGGCACGAAATAGCCGGGAATGGACGGGTCATGGTCGCCGCCGGCGAGGAATTTATAACCCTTGTCCTTGGCGTCCTGAATAAGCTCCAACACGCGCTTATATTGTGGCTTGTTCTGAATAGGGCCAATTGCGGTGCCCTGCTCAGCGCCATCGCCGACTTTAACCGCCTTGGCATAAGCCGCAATCGCGGCGGACAGTTCGTCATAAATATCTTCATGAATATAGATGCGCTTGGCCGCGATGCAGACTTGACCTGCATTGTAAAAGCTTGCCCAAAAAAGCTTTTCCGCCACCTTGCCCACATCGGCATCGGGTAGAACGATAGCGGCATCATTACCGCCCAATTCAAGCGTAATGCGCTTTAGGTCCTTCGATGCCGATTCCATGACGCGCTTGCCAGTGGCGGTCGATCCGGTGAAGGTGATCTTGTCGATGTCGGGGTGCGACGTCAGCAATGGTCCAAGCGCGTCGCCGCCCGTGATGATGTTGAGTACGCCCGGCGGGAATACGCCCGCCACCAGTTCGGCCAAGCGCAAGGTCGCCAGCGGCGTGAACGGCGATGGCTTTAGCACCATCGTGCAGCCCGACAATAAGGCAGGCACAATCTTCTGAATCGCCATCAACACAGGGAAGTTCCACGGCACGATGCCGCCAACCACGCCAACAGGAACGCGGCGGGTACGGCTGAGACGCTTGTCGCTGTCCTCAGTGATTTTCTCTTCCAAATTCAGCATTGGCAAAGCGCGCGTCATGCCCACACAACCGGCGATTTCACTGCCCGCCTGCATATGCGGCTTGCCCTGTTCGGCGGTGAGCAGACGCATCAGTTCGTCACTGTTCGTCTTGATCACGTCTGCCATTTTCGCGAACAGAGCGCGGCGTTCTTCGACGCTCGTTTTTTTCCATGTTTGGAACGCAGCGCGCGCGGCGGCAACCGCCTTGTCTAGATCGGCCTGACCGCAATCGGGCACCTGGCCAATGACTTTTTCTGTCGCAGGGTTCACGACATCAATCCATTTGCCGTTATCCACCAGTTCGCCGTTGATCAGATTTTTATATTGGATGGTCATGGTCTATCTCCTCATCAGTCTGCGGCGTTATAGCCTCAAGTTGTCGGCTTGTCCTGCTTTGCCCAATATTCATCGCGCAGCAGGCGTTTGTATAATTTTCCGGTGTCATGGCGTGGAAGCTCTTCGCGGAAATCAATGCGGCGCGGGATTTTAACGCCTGACAATTTTTCACGTGCGTAGGCGGCGAGTTCAGCGCGCAAATCATCGCCTGCGTCGGCCATGTCGAGTGGCTGGACCACCGCAATCACTTCCTCGCCCATTTCGTCATGCGGGCCGCCGATCACCGCGACATCGCGGACGCGGGGGTGCGTCACCAGATGGTTTTCGATCTCTTGCGGATAGATATTAACCCCGCCCGAAATAATCATGAAGCTTTTACGGTCTGTCAGGTAGAGATAGCCCTCTTCATCCAAACTTCCGACATCACCAAGCGTGGTCCAGCCGTGTTTATTGGTCGCGCCTTTGGTTTTTTCGGGATCATTATGGTAACTGAATGACGCGGCGCTTTCGAAGAACACGGTGCCTTCTTGGCCAACCGGCACATCGTCGCCATTATCATCGCATATATGCATTGTGGCGTTCAGCGCGCGGCCTACTGATCCCTTGTGCGTTAGCCACTCCTCGCTGGAGATGAAGGTAATTCCCTGCCCCTCGGTCCCGGCATAATATTCGCGCAGGACCGGACCCCACCATTCAATCATCGCCTCCTTAATAGGGACGGGACATGGCGCGGCGGCGTGAACGGCGCTCTGCAAGCTGGACACGTCATATTTAGCGCGCACATCTTTAGGCAGCTTCAGCATGCGCGCGAAATGCGTTGGCACCCATTGGCTGGCGGTAATCTTGTATCTCTCGATAGCAGCGAGCGCGGTTTCAGGATCGAACTTCTCCATCACTACGACCGTGCCGCCCAGGCGGTGCACCGCCGCACACCAGCGTAAAGGTGCGGCATGATAGAGCGGCGCTGGCGATAAATAGATACTATCGCCTGAAAATTTGAACGCCATCATGGCAAGGCCAGCAAGCACATTGGGTGCCGCTATATCGGCGTCTTCGGGCAGCGGAAAGCGAATACCCTTTGGTTGCCCCGTCGTGCCGGAACTATACAACATGTCAGTGCCTGCGCGCTCATCTGCCACCGGCGTGATCGGCATAGCGGCAACCGCATCAGCGTAATTTTCCCATCCGACATATGCGCCGCCAAGGATAAAACGCGTCACGGGGCTTTCAATCTGGTCCAGCACGGCGCCAAGATAAGGCGAGGCAAAAAGCGCCTTCGACCCGCTGTCCTTCAGGATATAATCGATTTCGGACGCCGTAAGACGGCAACTGATTGCCACATAGATCAGGCCCGCCCGTTGCGCGCCCCAGACAAGATCGAAAAATTCGGCTCGGTTTTCGAGGCAAATTGCCACGGTGTCACCATGCTGAAGCCCAAGCGACCGAAACAAATGGGCGCACTGATTGGAACGTTCATCAAGTTGCTTATATGATATGGTCTCGCCTGATCCCGCCATGATGACAGCGGGCTTATCAGGGTTTGCGGCGGCGTGGACGGTCGGATGGCCCACGTTACTCCCCCTGCCAGTTTGGTTTACGTTTTTCGGCAAAGGCCAGCGCGCCTTCGCGTGAGTCCTTCGATGCAAAAACAGGCGCACAAATTTCGCTCTGCTTCTGCCACATCTCCGTCGAATTCCAGTCGGGTCGTTCGTTAATGACCCGCTTGGTTGCAATCAGTGCCAGCGGACCGTTGGCGGCTATCTTGGCCGCAAGCTCAAGCGCGGCATCAATGGCGGCGCCGTCCGTCACGCGGTTTACAAAGCCTATTTCATAGGCCCGCTGCGCCGAGATAAAATCACCCGTCAGCGCGAGTTCCATCGCCATACGTTTACCGATAATCGATGGTAAGGTCAGCAGACCACCCGCAGCCGCGACAAGGCTGCGCTTCACCTCAGGGATACCGAACTGCGCCTTGTCATTCGCCACGAGCAGGTCGCAAGCAACCGCAATTTCCATGCCACCGGCGAGCGCATAGCCCTCCACCGCACCAATGAGCGGCTTGGCCGGTGGCGATTCAATAAAGCCTGCAAAACCCTTGCCCTTGATGCTGGGCAGTTCACCGCGCAGAAAGGCCTTCAGGTCCATGCCAGAGCAGAAAGTACCGCCAGCGCCCGTGATGATGCCCGCGTTCAGGCTCTTGTCGCTGTCGAGCTGCTCCATGGCCGCAGCGACGCCTTGTGCCACCGCCTGATTGACCGCATTCTTGGCCTCGGGCCGGTTGATGGTGATGATCAGGACACCGTCCTGAGCTTGGGTTAGGACTTCGGACATTTACACCTCGTTTAATGTCATACCCGCGAAAGCAGGTATCCATGGTCTAATCTTCAACTCCACACGCCATCGCTTGGGGCAATACCGCCAAGCCATGGATTGACCTCGCGGTCACTTCGCTCCCCCGCTTCCACGGGAATGGCAAATAAAGCTTACCTACCGCCCCTTGGGCAGGCCAAGCACATGTTCGCCGATAATGTTCTTCTGAATCTGGCTGGTGCCGCCGCCAATCGTGGCGGAAAAGCTATTGAGGTAAGACCGGTGCCAATAGCCATCATCGACCGCATTTTCGTCACCAACATAATAGCCCGCGCGCGTGCCCTGAAACTGGAGCGAGAATTCGGTCAATTCGCGCACTAATTCGGTGCGCGCCAGCTTGTTCATCAACGCAAGCCCCATCGGGCGGTCACTGGTCAGCGGTGCCATGCGGCGGCGTTGGTTGTTGAGGTTCAGCGCCTGAATCTCGATCATATAATCGACCAACCTGTCGCGCATGACGGGATCATCCAGCACTGGCTTACCGCCCCGCTTGGCTGACCGTGCCATATCGACAACGCCCATCACGTCCATTTCCTTGACGAAATAGCCGCCGACCGGATTAACCTTCGCGCCGCGTTCATATTCCAACGTTTTCATCGCGACCAGCCAGCCTTGCCCTTCTTCGCCGACAAGGCCCGATGCCGGTATGCGCGCGTCGGTAAAAAAGCATTGGGTAAAACCATATTCGCCGGTGAGTTTCTTCAACCGCCGCGTTTCAACGCCGGGAATTTTCATGGGCGCAAGGAAAAACGAGAGCCCTGCATATTTGCTTGGTCCGTCATTCGATGTCCGCGCGAGCAGGATCATATAATCGGCGCGATCGCCCAAGGATGTCCAGATTTTGGAACCGTTGATGACATATTCGTCGCCATCCCTGACCGCCTTGGTCTGCGCGCTGCCAAGGTCGGAACCATGCTCGGGTTCCGAAAAGCCCTGGCACCAGATTTCTTCCGCCGAAAGCATAGGCTTGATGAAACGGCGTTTGTCCTCCTCACGGCCAATGTCCAGCAACAAGGGCCCCGTCCAGCCATTGGCAATCGCATTCAGCATGATGGGCGCATCATGGCTTTTCATGATCCGCGTGGCGATCCGCTGATATTCGGGATGCATACCATAGCCGCCATATTCGGTGGGCCAGGACATGCCGAAATAGCCCGCCTCATAAACCTTGCGTTGCCAATCGCGCAGAAAATCAAACTGCTGATCCGTCGACACTTCCATAAAGGTCAAAGGCAGCATGAAACCGGGGTCGCGTACCGTGTTTTCAGAGAACCACGCGTCGCAGTGCTTTTCAAAACGGTCAAGTTCCTGCGGGCTTGGTGTGCTCATGGGCTGATTCCTCTCTCTGCATTTAAGTGCGCGATTAAAAAGCGGATTGCAAGACCTGTGCGCATGCGCAGTAAAATGTTTTGGTGCGCCGCCTTTCAGATGTGGCAAGACGCAAAGGCACAAAGAGGCGTGAAGGCAAAAGCTTTGCGGCTTGTCTCCTTAAGGTCTTACAAGCCGGAAGGGCTTGCCCTGAATCTTCAGCCTTTTTTGAACGGTGCCATTTCGCCCAAAAATTCAATCTCGCGCTCCATCGCCCGTGTTTCGCGCTCCAGAAAATCGGCGACAGCATTTCGGAACCCTTCATTGGCGATATAATGCGCCGAATAGGTCGGCACCGCTTCATAACCGCGCGCCAATTTATGTTCGCCTTGTGCGCCAGCCTCAACGCGGGCGAGGCCGTTGGCGATGGCATAATCAATCGCCTGATAATAACACAGCTCAAAGTGCAGAAATGGCACGTCGCGGGTGCAGCCCCAATAGCGGCCATAGAGGCAATCGGGCCCGACAAAATTGAGTGCGCCAGCAATCGGACGCTCGTCGTCAAAAGCCAAAAACAACACGATGCTGTCACGCATGCTTGTTCCGATGATGTCGAAAAAGGCGCGGGTCAGATAGGGCGTGCCCCATTTGCGCGCACCCGTATCCTGATAGAATATCCAGAACGCATCCCAATGTTCCGGCGTAATATCCGCACCTGAAATTTGCTCTATCCGCACCGCATCTTGCGCGCCTGCACGTTCCTTGCGGATTGCCTTACGCTTGCGTGAAGACAGCGCACCCAGAAAGTCTTCAAAATTCGCATAATCGCGGTTCTGCCAATGAAATTGCGTGCCGACCCGCGTCAGCCATCCCGCCGCGCGAAATTGCGCCAGCTCGGCTTCCTCCAAAAAAGTCGCATGCGCGGACGATAGGCCATTCTGGTCCACAATTGCTTCCGCCGCCCGCAAAATGGGCAGCGCCATCGCTGGGTCGCGTAATAACAATCGCGGCCCCGGCACGGGCGAGAATGGCGCGGCTATTTGTAGCTTGGGATAATATTGCCCGCCCGCCCGATAAAACGCGTCCGACCAATGATGGTCGAACACATATTCGCCCTGACTGTGGGTTTTAAGATAGGCAGGAAGCGCCGCCGCAGGAATGCCATTTGCATCGCGAATCAGCACCGGCGCCGGCGCCCATCCGGTGCCCGGACCAACGCTCCCCGATTGCTCCAACGCGGACAAAAACGCGTGGCCCACAAATGGGTTGCCGCGCGGATTCAACGCATCCCATTGGTCCGCGGGAATGTCGCTGACCTTGCTTAAGAGTTCGGCGGTGACGCCGTCGGCCATTAGGCCGCGCGGACCTTTACCACGCAGTCAATCTCCACCGTTGCATTGCGCGGCAAGACTGGGACCGAGACCGCAGCGCGTGCGTGCTTTCCCGCGTCGCCGAACACCGCTTCCATTAAGTCCGAAGCGCCATTGGCAGCTTCGGGTTGATCCGTGAAATCAGGGGTCGAGGCGACAAATACGCCAAGCTTGACGATCCGTTCGACACGGTCGAGGTCGCCACCGAGGGCCGCCTTCATCTGCGCGATCAGCATGATGCCGCACGCCTTGGCTGCGGCCTTGCCTTCTTCAAGACTGCGCGTGTCGCCGACTTTGCCGGTGACAACCTTGCCATCAACAAAGGGCAGCTGCCCCGAAATGAAAAGCATCCCGTTCGCTTCGACAGCAGGCACATAGGATGCGACCGGCGCAGCAGGTGCCGGAAGAGTAATGCCCAGTTCAGCCAATTTTGCTTCGATCATCATACTACCTTTTCCAATGCAGGCGCTGGCACGTTCGCTACCAGCTTATCCCTAATCCAACTCTCCGCATCCGGCCAACGGTCCAGCCGTGCATGCGCAGACGCCGACGGCTTCACGCGATCCCACAGCAACGGCTCACCAACAAAATGTAGACGCCAGACATCGGGATGTTGTTCGCCGACTGATTCATGCTGATGCGCCAGATCGTCGACAAAAACCGCTACGCTCGGCCGATATTCTTCGAGAATCCGTCCAAGCGCCTCGCCCTTGCCGCCTTGATTGCAATAGACTGGCGCATCGATGCCAACGGCCCGCAGTTGCTCTGTCCGCGGTCCTGCGCGGTGGTCGAGCAGGTTGGTCAGAATGACGACATCGGCATGTTCACGCAGGCGGTTGAGGCTATCTACCGCCCCATCTATAGCCTGTTGCCGGTGCATTTCGGTATCGAAAAAACCATTGAGCAAATCCCAGACCCGCCCGCGTTCAACAACCGTGCCGTCATGCTTGTGGCGCAGCGCTTCACCCCAATCGCCATGGACGAGGTCGAAATGGATATGATGCGCCTCATCGAGCCAATCGCGAAAGGGCACGATCATATGCAACAACACTTCGTCGCAATCTGAAATCAAAAGTGGCCGGGAATCACTGATACTCATGCTTCTAACTCCTGCCGCGCTTGCACCAATAAAGCGGGTGACACCCCGATGACCGCCGCGCAAGCGACAAGGTCGGGCTCATACGCCTCCAAAAACGATAATATCGCGGCCTGCGTGCTGCGTTCCATGATGCTGCTGCGCAAGCCCTCTGGCGTGAGGCCCGTGAGCGACAATAAGCGCTCCGCCCGTGATTCTTCCATCAACGCCCAAGCCAATGCCTGGAACGCCATACCCGATGCGTCTAACTTGTCGTTTGTTTCATGCATGGCTTTCGCTTAAGCCAAGGCACCCACGAACGCAAAGCGGGAAAAGGTCGGTATGCGTAAAAAGGTGATGATCGTCGAGGATAATGAACTCAACCTCAAGCTGTTCACCGACCTTTTGCGCGCGCATCAGTTTACGGTCGAAGGTGTCCGCGATGGACGGCTGGCGCTGGAACGCGCGCTAAGCTTTGCACCTGACCTTGTCATCATGGACATTCAATTGCCGCATGTCAGCGGCATCGACTTGATTGAGGCGATGTAAAAGGACGCCGCGCTGTCGGCCGTCCCCGTGCTAGCCGTCACCGCTTATGCGGGCAAAGGCGACGAAGAACGCATCATAGCCGCGGGCGCAAAAGGCTATCTGTCGAAGCCAGTGTCAGTGATGAAGTTTTTGGAGGCGGTGCGGGGGATTGTGGGTTGAGCGAGAGGATACTTGATTGACCAGTCGAGACGAATTGTATCAGAAGTTTGGGGTCACAGCAGAAGCGGCGCAGCTTTTTGAGACTGATCTCGGATCAATTATGCTTAGCGTTAACGGGCTAAAGCACGACTGGCACATCGCACCTGACAGAAGCGATGCTCAGAAGCTCTACGAAAAGATGGGGAAATTGACGCTAGGTAACCTGCTTCGCCAGACCTGCCAGGATGTTTCGTTTGACGACAACACTTTTTGTATTTTTGATGCCGCTTTGGACGCCAGAAATAAACTTTTTCATGGATTTTTCGAGCGACACAATTTCAAAATACAGACCGATGAAGGTCGAGCCATCATGATGGCTGACCTAGAACAGCTGCACGATAAACTTATCAATGCATGGCGAATAGCTTCAGCCATATCGGCACATCTATTAGTTAAGTTAATTGCAGAGGTGGCTGAAACCGCATCAAAAAGGGCGCCCGAAGCGCCCTGATCGATACCCTATTCAAGCGACAGCGTTGGCTTACTTGATTTTGGCTTCCTTGAACTCGACATGCTTGCGCACGACGGGATCATATTTGCGGAACGTCATCTTTTCGGTGATGTTCCGCGGATTTTTCTTGGTCACATAGAAAAAGCCCGTGTCAGCGGTGCTGAGCAGCTTGATCTTGATTGTGGCTGGCTTCGCCATGGCCCATTCCTTTTGTTCAAAAATTTTGCAAAAAACTGCGCAGTAAAAAAGCCGCGCTGTTCACAGATGGGGGCCAATGCGGATTCGCGGGGCTAAAGTCAAGCCAATAAGCGGGCATTGAGGTCGCAGACCAACCAAATTTGCTCCAAAACGTCACGAGTGCGCGCGAATGATGCAACATTGCGGCATAAGGCGCTGCCCACGCGCCCCATAGTTGGAAATCGACCCCTTCGTTCCCATATATAGTCTTCCCCCAATATAGGAGAACTGCAATGGCAGCTGGTGACAATAGCAAAAAGGCATTAGCCGACGCGTTAAATGGCCTATTGGCCGATTATTACGCGTTATATCTGAAAACCAAGAATTTTCACTGGCATGTCACGGGTCCGCATTTCCGCGAATATCATCTGCTCTTTGAAGAACAAGCGACAGAGCTGATCGCCACGACTGACCTTGTGGCCGAACGCGTGCGCAAATTGGGTCAGGATACGCTGACCTCAATCGGTTCTATCGCGGCAAAGCAGCGGATTAAGGATCATGATTCGACGTCAACCGATGCCACCAAGATGCTGACGGAACTGCACGTTGATAATGAGACGCTGATTGAGGCGTTGAAGGCCGCAAAGGACCTTGCGGACGAAGCAGGGGACAATGCAACCGATGGGTTACTGGACGATTGGACCGACCAAGCCGAGCAACGCGCTTGGTTCTTGGCGGCGACCATCGGCAAGGCATAATTGATAAAAAAAGGCGGGCGAAGCCTATTGCTTCACCCGCCTTTTTGAATATCAGAACAGCGCTTATTCGGAAAGCGGTCCGAGGTTCGTAGCCGAATATTTGCCGCGACGATCGATTTCGATGTCGAAGGCCAAACGGTCGCCCTGAGTCACTTGACCCATGCCCGAACGCTCAAGCGCTGAAATGTGCACAAACACATCTTCGCCGCCATCATCGCGCTGCACAAAACCAAAACCCTTCATGTCGTTGAAGAATTTCACGGTGCCATTAGCTCGTTCGCCAGTCGATTCGCGCTGCGGACCGCGTGGAGCCGAATCGCGGTCACCACCACGGAAGCCACCACGATCATCACCGCGCGGCGCACGGTCACGATCAAAAGCTGGACGGTCGGCACGCGGTGCGCGTTCGCTGACGGCCATTGGCTCACCGTCGATCACGAGATCCGTTGCCGACACCTTGCCACCACGTTCCACAAGTTGGAACTCAAGCGGTTGGCCTTCGGCAAGCCCAGCTAGGCCAGCTTGCTCGACAGCGCTAATGTGCACGAAGACGTCGTCGGGACGCCCATCTACCTGAATGAAACCAAAACCTTTTTGGCCATTGAAAAATTTGACGATTCCCTTGCCAGAACCGATGACTTGAGCGGGCATTGGTGGGCCGCCGGGGCCACGGCGCGGGGCACCAAAGCCACCTCCGCCACCACCGCTGCCGCCGCTGTTACCGCCGCCGCCATATCCACCGCCGCCTGAACGGCCGCCACCAAAATCACTTTGATAGGGGGATGGCGCGCGATAACCATCATAGCTTTCATCACCGAAACCATCTCGTTTGTCCCGGCCCTTGCCAGCACGCTTGCGATCAAAACCCATAACTTCTTGCTTGCCTTCTCATCGCCCTAAACCACTATGTTATGCAGTCGAGGGCGACTGTACTGCACGTCACAAGCGCAACCGTTGGTGACTACGCGAGATCAAGCTATATCGTAATAAAATGTGACGCGATAGCAAATATTGCTGCGGCAATTCGCTACGCAATAGCCGTACTTTCATTTGCCTTGGGCAGCATGGTCGGGCAAGGGGCAAGCATGAGCGTATATTTCCATGAAGAAGACCTTCCCGCTGGCGTATTGGCCGAAGGGCCTGTTGCCGTTGATACTGAAACCATGGGGTTGATCACCCCACGCGACCGGCTTTGCCTGTTGCAGATTTCCGATGGTCGCGGGGACGAACATCTGGTCCGTTTTGGCCGGGACAGCGATTATAAAGCGCCTAATTTGCGCGCCGTTCTTGCCGATCCTGCACGCCTCAAGCTGTTTCATTATGCCCGATTCGATCTGGCCGCGATTTCGCATTATTTGAATGTCGTCGCGACCCCATTATTCTGCACGAAGATCGCCTCACGCCTGACCCGGACATATACGGACCGCCATGGTTTGAAAGAATTGGTGAAGGAAATGCTGTCGACCGACATTTCCAAACAGCAGCAATCCAGCGATTGGGGTGGCCCCGTGCTGTCCGAAGCGCAAAAGGATTATGCCGCAAGCGATGTACGCTATCTCCACCGCCTGCATGCCGAATTTGTGATCCGCCTTGAACGTGAAGGCCGCACCGCCATGGCGCAGGCGTGTTTTGACTTTCTGCCGCACCGTGCAGACCTTGATCTTGCAGGTTGGCCCGAAATCGACATATTCGGGCACAGTTAAGCTTCGATCTCGTTAGGCATCAATCATGTCAGCACAAGCCGATCTTGAACGCACACACAGACAGCGCTGGGCAATGCCGGGCGGACAGCATGATCGCCTAATCCGCGCGCTGCGCATTGTGTTGCCTATCATCATTGGCCTGTTGGTGGCTTTACTGGCATTCAGCCCCTTTACCGGCAAACAGGAATTGAGCTTTGTGCTGAACAAGGATGAAGTTAACCTCTCGCGCGAGCGGCTGCGCGTCGTTGAGGCATTATACCGCGGTGATGACAGCAATGGCCGGCCCTTTTCCGTGCGGGCGGGCAGCGCAGTGCAGAAAACATCCGCTGACCCTGTCTTGGACATGACATCCTTGTCGGGCAGAATCATGTTAAATGACGGGCCAGCGTCCATCGTTGCGCAGCGCGGTGTTTACGACCTGAATAAAGAAACGATGCGTGTGAACGGCCCCTTGGCTGTTCAATCGACGGGATATGATATGGTCGCCAGCAATGTAGAGCTATCGTTGAAAGATCGTTCGATGCAAAGCTTTGGTCCTGTTAGCGGTCGGACGAAAGTTGGCACCTTCCATGCAGGGCGCCTGCGCGCGGACCTCGACACGCGTATTGTGCGTCTGGATGGCGGCGTTCGTTTGCGTATCGACCAGAATGCGATTAAGTAAGCGCGCAATGACTATTCGTTCTCTCTCCTTTGGTCTGTGTGCAGCGATTGCTGGCATGAGCATGCTGTCCACGGCCTCGACGGCGCAAAGCATTCGTAATCATGATAGCAACGCCCCTGTCGATTTTTCGGCTGCTTCTATGGAGTTGCAAGACCGCGCCGACCGAGTGGTATTGTCTGGCGGGGTAACGGCAATACAAGCCGGGCTTACGCTGAAGGCGAATCGCGTGACCGCCGCATATTCGAGCAATGGAGGCGTTGATGTGAACCGCCTGGACGCCACCGGCGGCGTGATGGTAACCAAGGATGATCTGCGCGCAACCAGCAATTCCGCCATTTATGATCTCGACTCCAGCCTGATCACGCTGATCGGCAATGTGAACCTCGTGCAAGGCAGTAATCGCCTCACCGGCGGCCGATTGGTCATTGACCTAAACTCAGGCCGTTCAACCATCAACGGCGGCGGTGCACCAGGCACGACAAATGGCGGAGGCCGAGTCACTGGCTCCTTTAGCGTATCTCAGCGTAAGAATTGAGCTAAGCTAAAGCTGTAAATTCGGCGCAGCATGAACCATGCCAATTGCCAAATGCTTTGCTATTCACTAGCTATTGTCGCGAAAACAAAAGCATCATTGCGGATGAATATTGAATATGGAAAGCATGAAGGCCACCCCACCTGCTGCTGATGCGACTACCGATGCGGCTATGCAATTGGGGCTGGGTGTTGTTTCAATTGCCAAAAGCTACGACAAGCGCGCCGTTTTGACGGATGTTTCGCTGTCCGTGGCAAAGGGCGAAGTGGTTGGCCTGCTTGGACCCAATGGCGCGGGCAAGACGACCTGTTTTTACTCGATCATGGGGCTGGTCAAACCCGATAGCGGCCGCATCACGCTTGATGGCGCGGATATAACCAAGCTGCCAATGTATCGCCGCGCCATTTTGGGGCTTGGCTATCTGCCCCAGGAAACCTCGATTTTTCGGGGGATGACGGTTGAACAGAATATCAGCGCGGTTCTCGAAATGTCGGAACCCGACCCAGAATCGCGCGGCGAGCGGCTGGAAAAACTGCTGGACGAATTTGGCCTGACCCGTTTGCGTAGCGCGCCTGCGATGGCCTTGTCCGGCGGAGAGCGTCGGCGGTGCGAGATCGCCCGTGCACTGGCCGCGAACCCCTCGATCATGCTGCTTGACGAACCTTTTGCCGGCATTGACCCGATTTCGATCTCTGACATTCGCGATCTTGTGAAGGAACTCAAGACACGCGGAATTGGCGTGCTCATCACGGATCATAATGTCCGTGAAACATTGGATATCGTGGACCGTGCCTGCATCATCTATGGCGGGCAGGTCCTGTTTGCCGGATCACCAGAGGCGCTGGTCGCCGATCCCAATGTCCGCCGCCTCTATCTGGGCGAGAGCTTTGCAATGTGATGTGGAGGAAATGACGGAAAATTAACGTCATGGCATTAGCTCCGCGCCTCGACCTCCGCCAAAGCCAGTCGCTGGTCATGACGCCGCAGCTGCAGCAAGCGATTAAGCTGTTGGCGCTTTCGTCGCTCGAAATCGAAGCCTTCATCGCCGAAGAGATTGAACGCAACCCGGTGCTTGACGCGGGCGGCGGCGATTCCTTTTCCGACACGCCAGTTGATACATTCCCGCAAGCCACAATTGCCGAGAGCAACGAACGCGGCAGTGACGAGATATTAGGCAATGACAGCCACGCTGCCTCCGACGCGCTGGACGTCGATTTCGGGGCGGAAACCTTCTATCATGATGCGCCATCCGACAGCGTGGGCGGCACAGACGGGATGCTGGGCCTGTCGGGCAGCGCGCTGTCCAGCGGTAGCTTTGACGGCGACGGCCCAGATTTTGACAGCTTTGCAGCTCGCGACGGTAATTTACGCGAACATTTAATGGCGCAGGCGGGTGCGGGCCTTTCGGGTCGCCAGCTTTTTCTGGTGCAACAGATTATCGAACATATTGAACCCACTGGTTATGTGGGTGAAGATTTGCTGGCCATGGCGCAAAGGCTTAATGTGCCCTTGGCCGAAGCAGAAGCTGCGCTGACCGAGCTTCAGCGCTTTGACCCCACGGGGGTTGGTGCACGCAATCTTGCCGAGTGCCTTGCGCTGCAGGCCAAGGATGCGGACCGCTATGACCCATGCATGGCAAGGCTGATCGGCAATCTCGATTTGGTCGCCAAGGGCGCGTTTGACCAATTGAAACGCATGTGCCGCGTCGATGATGAAGATCTGCGCGATATGTTGATAGAACTGCGCGGCTATGATCCAAAGCCAGGGTGCCGTTTTGAAAGCGAAGACAGCATGGCGGTCACACCGGACATCTATGTGACACCTCGCGGCGATGGTTGGTCGATTGAATTGAACAGCGCTAACCTACCGCGGTTGCTTATCAACCGAAGCTATGTGGCTGAACTTGGACAGGATAAGGCCACTAAGGCTTGGCTCAGCGATTGCATGGCCGATGCCAATTGGCTGATCAAGGCCATGGACCAACGGCAGCGCACGATCGTCAAGGTCGCGACCGAAATCGTGAAGCAGCAAGAAGGGTTTTTCCGGCGCGGCGTTGCCCATTTGCGGCCCTTGACGCTGCGCCAGGTCGCAGACGCCATTGAAATGCATGAATCTACCGTCAGCCGGGTAACGAGCAACAAATATCTGCATTGCGGACGCGGGCTGTTTGACCTCAAATATTTCTTTTCATCCGGTGTTCAGTCCGCCGATGGCGAAGGCGCATCTGCCGAAGCGATCAAAAGCCATATCAAATCGCTGATTGAGGCCGAGGGCGATAAAATCCTGTCCGACGATATGTTGGTCGAACTGCTAACGGCAAAGGGCTTTGACATTGCCCGCCGGACGGTCGCCAAATATCGTGAGGCGATGGGTATTGGTTCGTCGGTGCAGCGTCGTCGGCAAAAGAAAATGGGCCGTTAATCAAGCCACATCAATATTGCCGCTCCGCGCCGCGCGTTCAGTCAGTATTTTTTCTGCCAGCGCATGATCGCTCAACTTGTCGACATCTATGGCGGCAACGGGATCGGACATGGGAACCAACTGTGCGTCTAGGCCAAGCCGCTTCCCAGCATTCTCCATCGCTTGGTGCAAGCCAATGGTGCGGGTAAGCGCACGTATCGCCAAAAGTAGACCAAAATGCAGGAACAGCCGCCACGCCTTTTTGCGGTCCTGCTCGGCATTGGCCCATAATTTAAGCGCGAACGATGACTTCTGGGTCATCAGCGCAAACAGATTGGCGCCGGACCAAGCGCCGTCGGAAAAGCGAAGCCAGGTGCGCTGCGCATCCGGAAATTGCCTAAGCATGGTTTGGCGTTCCACCATCGCAACCGCGACGTCGCCATCCGCATAGCGCACAAATTCGTCGATCATCTTCACGGTCAACAAGGGATGGTCCGCCGTGGTCACCAATAAGGGCGATGAAAACCCCAAGATCTCAGCCTGCGCTTGAATGCTCAAGGAAATGCTTTTCTGGCTTTCCACCAAAATGGCGCCCCCGGCTGCGTCAACGGCAGAGCGCAGATATTCTACGTCTTGCGATAATATGACGATCTTACCGATGTGGGGTGACATATGCAGCGTGCGGACAACATGACAAATCATCGGTTCGCCGCGAACCGGGACTAAGGCCTTGCGTTCAAGGCCGAAATGCTGTGCAAGCATATCGGGGCCGGGCCGCTGTCCGGCAAGGACGATGCAGGTCCATTGCGCTTGCAAGTCGCTTCTCCTAAACGCGAAAAAATCAGAAGGGTTCGTCGATTTGTCTGACGGCACCTTGAGGCGAGGCTTGGCCATCAAATATGAATATTGCAATATATGATCTCGACAAGACCATAACGCGCCGTCCGACCTTTACCCGTTTTCTGCTCTATTACGCACAGCAGACAGCGCCCTTTCGGCTCGCTGGGCTACCCTTATGGATTATCGCCTTGATCGGGTACCGCATTGGATTATATGGCCGCAAGCCATTGAAACAATTTGGTATAAGTATGTTCATGGGACTTAATTTAGATGCGGCAATCCTGGCTAAAGTGGTGGCCGATTTTGTGTCCAAGGCCGTTTTAACCGATATCCAACCCGGCGCCGCCAAATCTATTGAAAATGACCGAAGCCAAAACCAAAAACTGGTGGTCGCTACGGCTGCACCGGCGTTTTACGCCCATCAAATTGCTTCGCGCCTCAGCTTTGACGCGGTTGTTGCGACACAGCATGTAACGCGACCAGACGGCAGAATCTGCCACTGCATCGATGGCGAAAATTGCTATGGCCCGGAAAAGTTGAAAATGGTCAGAACATGGTTCGACGTGCAGGGATTAAAGCGCGAAGACTGCCATATTTCGGTATATTCCGACCACGCCAGCGATGCACCGTTAATGGATTGGGCAGATACGGCATATCTGGTCAACCCAACTAAAAAGCTACGCCGGCTGGCGGCGCAAAAAAATTGGCAAATACGCGACTTTTCGACCGATAAAGGGCATTAAAGCGCGTGCAAAAAATCTGTTTCCTTTTCAACCATGACCAAACGCACCAGATTGCGCATAGTTTGCCAATTGCGTTGCAGATGGCCAAAAGCGGCGTTGCCGATGTAACGCTGGCTGTTACCAGCATTTTGGTTGAGGCCGAAATCCGCAGATTAAGCGGCGCGGCGCTTCAGGGCGTAAAAATCGTCCCATTACACACCAAATCTGCTGTGTCGCAATTACTCGTCCGTGCATTTGACCGTTTGGTCCCAGCGCGCAAGCTGCTCGTCTACCGCGATAATCTTGAATTCTTCCGACAATTCGACGCGTTGGTCGTATCGGAAAAATCAAGCCTGATCCTGAAAACCCGATATGGATTGGACAACATAAAGTTCATCCATACCCGCCATGGAGCTGGCGACCGGGCGATCGGGTTCAATGCGGAAAGTGCGCAATTCGATCTCATTTTAGTATCGGGCGAAAAGATCCGCGATCGCCTTGTCCGCGACGCGGGGGTGCCGCCGGAAAAAATCCGTATCACCGGATATGCGAAGTTCGATATTGCCGTCCCAGCGTCAGCGCCGCTGTTTCCGCAATCTCATCGCCGGACCATTCTATACAACCCCCACCCTTCGCCGCATCTTTCTAGCTGGTTCAAATTCGGTGCAGAGCTGTTGGAGCAGTTCTACCAGAGTGATCGCTATAATCTTATATTTGCGCCGCATGTGATGCTGTTTGCGCGGCCATGGACGATCACAATCGATAGGCTGTCGATCGCGTCCGCCAAAAAGCCCGCTGCCCGATATAATGATGCACCGCATATGTTGATGGATTTGGGTAGCCCGGCCTGCACAGACATGACCTATACCAACGCAGCGGACCTGTATCTGGGCGATGTGAGCAGTCAGGTCTATGAATTTCTCAACCGCCCGCGCCCGTGCCTGTTTTTGGATGCCCATGATACGCCATGGCAAGGGAACCCTAACTACCGCCACTGGGCAACTGGACCTGTGAAGACAGACGCAAGCGACATTATCGGCGCTGTCGATGCAGCGTTTGCATCGCAGGCTTCCTATAGCGATGCGCAACGTGCCCTGTTGGAGGACAGCTTTTCAGTCACCGCCATACCTGCATCTGTGCGGGCGACGGCAGCTATTATCGATTATCTGGATCAAGCCATTGGGTGAAGAGGCACGCCAATTGCCCCTATCGGCGCAATCACCACTGCACCGGATTGCCGGGAATATGGGCCGATTGCTCTCGGGTAAGGCGGCGGCAGGCATCATCAGCCTTGGCTCGATTGCCATTGCGGCCCGAATCCTTGGGGTCGAACAATATGGTGTGCTCAATCTGGTGCACGGCTTTGCGACGCTGATGGGTGGGACCATCGCCTTTTCCGGCTTTCACGGCATGGTACGCTATGGTGCAGAGGCACTCAACCGTGGCGCAGCTACACAGTTCCGCAACCTCATATTGTTACTTGCACTTATTGAACTCGGCATGGCCGCTGTGGCCATCGGCGTGGCGATGCTGCTGGTTCCATGGGTCGGTGTATCCTTGGGGTGGAGCCCAGAAGCGATTCAATTTGGCGGGCTGTATTGCTTGGCCATTCTCGCCACGGTTCGGGCCACGCCACAAGGCTTGCTTCAGTTGGCCGAACGCTTTGACCTGATCGGTCTGCACCCCGTCATCATGCCACTGATCCGCTTAATAGGGGCGCTTTTCATTTTGTTTAATGGCGGGGGACTGGCTGCATTTTTGTGGGTGTGGCTAGCCGCAGCGATTGCCGAGGGCCTTTCCATGTGGCTCTTGTGCTGGATGGGTACGCGTCATCTGGCAATCGGCGCAGATGGGCGGCTGACGTTAAAGGGCACGCGGCGCGACAATCCGGGTATCGTGCGCTTCATTGCGACAACCAATCTCGACCTTACCTTACGCGATATTGCGCCTAAGGCGACGCCCTTAATCATTGGCTGGATGCTAGG
Source organism: Sphingorhabdus sp. EL138 (assembly GCF_945890115.1). GTDB lineage: Bacteria > Pseudomonadota > Alphaproteobacteria > Sphingomonadales > Sphingomonadaceae > Sphingorhabdus_B. The sequence goes on from NZ_CAMDCK010000001.1 coordinate 69,301, forward strand.
GCCAGCCGCTGCGGGCCTGTATGCCCTTGTGCAAAGGGCAAGTGCCATTCTGATTCAACCCGCACAAATGCTTGGGGAGGCCGCCTATCCGGTCGTAACCCGCCTGTTGATTAGTGGCAATGATCAGGCCGCAGGCAAAGCGGTCCGGCGTTCGGCCATCTTTGCAACAGGCATGGCATTGCTGGCCGCAGCCATTATGTGCCTGTTCGCCGGAAAAGTTCTGGAGCTGCTTGGCGGCGCAAGCTTTGCAGGCGGCGCGTCGTTGCTTATCTTAGTCCTGCTTGGTCGGGCGATGATTGCAGGCATGCCGACTTTATCGGCGGCGCTCACCGCGCAAGGACGACCCTGGGTCAGTGCTCGCGCCAATTTGGCCAGCAATGTGGGCATGTTACCTTTGCTACCGCTGTTGATTTGGTGGTTTGGCCTGAATGGTGCGGGGGTGCACGGAATATTGCAAAGCCTTGTCCTCCTTAGCTTGTTGATATGGAGCTATAATGGATCGCGCCTTGCACCGCGCGTCGGGATGTGATTACGCGGCCACCTACGCGGCAGGGGAACTAAAATGACGAGCGGCGATTTTTTGATCAAGCAACTGAAAAAGGCTGTTTTTGTGCCATATGCCAAATTGCGGGCAACGCTTGGCGGCGAAGGCACTGGTTTTAGCCGCTCCAGCTATGGCGTGCTGATGAAAACAAACTGGCGCGACCGCACCTTCATTTATTGCCGTTTTGCTGTCTATGGGCACGGCCTGTCCGATTATCTGAAAGGCCTCACACAGCCGTTCGTCTTTTTAGATATTGGTGCAAACCAAGGTCTCTACAGCCTGATTGCCGGCCAGAACCCCCATTGCACCCGCGCGATTGCGCTTGAGCCAGTGCCGGACACGTTTGAGCGGCTGCGCCAGAATATCGAGGCCAACAACCTTCAAGATAAAGTCCAAGCGGTGCAAGCCGCCCTGTCAAACCAAGCGGGCACCGCGAAAATCGTCTTTGATGCCGCACATAGCGGGCTTGCGTCGCTACGCAATGATGGCGCCGACGGTTTGGACATCAGTACCATCAACATGGAAGCTTTTGATGTGCTGCTTGGCGCGCCCGAAATGTTAGTCATCAAGGTTGATGTCGAGGGGCATGAAGCCGCGGTCATGGCAGAGTTGGTCAAGTCGCGCTTTCTATCGCGCATCCAGTCAGTGTTTTACGAAGTCGATGCCAAATGGAGCGATGCCGACGGCTTGCGGGCGATTTTGGAAAGCGGCGGCTTTACCCATTTCGTGACCGTGGGTCGCGGGAAGCATTATGACGTGTTGGCTACGCGCCAACCATAAGTCACTGCCTTTATCGGTTAGTGCGCATTTATGAAGTTCACGACATCGGCGACGACGGGTGCCTTTTGGCGGAACGGACGCGCGACGGCCATGATGATATCGGCGTGGTCGACATCGGGGTATATCTGCAACTGCTGCTGCCCACCGAGTGCTTGTATCTTCTCGGATAGGATTTTGCTGTTGCGGGGCTTCACGACGGTATCCTTTTCGCCGGTAAGCAATAACAAAGGCGGCGCATCCGCGCGCGCAAAAGTGATCGGTTGCGTTTCCGTCAGGTCCGGCCATTGCCCCAAGGCAATTTGTGACGATTCGGTCGTCAGCGGTAGGAAATCATAAGGCCCGGCAAGGCCAATGACCCCTTTGATCACATCCGGCTTGAGATTTTTCGCAGCAAGCCATTGCGGGTCAAGCGCCGTCATCATGGCGATATGGGCACCAGCACTATGCCCCATAAGAAAAATGCGTTTGGGGTCGCCATCATGCGTGGCGATGTTGGCATTGACCCAAGCAATAGCCGCTGCCGTATCCTCGACAAATGCAGGAAAGCGCACCTTCGGCGATTTGCGATAATCGGCAATGATCGTGACAAAGCCGCGCGATGCAAAAGCGCGGCCCAAAAAGCCATAGCCCTCCCGCTCGCCATCACGCCACGCGCCGCCATGAAAGAAGATAAGTACCGCAGATGTGCCAGCGGCGTTTTGCTTGGGCAGGTAAATATCAAGCATCTGCCGCGCGTCATCGCCATATGCGATGCCCGTCAGCGGGGCTTGGCTATACTCGGCAGGACCAGGTGCCATCCGGTCTGCAAAATCGAGCTTTTGCGGATCTGTCTTGGCCCAGAACCATAAACCGCAACCAATCAAGGCCAGCGTGAGCGCGATAAGGATATATTTGATCATACGATATATGTGCCTATCAAAACGCCAGTCCACAACGTAAAAAGGTGGCCCCAGAGGACGGAACAAAAGAGGTCTTAGATCGACAAGCTAGCTTGCCCCGAAGTGGATTTAAGAGCATCTCATTCAAGAAGAGATTAATGGGGGTAGAATGTGTCCGAGATCGTCACGGCAGTCCAGAGGGGCAGTCAAATTTACGTTTACGATCATAAAGGTCGCCAGATTTCCAGCGTATTTGCCGGAAGTTAAATTCAGATTTTACGAAATCCCGAGGGGGGGGTGGAGGTTTTGTGAACGAATTGCCAACCAGATATATATCGTCATTTGTCGTGGAGTTCATAAGTGACTTCATGCACTTCTGCGTTGAAAAATATGGATTTTCAACTGAGGAAATTAGCATTATTTGCGTGGTTACAACGGAAAGCACGCGGGAAATCCGTCATGATGGTTATTTGCTCACAACCTATGGAACAGAGGTTCAGGCAATCCCAGATGAGTTCCGATTTCCGGTCAGCGTTCAATTCGTCTGTCGTCGGTTGGGCATGCGGCGAGAAACGACGCGACGAAAACTTGAAGATCTCGCAAATAGAGGTTTTCTAAATAAAATTAAGGGCGGATACACGCTACCAGCTCAAACAAACGCTGCTGATTATACCCAAGAGTTGAGGGATTTTTTGGTGTCAAAAATCTGCAATCTCAGGACGTATATAGAAAAAATTCCAGGGTAAAAACGCTATCGGTGATTCGGGAGCAACTGCATGTCGATGCCCAAATTGGGCAAACTGTGTTGTTGTAAACTTTGCTGCTTATTATTTACCCACCACGACTCGGTGATGTGGGGACATACCTAGTGGCAGATACGGAACTAAAAGAAGCAAGCCTAGTCTTGTCTGCAATTGGGCAGCGCATACAGGCTGCCCGAAAAAAATGCAGAATGTCGGTGGCTAAATTGTCGGCTAAGACTGCAATTTCGAGCCGATTTATTGAAAATATCGAGGCAGGCGAGTTCAGCAAACTCCCTGGGCGATCGCATGTGCTGGGTTTCACCCGATCAATCTGCCGTGAACTAGCATTAGACGCAGAAGAGATTGTTCAGGCGATCAAATCAGCGATGTACCCTGCCCCAATGACGGAATTCGAAATAACCATTGCCCAGCAGATGAAACGTCCGCTGGTAGCGAAGATCGTCAATGGGTTAAAATCTGTTCTGGGCCGTATTGCAATTTTTAAAGAACCCATTCCTTAATTTTCGCGCGCATAATGCTGCGCTTTTTATAGGGTGCTGGACCTTTGATGGTGTGCTGGCAACACAACAAAAAGGGGCTGCGATTTCTCGCAACCCCTTGAACTCCATACGAAAAAGAGACTTTTCGTATCAGCGCTTCGAAAACTGGAAGCTCTTACGCGCCTTGGCCTTGCCGTATTTCTTACGCTCGACCACGCGGCTGTCGCGGGTCAGGAAGCCTTCCGACTTCACGGCGCTACGCAGCAGTGGCTCATATTTCGACAGTGCTTGCGCGATGCCATGCTTTACGGCGCCGGCCTGGCCCGAAAGACCACCGCCCTTGACGGTTGCGATGACGTCATATTGACCGATCCGCTCGGTAACACCGAACGGTTGATTGATCACAAGACGCAGCGAAGGGCGTGCGAAATAGATTTCCTGGTCGCGGCCATTGACGACAATCTTGCCAGTGCCAGGCTTCAACCATACGCGGGCAACCGCGTCCTTGCGGCGGCCAGTTGCATAAGCGCGGCCTTGCGCGTCGATTTCCTGTTCACGAATGACAGCAGCGATCTGTGCAGGTGCTTGAACGTCGGCGCCCAAGGTTTCGAGATCAGCGAGCGAAGTTGCAGTATCAGACATTATGCACCCACCTTATTCTTGCGGTTCATGGAAGCGACGTCGAGCGTCGTTGGCTGTTGACCGGCATGGGGATGCTCGGAGCCATTGTACAAATGCAGCGCGCGCATTTGCGCACGACCCAAAGGACCGCGTGGAACCATGCGCTCAACGGCCTTTTCAAGGACGCGCTCAGGGAATTTGCTGTCCAGCACCTTGCCAGCAGTGATACCCTTGATACCGCCGATGTAACCCGTGTGGCGATAATAAACCTTGTCGGTCAATTTCTTGCCTGTGAACTTCACCTTGTCCGCATTGATGACAACCACATGGTCGCCGCAATCCACATGCGGGGTGTAGCTTGGCTTGGTCTTACCACGCAGGATGTTGGCGATGAGGCTAGCCACGCGGCCAACAACCAAACCTTCTGCGTCAATGAGGATCCACGATTTCTCGACGTCCTGTGGACGGATCGATTTCGTAACTCTGGATAGCGTTTTCATCGCTAATCGCACCTTTCGAAATTTTGTAGATATGTAGAATCATCACTGACCCACATGCGAAGCGGAGCCAATGGCGACAAACGCCCGATTAGTCAAGCAAAAGCAAGGGTCTCACGACGGGTAAAATAATACCGTTGGTTGAATTACACGGTTTCACGTCCCAATATATGCGCACCCCAAACGGTGGACGCGACCAGCAAAGCGCCGACCGCCTGATGCGATACCGCCAACACAATGTTCACGCCGGTCATGACGGTAGCAATGCCTAAGATAATCTGAACGCCAAAGCTGCTGTGGATGGCAATAGAGGCGCTACGGCCGCCTGCTTTTTTGACACGGCGCGCCAGCAGGATCAGGGCAAACACCGCGACCCACGCCCACCAGCGATGAACAAAATGCGTGAGATAGGGGTCGTTCACCAACGCGTAGAAAACGCCTTTGGTGGTATCTACTCCGTCAGGGTACAGCCGGTCATTCATTAAAGGCCAACTGTTGGACACATAGCCCGCGTTCAATCCTGCGACCCATGCGCCAAACAACATCTGGATAAACAGGATTGCAAAAACCGAAGCCGTCAAGGGGGATATTCTCGCTGGCTTCGCCGCTGGGTTTTTGACCAGCGCCTTGAGGTCAAGCGCCGTCCAAACCAGCCCGCCAAGAATGATGAAAGCCGTGAGCAAATGGACCGCAAGGCGGTAATGGCTCACATCGGTACGCGCCGAAAGGCCCGAAGACACCATCCACCAGCCAATGGTACCCTGAAGCCCGCCCAAGGCCAGCAACGCAAGCAAGCGTGGCTTATACCCTGCGGGAATGGCTTGCTTCACCCAGAACCACGCCAGCGGAAGTGCAAAGGCCAAGCCTATGACGCGTCCAAGCAAGCGGTGCACCCATTCCCAGAAATAGATAAATTTGAATTCGGCTATCGTCATGCCGGCCGGACCGTTGATCTGGGTATATTCCGGAATCTGCTTATATTTCTCAAATTCTGACATCCAAGCGGCCTCGCTGAGCGGAGGAAGCGTGCCGGTTATGGGTTTCCATTCGGTGATTGATAATCCCGATTCGGTCAGACGCGTGATCCCGCCGACGACGACCATTGCAAAGACCAAGGCAGCAACGCCCATCAGCCAGTTGATCAAAGCAGCAGGTCGAGCTGATGCGGTTTCGGACGCGGGGTGTGAGGTGAGCGCAGTATCCATGCGCGCCGATATGCCGCTTAATGCGGATTGCCGCAAGCAAAGGAGGTTGCAAAATTTGCTAATCAAGCTGCAATTTAGCGATGTAATGTTGTAACGTGCATCAGATCCGTGTAATGACCATGATATGGCACAGGTATGGCAAAAATGGCGGTGGGACGGGCTTGGCCTGAGCATTGCCGGATTGTGCCTGTTGCATTGCCTGATAACCACGGTTTTGCTGGCCATTCTTGCGTCTGCGGGTGGCGCTTTATTGAACCCTATGATCCATGAGGTCGGGCTGGTCCTCGCCATCCTTCTGGGTGTTTTGGCATTGGGCCAAGGCTTCCGCATGCATGGCTTGTTCCTGCCCGCCTTTGTCGGCGCACTTGGTATCGGCATGATGGGCGGCGCACTGACGCTGCCACATGGCACTATGGAAATCGCTTGGACGGTAATTGGCGTTGTCTTTCTTGGACTTGGCCATTTGCTTAATCATCGGGCCAAAGGCTGAACCCCAATCGCGCGGTGATTGACCCGCCGCATGCCAGCGCCTACATCGCCATCATGGCAGCACATCACCATCATGAGCATGCAGGCGCATCGCTTGCGCAAGCCGCAGAAGCCACGCTTGTCGAGGCTGGCGAACAATGGACCGATATGCGGTCAGATATTTTCGCGGTACTCGCAACCTTTGAAAAGCCGGCGTCGGCTTATGATATAGCGGACCTTGTGTCACAAAGACGCGGCAAACGCGTTGCTCCCAACAGCGTCTATCGCATCTTGGACCTATTTGTGACAACGAACCTCGCGCGCCGCGTGGAAAGCGCAAACGCATATATCGCCAACTCGCACCCGGGATGCTTGCATGATTGCATTTTCCTGATTTGCGATAGCTGCGGCACCGCAACGCATATTGACGATGATGCACTGACCATGAGCGTGCGTGCAGCGGCGGAACATGCTGGCTTTGCGCAAGTTCGCCCCGTCATCGAAGTCCGCGGCAAATGCGCCGATTGTGATTGAAAAATCTGCAATTACCCGTTCGACAGCCAGATAAAACGCCGCTAAGCTTAAAGTATGACTCATTCGCCTGACACGCCGTTACTTGATACGGTTAAAGTGCCCTCGGACCTTCGTAATCTTGCCGCATCGCAGCTTCGTCAGCTTGCCGACGAATTGCGCGCCGAAACTATTTCCGCCGTATCTGTCACGGGCGGCCATTTGGGCGCTGGGCTGGGCGTTGTTGAACTGACTACGGCCATCCATTATGTCTTCAACACACCCGATGACCGGTTGGTCTGGGATGTGGGCCATCAATGCTATCCGCACAAAATTCTCACTGGACGCCGCGACCGCATCCGCACCTTGCGCACTGGCGGGGGGCTCTCGGGCTTCACCAAACGCAGCGAGAGCGAATATGATCCGTTCGGTGCGGCACATAGCTCAACGTCCATTTCCGCAGCCTTGGGCTTTGCCGTCGCCAACAAGATCGCTGGCACGCCCGGCAAGGCGATTGCCGTCATTGGCGATGGGTCCATGTCCGCTGGCATGGCGTATGAGGCGATGAACAACGCGCAAGCCGCGGGCAACCGCTTGATCGTGATCCTGAATGACAATGACATGTCGATCGCGCCGCCCGTCGGCGGACTGTCGGCCTATTTGTCGCGTTTGGTATCGTCAAGCGAGTATCTGGGCCTGCGCAGCCTTGCAAGTAAGGTCGCCAAGCGCCTGTCGCGCCGTATCTACACTGCGGCGTCAAAGGCCGAAGAATTCGCCCGTGGAATGGCGATGGGCGGCACCTTGTTTGAAGAGCTTGGCTTTTATTATGTCGGCCCCATTGACGGCCATAATTTGGACCAACTGATTCCCGTCCTCGAAAATGTCCGCGACAATGCCGACGGTCCGGTCCTGATCCATGTCGTCACGCAAAAGGGTAAGGGCTATGCCCCTGCCGAAGCAGCCGCCGACAAATATCATGGCGTTGTGAAATTCGACGTCATCACCGGCAAGCAGGAGAAAGGCCCCGGTGGCGGGCCACCTTCTTATCAAAATGTGTTTGGTGAAACGCTTGCCAAGCTTGCGGAAACCGACCCCAAAATCTTTGCGATCACCGCCGCCATGCCTGGCGGGACGGGCGTTGACAAATTCTCTGCCGCGCACCCCGAACGCTCCTTTGATGTAGGCATCGCAGAACAGCATGCCGTGACCTTTGCCGCTGGTCTCGCGGCGCAGGGGATGCGCCCATTCTGTGCGATTTACTCGACCTTCCTGCAACGCGCGTATGATCAAGTCGTCCATGACGTCGCGATCCAGAATCTGCCCGTACGTTTTGCTATCGACCGCGCCGGTTTGGTCGGTGCCGACGGCAGCACGCACGCCGGATCGTTCGACATTACCTATTTGGCGACCCTGCCAAATATGGTCGTCATGTCACCAGCCGATGAGGCGGAGTTGGTCCACATGACCTATACCGCCGTCTTGCACGACAGCGGCCCAATCGCGTTCCGTTACCCGCGCGGAAATGGCACGGGCATTGCCTTGCCCGAAGTGCCTCAGCAGCTCGAAATCGGTAAGGGCCGCATTGTCCGTGAAGGCAAAAAGGTCGCGATCCTGTCGCTCGGTACCCGTCTGGCCGAAGCTATCAAGGCGGCGGACACGCTGGACGCTAAGGGTCTGAGCACCACTGTTGCAGATTTGCGCTTTGCCAAGCCGCTTGACGAAAAATTGATCCGCCACCTTATCGCCACGCATGAAGTTGTGGTGACAGTCGAAGAAGCGTCAGTTGGCGGGCTTGGAGCGCATGTGCTCACCTTGGCCAGCGACGCTGGCCTGATGGACGCAGGCCTAAAAATCCGCACTATGCGTCTGCCAGATATTTTCCAAGAGCATGACAGCCCACAGAAGCAATATGACGAAGCGGGCCTCAATGCGCCACAGATCGTCGACACTGTGCTGAAGGCGCTGCGCCACAATAGCACAGGCGTTGAGGAAGCGAGCGTGCGCGCTTAAGGGCGCGCTGCTGTCACCCCATTAACCCGGAATAACCGCCTGCGCGGTTTGGCCATCGCCTTCGGGTGCGGCGATGATGTCGCGTGTGATGCTGCCTTTGTTTACCGTCGTGGTCTGCGGATCACCGACCGATGAACGGATGCCCAATTCGGCAGTACCCGACGTCGTCGAAATCGCACGTTCAGCAGCAGAGCGCGTCGCGGTGCCGCCAAACAAAGTCTCCAGCATCTGCTCTTGCCCAGCCTGAGCAGGGCGAATGGCCGAGGCTACCGTTGGTTCAAGCGCAAAATCAGGCGGAACCACCAAGGGCGCAGCGCGGCCAACCGACGGCGCAGCGGCTTTATTGCCGCCTAATATGTTACCCATCGACCCACATCCCGACAGCAAAGGAAGCGTCATTAGGGCAACGGCGAAAAGGACAGGTTTTGTGTTCATATATTTATCCACTTTCAGGCCGGGTTACGGGCGGGGCGCAGTTGCAGGCGCAGCGCCGCCAAACATGGCGTCCAAAACCTGCTCCTTCGTGTCGCCATCCTGCGGACGCGGGGCGTTAGGGGTCGGCGTTGGCAGGGTGAAGGTCTTAGGGACCTCGATCGGCTTTGACCGGCTAACGGCAAATTCATCGGGACGTTCACGGTCATAGATGCTGGTCGTGCCGCAGCCCGACAGCGCAAGAATAGCAACTGACGCCGCCGCTAAGATAGATATCCGCTTCATGACTTCTCCACTATATCGGCATTGCTTGCAGTTTCCTGAACATCTGGACCGCGACCGCTTTCCTTGTCACCTATCAGGAACGCGCGGGCAAGCAATATCAATACGCCGATGCTAATGCAGGCATCGGCCAGATTGAAAATATAAAAAGGTCGGAAAGCGCCAAAATGCAAATCGGCATAATCCACGACATAGCCATAACGCGTCCGATCAACGATGTTCCCAAGCGCACCGCCCAAGACCAATGACAAAGCCAGTATATCGCCGCGCAGCTTCTCACGCCACATCCATACCCCTACGCCAGCCGCAATCACCGATGTGAGTGCAACCAGAGCCCAGCGTTCGCCATCACTGTCCGCAGTTAGGAAACTCATCGATACACCGCGATTTTCGGCATAGCGCAGGTCGAAAAACGATATGATGTGAATGACGCCACGCTCTTTCAACTGCAGCGGCCCAAGCATTGCATATTTCACGATCTGGTCGAGAATGAACACAAGGCTTGCGACCATGAGGCCCTGAAGGCGGAATTTAGAATTGGGGTTCATGCGTGCGTCCTAACCCACCAAAGCTGCATCGTCACCCTGAACTTGTTTCAGGGTCTTAATATTAAACCGTCCAAAGTAAGATGCTGAAACAGGTTCAGCATGACGGGCTTTAGTCGGTCTTCGTGCCTTCGTGGCTTTGTGCGAGCCCTTCATGCTTTTTGGTTCGCACAAAGGCACAAAGGCACGAAGAAGATCATTACCCACCAACAACATCCGCACACCGACCGCACAATGCACCATCGTCGACAACCTCAGGCAGATGCCGCCAGCAACGACCGCATTTGTGGTTGGTGGTGGGAGCGACAACGGCGCGTTCGCCCTGAGCTACTGACGCAACAATAAACAGTTCTGCCATAAGGGCCTCGCGACCGGCGACAATTGGAGACGGGTACACAACAGCCGCTTCAAGACTCGAGCCAATGATCTTCTCTCTCCGGAGAATTTCAATTTCCTTCAGAATCGCTTCGCGGACTCGCCGAATGGCTTCCCATTCACCCGCAAATGAAGCTCCAACAGCATCAGGTTTGTCAAAAGCGCCGAAATCTAAGGTCGGCACCGCCGGCCAATCCGAAAAATGCACGCTGTGTTCATCGGGGAAGCGCGTTTGCCACACTTCTTCGCTGGTGAAGACCAACACCGGCGCGGCATAGCGCACCAGTGCGTGGAACAAGGTGTCGAGCACGGTGCGATACGCCATCCGCTTGTCACTGGTCGGCGCGTCGCAATAGAGGCAATCTTTGCGGATATCGAAGAAGAAGGCCGACAGGTCTTCGTTGCAAAACTCGGTCAGCAAACGGACATAAGTATTGAAGTCAAAGTCATTGACGGCGACCTTCAACTTCGCATCCATGTCGGCGAGCAGATGGAGCATATACCGCTCCAGTTTCGGCATGTCCGCCACCGCTACCTTTTCGGCATTCGAAAACCCGTCGAGCGCGCCCAGCAGATAGCGGAAGGTGTTGCGCAATTTGCGATATTGGTCGGACACGCCAGCAAGGATTTCCTTGCCGATCCGGTGATCCTCGGTGAAGTCCACGGTCAACGCCCACAGCCGCAAGATGTCCGCGCCATTATCACGCATCAGGTCCAACGGGTTGATCGTGTTGCCCAAGGATTTGGACATTTTCATGCCCTTTTGGTCCATGGTAAAACCATGCGTCAGCACCGCGTTATAGGGCGCACGGCCCCGCGTGCCGCAGCTTTGCAGCAGGCTTGATTGGAACCAGCCGCGATGCTGGTCGCTACCTTCCAAATAAAGATCAGCAGGCCATTGCAAATCAGGCCAGCGTCCGCTTTCGAGCACAAAGGCATGCGTGCAGCCCGAATCGAACCAGACATCCAAAATGTCCGTCACGCGCTCATAATCCGCCAAGGCATAATCGCTGCCCAGATATTCTTGCGCGCGTTCGTCGCTCCAGCCATCGACGCCGTTTTCGCGAATACCCGCGATGATGCGTGCGTTCACGCCTGCGTCGCAGAGATATTGGCCGGACTTGCGATCCACAAAAAGCGTGATCGGCACGCCCCATGCGCGTTGGCGCGACAGCACCCAATCGGGACGGCCTTCGACCATCGCAGTGATGCGGTTCTGGCCCTTTTCGGGCACCCAGCGGGTTTCCGAAATCGCAGTCATCGCTTTTTCACGCAGCGTGCCATCGACGGTGGCTTTGTCCATCGGCACAAACCATTGCGGGGTGCAACGGTAAATGACCTTCGCCTTCGACCGCCAGCTATGCGGATAGCTGTGCTTGTAATCCGCCGACGCCGCGAGCAATCCACCAGCTTCGTGCAAAGCCGCGCAGATCGGGCCATCGGGCGCGTTGAACTTGGGGTTGATGACGCTGCCCTCACCGCCCAGCCAGAGCCAATCGGCGCGATATTTGCCATCGCCTTCGACCGCGAAGACCGGTTCAATGCCATTGGCCTTGCACAGGTCGAAATCATCCTCGCCATGGTCAGGCGCCATATGGACAAGCCCGGTGCCGCTGTCAGTGGTAACGAAATCGCCCGCGAGCATTGGGCGGGGCTTAGCAAAGAAACCGCCGAGTTCGTGCATTGGATGGCGGACGATGGTTCCGGCTAGTTCGGAGCCTTTGCCGGACCAGAATTGTGTTGTTATACCAAACGCTTCGCCTGTAACCAAAAATTGACCAGCTTCTGTAGATGTCGGTTCCGCTGTCTTCGGGTGAATACGCTTGTTAAATTCGCCCGCCAACGCGGATGCCACTAGGATCGAACGACCCTCATATTTAAAGGCTATGTATTCAACATCCGGCCCATAAGCGATCGCCTGATTGACCGGAATCGTCCACGGCGTCGTTGTCCAGATCACCGCATGTGCGTCAACCAACTCCGCAATCGGGCTCTCAACAATCTCAAACGCCACATCGATCTGCGTGGATGTGATGTTCTCATATTCAATCTCAGCCTCGGCCAACGCGGTCTTTTCAACCGGCGACCACATCACGGGCTTCGCGCCGCGATAGAGCTGACCGCTTTCGGCGAACTTCAACAACTCGGCAACAATCGTCGCCTCGGCCTGAAAATCCATCGTCAGATAGGGATTGTCCCAATCGGCATTGATGCCCAGCCGCTTTAATTGCTCGCGCTGCGTATCGACCCAATTTTGCGCATAAGCGCGGCATTCGGCACGAAACTCTTGCTGCGGCACTTCATCCTTGTTGAGCTTTTTCTTGCGATATTGCTCCTCAACCTTCCACTCGATGGGCAGGCCGTGGCAATCCCAGCCGGGCACATAAGGCGCGTCTTTGCCCAACAATGTCTGCGTGCGGACAACCATGTCTTTCAGAATATGGTTCAGCGCATGGCCAATATGCATGTCGCCATTGGCGTAAGGCGGGCCATCATGCAGGATGAACTTTTCGCGCCCACGGCGGCGATTGCGCAACTCGGCGTAGAAATCCTGCTCTTGCCAGCGTGCGAGAATGCCCGGCTCCTTCTGCGGAAGGCCAGCCTTCATAGGGAAATCTGTTTTCGGCAGGAAAACGGTGTCGCGATAGTCGATAGGATCAGTCATGTTAGAAGCGCCTTTAGCGTAAAGATGAGGAGAATTGAAACCTCCTTGTCACTCCACGCGTGTGTCATTCCCGCGAATGCGGGAATCCATGGCATGACATGTCAGCGAAAACTGCGCAGACAGACCATGGACCCCCGATCAAGTCAGGGGTGACAAATGGTATAACTATCAATTATCGCCATGCACGCAGAGTAAATACACCGCATCGGACTACCGCCGCAACGCCGGGCCAAGCTCTTCGATATTATGCGCTCAATATCCGGCGGGCTTCGTCGCAATCCTTCGCCATTTGCTTTATCAGTGCGTCCAGACTGTCAAACTTCGCCTCCCCGCGAATGAAGGCGTGGAATTCGATTTCGATATTCTTGTCATATAAATCTTCAGCAAAGTCGAAGAAATGCGGCTCAAGCAATTCCTTGGGCGGGTCAAAGGTTGGGCGGATGCCCAGATTTGCCGCGCCGTTTAGCACGCGGCCATCGGGCAAACGGCCCTTCACCGCATAAATGCCGTAACGCGGGCGCAGATAATGGCCCATGTCGATATTGGCGGTTGGAAAGCCCAGAAGACGACCGTTTTTGTCGCCATGCTGGACGATACCTTGCACAGTAAAGGGTCGCGTCAACAAGGCGGTGGCGGTTGCGCAGTTGCCATCTTGCAATGCCGTGCGGACGCGGCTTGACGAGATGATGCCCGCGTCATCGACCACTGGGCCCATCGCCGTCGCGGAAAGCCCGTGCACGCCACCAATATCGCGCAGCACATCGATATTGCCGCCGCGCGCTTTGCCAAAGGTGAAGTCTTCGCCGGTAACGACAGCCGAAAACCCAAGCCGTTCGACAAGTAATTTAACGATGAAATCTTCCGCGCTGGTCGCCGCCAGTTCAGCATCAAAATCAAACACCAACATGGCGTCCGCGCCCGCATTTTCGAACAAAAGCTGCCGCTGGTCCAATGTCGTCAACCGGAACCAAGGCGATTGCGGCGCGAAAAAGCGCACGGGGTGCGGATCAAATGTGGCAATGATGGCGGGACGGCCTGCTGCCTTCGCCTGCGCGATGGCCGCGCCCGCGACAGCCTGATGCCCCAGATGAAAGCCGTCGAAATTGCCCAAAGCGACCACAGCGCCGCGCAAGGCATCGGGCATGCGATCTTTGGCGGAAAGGCGGGGGATCATCATGTCAATATTACCCTAGCCCTGAGCCGTCAGTGCGATAGCACTGGCGAAAGTCGAAGGGCGGTATTGCGCAAATGGCCGCCCTTCGACGGACGCAGCCGCTGCGCGACTGCTGCTCAAGGCTGCGGTTAAGGGGGAACATCATTGCGCATTCACCTTCGGCACCAAGCCAGCGCGAATAACGCGCAGCGCATTTTCGCCCATGGCGGCGCGAATTTCGGCTGCGGTAAACCCTTCGTCCAGCAACGCTTGCGTCACCTGAACCAATTGCGATGTGTCGAACCGCACGGTGGTCGCTCCATCATAATCTGAACCTAAGGCGACATGCTCTATGCCCACCAGATCGCGGACATGCTTCATTGCTTTTGCTGCCGCGCGCGGGCTGGTGTCGCACAAGGCGCCGTCCCAATACCCAATGCCAATGATGCCGCCGGTTTTGGCCACACCGCGCACTTCGTCATCGGTCAAGTTGCGGTTGACCTTACAGGTCGCCTGCACGCCGCCATGGCTGGAGACGACCGGACGTGTGGCCATCGCCAACACTTCGGCAACGCCGCTATGCGACAAATGGGCGATGTCGATGATCATGCCCTTGACTTCCATCCGCTTGACAATGTCGCGGCCAAAGGGGGTCAAGCCGCCTTTTTTCAAGCCATGCATCGAACCCGCCAGTTCATTGTCAAAGAAATGGGTCAGGCCAGCCATACGAAAACCAGCGTCATACAAACGGTCGAGATTGCTCGCCTTCCCTTCCAGATTTTGCAGACCTTCAATAGTCAGCATGGCGCCGACGGGGCGCTTCTCTTTCTGCCGCGCGGCCAGCAAAGCATCCAACTGGCCTGCGGTATCAACAGCCTTGATCGCATTATCGGACGCATCAACTGCAGCATCACGCTTTTGGGCATGATATAAGGAACGCTCGGCCAAAGAGCTCCAAGCCTTCACTGGCTGCAACTGCGCAATGGTCAATAAGGTGATGTTGTCGCTGTCGGCACCATTACCATCATAATTCTGGTTCTTTGGTGTCTTTGTCACGGACGAGAACAATTGCAGTGCGACATTGCCGTCTTGCAAACGCGGCAAATCCATATGGCCGCGCGACGCACTGTCGTTTAGGTCGCGGTTCCACATCAATGTGTCGCTGTGCAGGTCAACGATGTTGAGCGTATTGTGCAAAGCCTTGGCCTCATCGCTGACCGCGATCAGTGGCTTGCCATCGATCTGGTTCATTGACCCTTCGACATAGCCAGGTGCAAAGCCGAAAAAGCCGACAGCCGCCACGGCAATCAACGTCGCCGGTATCCAGATTTTCTTGCGCATAATGCCCCCTATCACCCCGACGTTTAGACTGCAGCCCGCCGCAACAATGTTACAAAATCATACGCAGGAGCGCCGCCTTGCGCGGCATGGCTCTCCCGCGCCATTTCTTGCCAGACCGACATGTCAAACGCCGCAACGGTCGCGTCACCATCGGGGCTGGCCGCGATTTCGGTAAGCTCAACGCGGTCGGCCAGCGGCAGGAACAGGTTGTAGATTTCGGCGCCACCGATGACGCAGACATGTGGTCCATTGGCGCGCTTCAATGCCTCCTCGACCGAGTGCACAACTTCGGCGCCCTCTTCTTCCCAATCTTGGTCGCGAGTCAGCACGATATGGCGGCGGCCCTCCAACAGCCCCGGCAGGCTGTCAAAGGTCTTGCGTCCCATAATCATGGGACGCCCCTTGGTCACTTGCTTAAAATGCCGCAGGTCGGCCGGGATATGCCATGGCATGCCGCCATCCTTCCCGATTGTTCCATTACAGGCGCGGGCGAGGACAAGAACGATTTCGGGATGATTCATGCGCCCGTCTTGCCGACTTTTTCTTACCTATACAAGCGGGTGACATGGCCTATTTTTCGGCCCGGTCGCGCTTCGGCCTTGCCATATAGATGCAGATGCGCCGCAGGGTCAGCCAAAATTTGTTCAAAGCGATCGCCATCGCTGCCAATAAGATTTTCCATTTCCACGCGTTGCGCCACTGTTTCGGTGGATCCAAGCGGTAGTCCGCAAATGGCGCGAATATGGTTTTCAAACTGGCTCGTGACTGCGCCCTCAATGGTCCAATGTCCGCTATTGTGCACGCGGGGCGCGATTTCGTTGAACAACGGGCCTTGTCCGCTGGCGAAGAATTCAGCGGTAAAGACGCCGACATAATCCAGCGCCGATGCGACCGCGGCGGCCATATCCCGCGCCGCTTGTTGTTGGCTTTCGACCAATGGTCCGGACGGCAGTGTCGATTTTGCGAGGATACCGCCGATATGCAAATTTTGCGAACTGTCCCAAAAACGGATTTCACCGTCTTGACCGCGGACCAATATCACCGAGAATTCTGCATCAAACGACACCATGGCTTCGGCGATGAGCGGCTGTTCGCCTGTGCGTTCCCACGCACCTGCTACGTCCCCATCGTCGGTGATCCGCGACTGGCCTTTGCCGTCATAGCCCATGCGGATTGTTTTGAGGACGCAAGGGATGCCAACGGCCGCAATTGCAGCCGCCAGGCCGCTTTCGTCCTGCGCAACCGCAAACTCCGCCGTTTTTCCGCCAAGGGCGCGGACAAACTGCTTTTCGACAGCGCGGTCCTGCGCCACTTCAAGCGCCTTAAGCGGCGGGTATACCGAAACAAGCCCAGTGATCGATTCCAGCGGCGTCACGGGCACATTTTCAAATTCAAAAGTCACCACGTCACAGGCCATTGCAAATGCCTTCAGCGCCGCCAGATCATCATATTCCGCGACCGTATAAGCGGCAGCGACATCGCTGGCGACATTGTCCCCCGGCGGCGCGTAAATATGGCAACGATAGCCCAATTGCGCAGCCGCAGTCGCCAGCATGCGGCCAAGCTGACCACCGCCCAATATGCCAATCGTCGATCCCGGGGGTAACGCCGCCATAAATGAACCTTATTCAGGCGTTTCGGCGACCGAAGCCGTCTGTGCCGCGCGCCAAGCGTCCAACCGCTCGGCCAGTGCGGCATCTTCATTCGCCAACATGGCCGCCGCCAAAAGCGCGGCGTTTGTTGCGCCCGCTTTGCCGATGGCCAATGTGCCAACCGGAATGCCAGCGGGCATTTGCACGATGGACAAAAGGCTATCCATGCCATCCAGCGCCTTCGACTGCACGGGTACGCCCAGCACCGGCAGGCGCGTCATGGATGCTGCCATACCCGGCAGATGCGCCGCGCCCCCTGCGCCCGCGATAATGCATTTCAGACCGCGGCTAACGGCAGTTTTGGCATATTCATAAAGACGTTCGGGCGTGCGATGCGCAGACACCACTTTGCATTCATGGGGAATGTGCAGCGCAGCAAGCGTCGCTGAGGCTTCGCGCATCGTTTCCCAGTCCGAACGGCTTCCCATGATGATGCCAATGATCGGCGCTGCGTCGGTCATATGTCACTCCCCTGACAAGTTCGTTGGCAATGGCCTTAGCCTTGTGGTGCAAAAGGCGCAATCCAGCAACGAAGCGTTAACCGTCAACCCGCTTATACGCGCAGCGGCATGTTATGACCGTTCGGACAGATAGTAATATTCACCGTTCAGATGGTCGTCCAATTCATACACGATTGGCTGCCCCGTCGGGATTTCCAAGCCGTTAATGTCCGCATCGGAAATACCCGACAAATGCTTGACGAGCGCGCGCAGGCTATTGCCATGCGCCGAAATCAATACGGTTTTTCCAGCCTGTAACTCCGGCACTATCGCGCTATCCCAATAAGGCAGCACACGGTTAATGGTGTCTTTAAGGCTTTCAGACGCCGGAATATTGATACCGGCATAACGCGGGTCATTGGACAGGTCATATGGCGACCCTACCGCAAGCGGCGGCGGCGGAATGTCGAAGCTGCGGCGCCAGATCTTCACCTGATCCTGGCCATGCTTGGCCGCTGTCTCTGCTTTATCCAGGCCCGTTAGCCCGCCATAATGCCGTTCGTTCAATTGCCAATTTTTGGTTACCGGAACCCATAAACGCCCCATCGCCTCCAACGCCAGATTAAGCGTCTTGATTGCCCGTGTCTGCACGCTGGTAAAGGCAGTGTCGGGCGCGATGCCCTTTTCCTTCATCAACGCGCCTGCCGCCCAAGCCTCCGCCGCACCCTTTTCGGTGACATCCACATCCCACCAGCCGGTAAAACGGTTTTCAAGGTTCCATTGCGATTGGCCGTGACGGATGAGGATAAGTTTTGGCATATATGATTTCCTAAATTATTTGGTCGGGCCCTAACGCAAATTGGTCACATCGCCAAGGTCATGAAACGACTGAAGGGGCTTTTGCGCGCGACCGAGCACACAGCTATATCTACACCATCTCCGCCAAGGTCGCGAGGCATTCGCGGGCCAATAAACGGCAGCGTTCGGGGGACCAGCCTTGGTCGGGGTCGTTGCCATGGACGGTGTCCTTGTAGGGCATTTCCAACGTCATGGAGACGCATTGATGCGAAGGGCCAAAGCGTTCGGCCAGTTGGTTGGTGGACATGGAAAGATTGGCCCTGCCAGGACCAGCTTTGGTATAACCCAGCTCTGTCTGAAAATCGGGGGTGCGCGCCGACAGGCGGTTGATAAAAGCATTATAGCGATCACCCTGATCATCGGTCCATGACGGAATGCCTTCAAACCCAGCCATAAATGCTGCGGGAATGGCTTCATCGCCATGAATGTCCATCGCCCAATGCACGCCTGATTCATCCATCGCGTTACGGATAGCCAACACTTCGGGGCTGCGCTCTGCCGACGGTTCGGCCCATTCGCGGTTCAGGTTTACGCCCAGATAATTGGTGCGCAAATGCCCACGGCAGCTTCCATCCGGATTGCAATTGGGCACAATGTGGAAGCGGCATTTATCGAGCAGTCGCCGGGTATGCGGGTCGCTGAGGTCCGTCAGCATATCAATGGCGCCTTCGATCCAATATTCGGCCTGCGTCTCGCCGGGATGCTGCCGCGCATAGAGCCAGACCTGCGTATCGCCATGGCCCATTTCGAGGCAATCAATCGGCTGGCCTTCGATGCTATGGCCAAGGCAGCGATAGGTCACGCCTTCCAGCGATGCCGTCTCGGCAATCAGATCATGGTGCCGTTCCATGCTATAAGGGGCGAAATAAGCAAAGCATGCAAGGTCGCTTGCGGGGGTGTAACGGATGGTCAATGTGCCGCCATCTTTTGCCTTGTCATAGGTCGTATCGGCGCGTCCCCAATAATCGCGGTCTTCAGAGACGCAAGCCCGGTAATCGGGCCAGCCACCGGGATAGGCGCTGCTTTCCAGTCCGGTAATCCGCAATTCCAGTTCTTCGCCTGCGGTACACGCCACGCGGAAGTGAAACCATTGGGCGAATTCCGAATCCTTGTCCTTGCGGATGCCCAGCGTCGCAACATTGCCATCAATGGCATGAACGATGATGTTACCGCTGTCGAAGGCAGCATTGATATCGGTGATCGGCATAAAATCTTACTTCCCCACTATGTCATTCCCGCGAAAGCGGGAACCCATGGATTAACCGTGCAGCAAGCTGCGCCGGTATGTTAATATGAAAGCTCAGCTAATGGACTCCCGCTTTCGCCGGAATGACAATGTCTGGCTGTTTATGGCACGCGGATAGTCTCACCCGACACGCCGGGGAAGTCCTTAAACAAGGCTTCGGCCAATTTTGATGCAGCGATGCCGGGTTGTGCGGCGGGTGAACCGGCCTTGGCAGATTGCAACGCCGTTCCCTCCCAAATCACCATTTGGTCGCTGCGCCGCAATATGCGGACGGCCAAGCTGGATTGTACCTGTGCCGCTGAACCGCCAGCCAGATTGAAACCAAGGCTAACACCCACTCCCGATCCATAGCTACCCGTCGACCCGCCGACGCCAACCGACACGGGCGCGGGCGCAGGGCGGTCGGGGCGGATCACGGTTGCGCCAAAACGCACTTCGGCGATCACGTGGGAATTTCCGCTATTATCCCGATAGCCGATACGCTGCATTTCGCGTGCAACAGCGGCCAGATAGGGCGATCCGGCAAGTGGCTGGTTCGAAACCGATTCGCCCACAAGCGCGACAGCAAAGCTGCCCGCGCCATAAGGGACGCCTTCGGCGGCGCGGTTAAAGCGGGTGACCTCGACAGGTCCCGTTGGCACGACGCAAGCGGTTAACCCAGTCAGCGCGAGAAGCGACAAAATTCGGGCAATTTTCATCATGCAGATATCCTTAGGCCTGTCATATAGCATATCAAGCGATGTACGGTGGCTGAATCCGCAAAAGGGCCAATCCCGCTTGACTTTCCAGTGCCCGACCCATAGGAGCGCGCCTTCAATTCAAGCTTCTTGCATTTATTAGACGGGTAAATCCGATGAAAGTCGTTAATTCTCTTAAGTCGCTCAAAGGCCGCCATCGCGATAACCGCGTGATTCGTCGCCGTGGCCGCACCTATGTCATCAACAAGACTCAGCCACGCTTCAAGGCGCGTCAGGGTTAATTTGGCCCTGCCTGCGCAATGCGGGCAGTTGGTTCAGGCAGAATGCCGCTCCGAATCTGATTCGTGGGCGGTTTTTTTGCGCCTTAACCTCGATCAAGTCCCTCCGGCGAAGAGGTGCAATGCATGACCAAAATAACCACTGTGGTCTTTGACGTCGGCAAAGTGCTGTTCGAATGGGATCTCAGGCATCTTTTTGCAAAGCTGATTACAGACAGGGATGAGCTGGAATATTTCGTCACAGTCATTGTGACGCCCGAATGGCATTTTCAACATGATGCAGGTCGCGCTTTGGACGATATGGTTGCCGAGCGGATTGCTGAATTTCCAGAATATGCCGCGTGGATTGCGGCCTACGCCCCCCGTTTCAATGAGACCATTCCAGGACCCGTCACGGGGTCACTGGAGATCGTGCAGGAACTCGCCGAACGCGACGTTCCGTTATTTGCGATAACCAATTTCGGCGCTGAGTTTTGGGATATGTTTCGCCCCACCCAGCCGATATTCGACCGTTTTCAGGACATAATCGTGTCGGGAGTCGAAAAATTGGTGAAGCCTGACCCTGCGATCTATGCGCTGGCATTACAGCGCTTCGGGCTCAAGTCGGGCGAAGCGATTTTTATCGACGATAATCATGACAATGTCGTCAGCGCGCGCAAAAACGGTTTTGCTGCGCATCATTTTACAGATGCCGAGTCACTTCGTCGTGAATTGGTTGCCCTGGAGTTATTACTGTAGTTTTTTGCACGCAGAGGCGCGGAGGATGTAGAGTAGAGTCATCAAATCTCCGCGCCCTCTGCGCCTCTGCGTGACCCAAAAAACATCAGCGCAAGCCCTTCCATTCATGGCGCGTCTGTGCTTTAGCAATATAGAAATCTCGCTTTGCAAGGACGTAATCTCCCATGAATATCCATGAATATCAGGCCAAAGAACTGCTCGCAAAATTCGGTGTCGCTGTGCCCGCCGGTATCGCGGCATTGAGCGTAGAAGAGGCCGTTGCCGCCGCGAAGCAGCTTCCCGGCCCTCTTTACGTCGTAAAGTCGCAAATTCACGCTGGTGGACGCGGCAAGGGCAAGTTCAAGGAACTGGGTCCCGATGCGAAGGGCGGCGTCCGTCTGGCCTTTAATCTGGATGAGGTTGAGGCCCATGCAAAAGACATGTTGGGCAACACGCTAGTAACGATCCAGACCGGCCCCGAAGGCAAGCAAGTCAACCGCCTATACATCACCGATGGCGCTGATATTAAGCAGGAATTCTACCTCGCTTTGCTCGTCGACCGTGCAACCAGCCGTATCGCGGTTGTGGCGTCCACCGAAGGCGGCATGAATATCGAAGACGTGGCACATGACAGCCCCGAGAAGATCCACACCATCGTCATCGACCCCGCCACTGGTCTTCAGCCCCATCATGGCCGCAGCGTGGCCAAGGCGCTTGGCCTGACTGGTGACTTGGCCAAGCAAGCGCAGACTGTGCTTGCCGGTCTCTACAGTGCGTTCATTGGTACCGATGCGGAACAGATCGAAATCAACCCGTTGGCGGTTTGCGAAGGCAAGAATGGCGACGCGCTTTTGGTGCTTGATGCCAAAGTCAGTTTTGACGGCAATGCGATGTTCCGGCACAAGGACCTCGCCGAACTGCGCGATTTGACCGAGGAAGACCCTGCAGAGGTTGAAGCATCGGAATATGATCTGGCCTATATTAAACTCGACGGCAATATCGGCTGCATGGTCAATGGCGCGGGCCTTGCCATGGCAACGATGGACATCATCAAGCTGAACGGTGAATTTCCTGCCAACTTCTTGGACGTCGGCGGCGGCGCATCGAAGGAAAAGGTCACGGCCGCGTTCAAGATCATATTGAAGGACCCTGCCGTAAAGGGAATCCTCGTGAACATTTTCGGTGGCATCATGAAATGCGACATCATCGCCGATGGTATTGTTGCTGCGGCCAAGGAAGTGAACCTGTCGGTGCCGCTCGTGGTGCGCCTGGAAGGCACCAATGTGCAGCAGGGCAAGGACATCCTCGCCAATAGCGGCCTGCCCATCGTGTCCGCCAATGACTTGGGCGATGCAGCGGAGAAAATTGTCGCGGAGGTGCGCAAGGCAGCTTAGCGCATTGGCCGATAACACCGCACCGAACGTCTATCGCTCCGGTTTTTTTCAGCGTCAGAATTCGACATCTGCACGGTCCGCCAGCCGGATCGTGCCATTTATCACAGATCTGATCGCGCCGAAATCGGTGCTTGACGTCGGGTGCGGTTCGGGCGCGTGGTCACGGGCATTTCTTGAAAACGATGTGCCGTCCTTGCGCGCCATCGACGGTGACTATGCCCGTTCATCCTTGCTGATCGATGACGCGCATTTTACGTCGGTTAATCTCGCCAATTTTGACGGCAACCTTGGCACGTTTGATCTCGTCGCCTGCATTGAAGTAGCGGAGCATTTGGATGTAGATCGCGCGGCTGGCTTCGTGCAGTTGCTTTGCAAGCATAGCCCAGCGGTCTTGTTTTCTGCGGCAACACCGGGTCAGGGCGGCACGCATCATGTTAACGAGCAGCCCTTGTCCTATTGGACCGAGCATTTTGCGCAGTGCGGTTATCGCCTTTTCGACATTATCCGTCCGGTATTTTGGTACGACGACACGGTGCAGTGGTGGCATCGGCAGAATATGGTCATTTTTGCTAATGAAAATAATGCAGGCCTGATAGATATTTTTGAACAAAAGCACACTGTTACTCCGGCATTGATTGATGTAATTCACCCCGATGCGTTCATAGCCAAAACAGTGTTATCGGCGGTTGTGGACAATGCGCTAAATCGCGTCCGTCGCCGCTTTGGCGCTTGACGTTCACGTAAACGTTAAGCATATGCGCATCATATTAAGCAGGTATCCAATTGTCTTTTTGAGTCGGTATGGAAGGATGAGCACATGAAGATCATCGTCCCCGTGAAGCGGGTCATCGATTATAACGTAAAGCCTCGGGTTAAGCCTGATGGTTCGGGTGTAGATTTGGCGAATGTCAAAATGAGCATGAACCCGTTTGACGAGATTGCGGTCGAAGAAGCGCTGCGTTTGCGGGAAAAGGGCGTTGCGACCGAGGTTATCGCGGTGTCGATTGGGCCGGACAAGGCGCAAGAAACATTGCGCACGGCCTTGGCCATGGGCGCGGATCGCGCAATCTTGGTCGTCGCTGAAGATGTTGAGCCTTTGGGCGTTGCCAAGATCCTTGCAAAGATCATGGACGAAGAACAGCCCGGCCTTGTCATATTGGGCAAACAAGCGATTGACGATGATAGCAACCAGACAGGGCAAATGCTCGCTGCGTTGACCGGTCGTCCGCAGGGCACCTTTGCCAACACTGTGAACGTATCGGGCGACGACGTGCATGTCGCACGCGAAGTCGATGGCGGTTTGCAGACTGTGGCGTTGAAGATGCCAGCGATCATCACGACGGATTTGCGTTTGAACGAACCACGTTATGCGTCGCTGCCCAACATCATGAAGGCAAAGTCCAAGCCACTCGCGCAGAAAACACCCGCCGATTATGGCGTCGATGTTAGCCCACGCCTTAAGACGTTGAAGGTAATCGAGCCACCTGTGCGCAGCGCCGGTATCAAGGTTGCCGACGTCGATGCGTTAGTTGCAAAGCTTAAGGAAATGGGAGTGGCCGCATGAAGACCCTCGTTTATGCCGAACATGACAATGCATCGTTGAAGGATGCAACATTGGCCGTCGTCACCGCTGCATCGCAGATTGGCGAAGTGCATATCCTCGTTGCAGGCTCTGGCTGCGGCGCGGTTGCCGAAGCGGCTGCCAAGATTGCGGGTGTGACCACCGTGCATGTTGCCGATGACGCAGCTTATGCACAACAGCTTGCAGAAAATGTCGCACCACTGGTGGCATCATTGATGGCAAGCCATGACGCGTTTCTGGCGCCCGCCACATCGAATGGTAAGAACATCGCACCGCGCGTTGCGGCTTTGTTGGATGTCATGCAAATCTCGGACATCCTCAGCGTTGAGAGCGCGGACACGTTCACGCGCCCCATCTATGCCGGTAACGCGATTGCCACGGTGCAATCGTCCGATGCCAAGAAGGTTATCACCGTGCGCGGCACAGCCTTTGCCAAGGCAGAAGAAAGCGGCGGTTCGGCAACGATCGCAGCGGTCGCAAGTAGCGGCGATGCAGGCACGTCGACGTTCATCTCGGCAGAGATTGCCAAGCAAGAACGCCCCGAACTCACCTCGGCCAAGATCATCGTCTCGGGCGGCCGTGCGTTGAAGGATGCGGACACCTTTGCCGCCACCATCCTGCCCTTGGCCGACAAACTTGGCGCAGGCGTTGGTGCAAGCCGCGCTGCCGTGGACGCCGGCTTTGTGCCCAATGACTATCAGGTCGGCCAGACGGGTAAGATCGTCGCGCCAGAAGTATATGTCGCGGTTGGCATTTCGGGTGCGATCCAGCATTTGGCCGGCATGAAGGATTCCAAGGTCATCATCGCGATCAACAAGGACGAAGACGCCCCGATATTCCAAGTTGCGGATATCGGTCTTGTCGGCGACCTGTTTACCGTCGTGCCGGAGCTGGTCGGGAAGCTCTAATAGCTTGCAATAAAATGTAAATCTTTAAGGGTGGGCAGAAATGTCCGCCCTTTTTGCTTGTGGCGACGTGCCTGTGCTGTCTAACTTGCTGATTATGGCAAAATCATTCGTCGCATCGCTCATATGTGTCGCCCTCGCCACGCCCGCGGCCGCTGCAGCACCTGCGCCGTTGATTTTGAAGCCCTCGTCAAAATGGCAGGTAAACTACGCCGAACAACAATGCCGCCTCGCACGACAGTTTGGCGAAGGTAAGCAAACGGTCCTTTTGTTCATGGACCGCTATGGACCCGGCGGAGCCTTTCAGCTGACTATTGCGGGTAAGCCAGTCAAAACGTTTGCTGACAAAGGTGAAGCGGCGATCCAGTTTGGACCAAATGAGGCAGAACAGCAGCTGCAGTTCCTAAACGGTAATCTCGGTGAGCAACCAGCAATGGTGTTTGCAAGCAGCGCTCGTATTGCTCCACTGCGCGGGGCAGAATTGTCGCAAGCGAAAGATGAGCAGGGCAATTTAGATCGACCTGTTCCCCCCATCAGCGCCGATCGGGAACAAGCTGTTAAATTCTTGCGCGTTGGTAAGCCGCTCCGCCAACAGGTGATTCTCGAAACGGGTTCGATGGGTGCACCGTTTGCGGCGCTCGACAAGTGCATAACCGATCTGATGACTACATGGGGCATCGATGTCGAAAAGCACATGGCCCTCAGTCAATCGGCACGGCCCACGCAGTCACCGACGGAATGGGTCAAGTCGTCCGACTATCCCATTGCAATGCTGTCTGCAGGACAACCAGCTTTAGTAAATTTTAGGCTTATCATTGGCACTGATGGAGTGCCCACAAACTGCCACATCCAGGCAACAACTCGCCCGAAAGAATTTGACAATGCTGTTTGCAAATCTGTCATGAAACGTGCCCGCTTCTCTCCAGCTTTGGACGCCATGGGACAACCCGTTGCAACATATTACCAAAACAGAGTTCGATTCCAGATTCCTTAGATAGCTTCAAAACCCGCTTGGAAGACTACCCAAATTGCCGCCCAAATTATCGACGGCATCGCAGCCTTCGGTCATGATGACAGTTGGCAATCCGTCTCCGGAGACCTAACCGAAGACAAGCGAACCACCTGACTCCGCAAACATCTTGGCTAAGGCAGCAAGTCCGCTGGCACGGTGGGCTCGCTCAATATTTTCTCCATCCGGCGCCAGCGTTCGGTCGTATCTGGATTGCCGCGTTCGATATAGTCGCGGACCAGATCTTTGCCCCAGCCATAGTTGATCACATAGCTGCGATAATGGTCGGTGAACTTGATCGATTGTTCCGCGCGGGCGGGCGAGAGCAACAGATATTTCTGCGTTAACGCGAGCGCCTGCGCACGTGTGACAGCGCCATCGAGATACATTTCCGCGATGGTCAGGCGCGCGCCCGAGAGCGCTTCGGTCATTTGCTGCATTTGCCAGAAGGCGTCTGCCGATTTGGGGTCAAGGCCAGCCATCGGGTACAGAATATCGCGTTCAAATGCCAAGCGTTCCGCCGCAGGAAAGGCGAGATCAATGCCATAATTGGCGCTACCTTCGGATACAACGCTCGTTGGGCTGTAGAGTGGATTAACTTCATATTCCTTCCACCCATTTTTGCGCGCCATTTGTTCTTCGGCCATCAGGTTCAGCACATGGTGACCGGGATAGCCTTCATGGCAGCCCAAATCGACCGCGCGGCTGATGCGGATAGGAAGGTCGGTATTGATCTGGATCAGGCTTTTATAATTGCCCTTATAATAGTTATAACCTGACCAAGGCTTGCCCGTGACAAACTCCATCACGAATGTCTCGCCCGCTGGCAAATTCATATATTGCGCCGTGCGGCGCTTACATTCGGCAATGGCTGCATCGAAAACGGGCTGCAGCCGGTCTTTGGGAATGACATAACGCTCATTAAAGGAATCGACCCTTGCGGCGAGTGGACCATCGCCGGGAATCAGCGTTTCAAGATTGGCCAATATGGCGTCATAATGTGCCAGAGGCTTCAAGTCCGGTACCGTCGCAAACTGACCTTGTGCTTCATCATTGAACGCAAATTTTCGTCCCTGAAGCATCTGCAACCGTGTATCAGCGGCGACCAGCGTGCCACGTAGCGCAACCGCGCGGCGGCGGTCCGAGCCGGCACGTAAGGATGGCAAAGCCGCATCAATAGCAGCCGTCAGCGCGCGGGCTTCGGCAATCAATTGTGCCAATGATCGCGGATTTGCCTTCGCTGCGTCTTGCAACGCGGGCGGGCCATAATATGCATCAACATATTCCGCTTCATGGGTACCTGCCTCAAGCGTCAACCGAATATAGGCATCAGAGATAGCAGCAATCGACATCGCCGGTGCAGCGACATTTGCAGGGGCGGGGGCCGCTGGCGCAACTGTGGCGCAACCCGATGCAAGCAAAGCGAGCGGAAGGATGATGTGGTTAAGATTCATATGGTGCTTTCAGATGCAATTTTTTGCGGTGCGGCAAAACGCAGGATTAGATATCCAATTATCGCGGACAGCATAGACCCCATCAAAACCCCAATTTTGACATCATCCACCTGATCAGGATCCGTGAAGGCAAGGCCGCCGATAAACAAGCTCATCGTAAAGCCGATACCGCACAGCAAGGCTACACCATAGACTTGCAGCCAGCTTGCCTTTGACGGACGCGCAGCAATGCCAAGTTTGACCGCGATCCAGACGCTGGTAAATATTCCAAGCTGCTTGCCCAAAAACAGGCCCATAGCGATACCAAGCGGCAGCGGTGCAGCCAATGCAGCAAGGCTGATCCCCGCCAACGAAACACCTGCATTGGCGAACCCAAAAATTGGTACGATAAGGAAGGCAACTGGCTTTACCAGCGCGTGTTCAAGCCGGTGGAGTGCCGAATCTTCCGCGTCAGGTGCGGCGAGCGTTCGGCGGAAGGGAATGGCAAATGCCGCCATCACGCCCGCAATGGTGGCATGCACGCCGGATAATAATGTCGCATACCATAAAAGGACCGCGAGGATGAGATATGGCCAAAGGGCATTTACCCGAAAAC
This sequence comes from Sphingorhabdus sp. EL138, assembly GCF_945890115.1. Lineage (GTDB taxonomy): Bacteria > Pseudomonadota > Alphaproteobacteria > Sphingomonadales > Sphingomonadaceae > Sphingorhabdus_B. The sequence continues at coordinate 97,678 of NZ_CAMDCK010000001.1, forward strand.
GGTTCAGCAGCATCATTGCGACCCAAATGCCGCCCGCAGCAGCCAACGCGACGATGTTCAACTCGGCTGTATAAAATAAAGCGATGATCGCCACCGCACCCATGTCGTCCACAATGGCAACGGTCGTCAGGAACAGTTTCAGCGAAGCAGGCGCCCGACTGCCCAAAAGCGCAAGCACGCCAATGGCAAAGGCAATGTCGGTAGCAGCCGGTATAGCCCAGCCACGCTGCAATGCAGGATCGCCACCCGCGACCGCAAGATACACAATCGCCGGAACAACCATCCCCGCCGCAGCGGCAAGCGTTGGAAGCGTGCGGTCGGCCCAAGTGGACAAATGCCCATCGACAAATTCGCGCTTAATCTCCAGCCCGACGAGCAAAAAGAAAATCGCCATCAGACCGTCATTTATCCAAAGATGGACGGTCATCGGGCCAAGCTTTGGTGTTAACTCCGGCCCGATTACCCAATGTAGAAAATGATTATAGTTTTCAGCAATTGCCGAATTGGCAATAATCATGGCCAATGCGGCGGCCGCCATTAGCAAAATACCGCCCGCGGCTTCACTCGATAAAAATGCTCGCAAAGCAGAATTTTTGGCGGGTTGTTTTGCAGTTCCAATCATCGCCAATCCTTATGGCGACTCGCCTCAACGATAGCAAGTGAAGGCAAAAAATAGAGCAATTGCCTTGCCTTAACTGCTTATCTCGGTTTATAACCTTCGTTAAGGGGGCTGGGGCCATGGCCGAAATAATGTCCAAAAAGTCTTTTGTCGAAGAAAGCATTTCGATGAGCGCACAGTCGCCTCTTCACTTGACCGAAGGTCAAAAGGCGTGCCTCCGGCTGGTAGCGCAGCTTCACACTTCTAAGGAAATAGGCCGGACATTGGGCATATCGCCATTCACTGTTGATCAACGGCTTGACGCGGCAAGGCGCAAATTAAATGCCGCCACTCGCATAGACGCTGCCAAGATATTCGACGCAATGGAACGCAACGATATATACGAGCCATTCGTATACGAAACGTCGATGCTTGAATCCACCGACGATGCCGTTAGCCAAAACGCTCTTCCCGACGGACTGGGACGGAGATTTGCGAAAATAATTTCGTTCATTTCCGTGCCGCCCATCGGGGGGGAGAGACATGAATTATCCAAAAGGAAAATTCTGGTTCTTGCGCTGAATTTGGCATTTTTCAGCACGTTGGTGATGGCTTTTGTTGTTGTGGTTTTAACGGGTACGTTTCGACTGTTTCAATAACCTGTTCCCTCGTCGGCTGAAAATGCCTTGAACATGAGGAAACTTCGACATGGTACATATTGAGCATGAAACAGCCAAGCAATTGGCATTGGACATTACCTCCACACATCTCGCCATTGATAAGGCTCTGGCTGACCTCGCCACACTTACATATTCCGTTATTGACGCGTGCCGTCATTCGGATGCGTCCTTGGCGCAATCACAGGCGGCCATTGAAGGCGTAGCGAATGGCCTCACAAAAATGGTCGATGCGCGCAAAGGGTTTATGCATGCCCACCGCAAGATTGCCCATCGCCACAGCAAGAAAAATTAACCGTATTTTGAAACTGTTCATTTGCTACTCCGCTTTGCCCATCTGCCACACAATAAACGCCGCCTCTTCTGCATTTTCGCGCAAGCGTTCGAACCGTCCGGACTTGCCGCCATGGCCAGCGCCCATATTGGTTTTGAGCAAAAGCACATTGTCGTCGGTTTTCATGTCGCGCAGCTTTGCGACCATCTTGGCGGGTTCCCAATAGGTGACGCGCGGGTCGTTGAGGCCTGCGGTCCATAGCATCGGCGGATAAGCCTGCGCCTTCACATTGTCATAAGGCGAGTAGCTGCGGATATAATCAAACGCCGCCTTATCTGTGATCGGGTTGCCCCATTCGGGCCATTCGCCCGGCGTCAATGGCAAGTCTTTATCCAACATGGTGTTGAGCACATCAACAAAGGCGACATGGCTAACCACCGCGCCGAACAATTCGGGTGCCTGATTGACGACAGCGCCCATGAGTTCGCCGCCAGCCGAACCGCCGCTTGCGGTCACCTTGCCCTTGCTGGTGAAGCCCAGATTGATCAAGCCTTTGGCCGCATCGACAAAGTCGTTGAAGGTATTGGTCCGCTTCGTCAGCTTACCATCCAGATACCATTGATAGCCCAAGTCATCCCCGCCCCGAATATGCGCAATGGCATACGCAAAACCACGGTCGACCATCGACAGGCGGTTGGCGCTAAAACCGGGCGGCATGGCATAGCCATAAGCGCCATAAGCATATAGATGCAGCGGCTGACTGCCGTCTTTCTTGAAATCTTTTTTGGTCAGGATCGACACCGGAACCTGTGTGCCATCACGCGCGGTTATCATCACGCGTTCGGTCACATATTGGCTTGGGTCATATCCGCTGGGGATTTCCTGCACCTTCAGCGTTTCCAGCCGACCATCGGCGAGGGTGTAATCAAACACCGTGTCGGGCGTGACCATCGATTCATAGCCCAACCGCAGCTTCGTCACATCATATTCGGGGTTGTCGCCTAAACCAGCGTCATAGCTTGCCTCAGGAAATTTGATCCGCTCAACCTTTTTGGCATCGGCATAATCGCGGATTTCAACCTGATCGAGGCCGTCAATACGGCCTTCGGTCACATAGAAATTCTTGAACAAAGACAGGCCGGTCAAATAATGGCGGTCGGAACCGGCAATCAACGTGGTCCAGTCGCCGGGTGCCTTCATGCTGGCGGTCGCCACGCGGAAGTTTACATGATCATCATTGGTCAGAATGAATAAGGTTCCGTCGCGCACATCGACGCTATATTGCCGCCCCACTTTGCGCGCAGATACCATGATGGGCGTCGCGGTCGGGTTGCTGGCGGGGACCAAGCGCACTTCGCTGGTGACATTGTCGCCCGTGCCAATGACAATCCAATCCTCTTGCGCGGTCAGGCCAACGCCGACGCCAAAGCCGATATCCTCTTCCTTATAGAGAAGCTTGGCCTTGCTCAGGTCATCGCCCAGATGGTGGAACCACGCATTGTCGGTGCGCCAATTTTCGTTGGCTAGTCCATAGACCACGCCCTTGCTATCCGATGACCAGACAATGCCGGACAATGTGCCGGGGATGATGTCGGCCAATTTTTTGCCCGTTTCCAAATTGCGGAAATGCAGGTCAAAGCGTTCCGACCCATTATCATCATAAGCATAAGCCAAAATCTTGCCGTCGGGGCTGATCTCGGCGGCCCCAAGGCGGAAATAGGCTTTGTCCTTGGCCAATTCATTTTCATCAAGGATAAGCTGGTCCGCGCCGCCCGCAACGGGCTTGCGATAATGCTTGCGATATTGCGCGCCCTCTTCGAATTTCGACCAGTAAATATAATCGCCATCCTTTTGCGGCACGCTGCTGTCATCTTCTTTGACGCGGCCCTTCATTTCTTGAAAAATCGTTTCGGTCAGCTTGGCCTGCGGCGCCATTTGTGCTTCGAAATAGGCATTTTCGGCATTGAGATGCGCCAATATCTCGGCATCATCGATCGTTGGATAGCTTGCATCGCGCAGCCAATGATAATCATCGCTAATCGTCACTCCATGATGGGTCGCCTGATGCGGACGCTTAACGGCGACGGGCGGCTTGATTTGCGCGGTGGCTTTTTCGGTCATGGCTTCTTTCTGGGCGAATGCGGGCGAGGATAATGCGCTGGTTGCAAAAATGAGTGGGAGCAGTGCTTTCATGAGACGACTTCCTCGCGTATATGGATAGCATAACCATATGAACGGAAGTCCGACATGTCTACCTATGAAGCCCGCCTCGCTGCCCTGCGCGCACAATTGAAGAAAGAACAGCTCGACGGATTTGTCGTGCCGATCTGCGACGAACATATGTCGGAATATGTCGGCGATTATGCACAACGGCTGGGCTGGCTCACGGGTTTTGGCGGCTCGGCGGGCAGCGCCGTTGTTTTGAGCGAAGAAGCCGCGATCTTCACCGATGGCCGCTACACGTTGCAGGTGCGTGAGCAGGTTGATGGCAAGCATTGGCAATATGTCGGCGTGCCGCAAACGAGCATCGCAGACTGGTTGCAAGAATATGCCCCGACCGGCGCGCGTATCGGCTATGACGCATGGGTCCACACCAAAAATTGGGTCGAAAGCGCGACCAAGGCACTGGCCGCCAAGGGCGCTGAACTGGTTGCGGTCAAGAGCAATCCAATCGACAGGGTGTGGGCTGAACAGCCGCAGAAAAGCGTGGCCAAGCTAATCGTACACGACACCCAATATGCGGGGCAGAGCAGCGCCGAAAAACGTGCCGCTGTGGCCGAGTGGCTGACGGCGCATAAGCTCGACAGCACCGTCATTTCTGCGCTCGATTCGGTGGCGTGGTTGCTGAACATCCGCGGCTCCGACGTGTCGAACACCCCCGTCGCGCTCAGCTTTGTGCTGGCTTATGCCGATGGCACGGCGGACCTTTTTGTCGCGCCTGAAAAGGTTGACGACGCGGTCCGCGCGCATCTGGGCAATGCCGTGCGCCTGCGCGATCCGTCGGAATTTGTGCCCGAACTGCGGTCGATGGAGGGCAAGCGGATTGCCGTTGACCCCGACCGAGCGGTCGCCGCAATCTTTGGCGCGCTGCAAGCTGGCGGCGCCCAAATTATCGAGGCGCGCGACCCGACCATCCTGCCCAAGGCGGTCAAAAACCCTATCGAACAATCCGGCCACCGCGCCGCACAAGCCCGCGATGGCGCCGCGTTAAGCCGGTTCCTGCATTGGATGCGCGAAACCGCGTATAAAGGCGAATTGAACGAGTTATCCGCCGCCGCACGGTTGAAAGCATTCCGCGAAGATACTGGCATGCTCAAGGATCTGTCGTTCGATACCATCTCCGCCACTGGTCCTAATGGCGCGCATTGCCATTATAAGGTCGATGAAAGCACCAACCGCGATATTGAACCCAACAGCATCTATCTCGTCGATAGCGGCGGGCAATATTTGGACGGCACCACCGACGTCACCCGCACCATCTGGGTCGGCCCGGGCAAACCCACCGCCGAGATGAAGGACCGCTTCACCCGCGTTCTGAAGGGCCACATCGCCTTGGCCTGCGCCGTGTTTCCCGAAGGCACCAGAGGGGCGCAATTAGACAGCATGGCACGCGCTTCCCTGTGGCAGGCCGGCCTCGATTACGCCCATGGCACGGGCCATGGCGTCGGCAGCTTCCTTGCGGTCCACGAAGGGCCGCAACGCATCGCCAAATTCGCTGGCGGGCAGGCGGGCAGCGACGAGCCGTTGCAAGCGGGCATGATCCTGTCGAACGAGCCAGGCTATTATAAATCCGGCGAATATGGCATCCGCATCGAAAATCTCGTGCTGGTCGAGGAGCGCTCGATTGCAGGCGCGGAGGGGCGCTATTTCGGGTTTGAGACTTTGACCTTCGCGCCGATTGACAAGAATTTGGTGGACGTGAGCCTACTCAACGCCGACGAACTGCGCTGGTGGAATGAATATCACATTAAGGTATTCGAAATTGTAGGCCCGCAATTGGAGGGCGCTGCACTGGCATGGGCGACGGAGGCCTGTGCGGGGTTGGCGGCAGGCTAACGCGTAACCACCCTTGACGCCCAAGCGCGGGCAAAGCCATACACTGCTCCAACGTCCTAATATTTGAGGAACCCCCATGACGCAGACATTTTCCGAATATACTCCCGCCGACGTCTGGGAATGGAACACCGAAAATGGCGGCCAATTTGCCAATATCAACCGGCCCGTCGCTGGTGCGACCCATGACAAAGAGCGCCCCGTCGGCAAGCACCCGATGCAGCTCTATTCGCTGGCCACGCCCAATGGCGTGAAGGTTACGGTGATGCTTGAGGAGTTGTTGGCGCTGGGACACAGCGGCGCAGAATATGATGCGTGGCTGGTCAACATCCGTGAGGGCAACCAGTTTTCGAGCGGCTTTGTTGAGGCAAACCCCAATTCCAAAATCCCAGCTTTGTTCGACCATTCCACGCCCACGCCGACGCGCGTTTTCGAGTCTGGGTCGATCCTTTGGTATCTGGCAGAGAAATTCGGTGCCTTTCTCCCTACCGAGCATCAGGCGCGGACTGAGACCATCAACTGGCTGATGTGGCAAATGGGCAGCGCGCCCTATCTCGGCGGCGGTTTTGGCCATTTTTACGCATATGCGCCGTTCAAGTTCGAATATGCCATTGACCGTTTTGCCATGGAGGTAAAGCGGCAATTGGACGTCCTAGATCGCAATTTGGCAGAGCGGGAATATATGGCGGGCGATGCTTACACTATCGCCGATATAGCAATTTGGCCGTGGTATGGCGCGTTGGTGAAAGGGTTAATTTACAACGCTGGGGACTTCCTTTCAGTGCATGAATATAAAAATGTCATCCGCTGGACCGACCAAATTGCCGAGCGGCCTGCCGTCAAACGAGGCCGCATGGTCAACCGCGTCATGGGCGACCCCGCGAGCCAGTTGCCTGAACGGCATGACGCAAGCGATTTTGACACCAAAACGCAGGACAAGGTCGCGGCAGCAAGCTGAAAGCTGTCATCTTTAGAAGGTTGCGCGCACCTATCGGCCTTGTCCGAAAACAGTTCGGGCGTTTCCTTTGGCGCGGCCACAGATTGGCGGAGACGGAGGGATTCGAACCCTCGGTACCGAATTATCAGTACGACGGTTTAGCAAACCGTTGGTTTCAGCCACTCACCCACGTCTCCTGTGCGCTTGGCATGGGCGGCCTATAGCGGCCCATGCATTTAGCTGCAATGGTTATTGACACAGACGACGGATAAGAAGAAAAACTGGCGGTGCAGGTTCGATTTGACGCGCATCGGACGTGTAGTGTCGCCTGTTCATCATGCGCTCATCCAGATAGTCCATAGCGCGGCAAGAATAACTTTTGAGGTGGGTCCGGATGTTTTTGGCGAAAATGGGATTAAAGAAACCGATATATTATCTGACGATGCTGCTGGCGGCAGGCGCGCTTGTTGCTTCGCCCGCACAGGCACAGATCAGTAATGTTGATCCGAACGACGCGATTGACGCAGACCTTGGCACCCCGCCCGCTGGCCCAGATGCAAGCACTGAAACTGCGCCAATGGCGCAAGACGAGACAGTCACGCAAGATGGCGTGCCGACCGACGCAATACCCGCAGATGGATCGGACGCCCAAGCCAGCGCTGCACCGGCGCAAGCAGTCGTTCCGATAGGCGATACATATCAAAAGGACGACCTCCTTGGCGCCGCTGAGGGCGTCTTTGGAAAAGGCGCGCAGGGGCTTGGTTTGCTAATTGAGGATATCCTCAAAAAACAAGGTCGCCCCAATGGATATATTGTGGGACGTGAAGGCGGCGGCGCTTTTTTAGTCGGCCTTCGTTATGGGTCCGGTACGTTGAACCACCGCGTGGAAGGCGAAAAGCCGGTCTATTGGACAGGCCCCTCCATTGGTCCTGACGCTGGGGCAAATGCAGGAAGCACCTTCATTTTGGTCTATAATCTGTACGATACAGAAGACATCTATGAACGCTTCCCTGCCGCAGAAGGCGTCGCCTATCTGGTCGGCGGTTTCAACGCCAGCTATCTGCGTCGCGGTGGTGTGGTATTGATCCCGATCCGGGTCGGTGCAGGGCTTCGGCTTGGCGCAAATGTGGGCTATATGCGCTTTTCCAAAAAGCAGCGCTGGCTACCCTTTTAACGCGCGCGGATATCTTCCATCCGTTTGAGATAGCGGGCAAGCACGTCAATTTCCAAATTGACGTGCCGTCCGACGGCAAGTGTATCCAATGTCGTCATCTGCGCCGTGTGCGGAATGATATTCAGCATGAAATGCGCTGAACCATCGGCTTGGTCTGCAATGTCATTAACAGTCAGCGATACGCCGTCAACGGTGATCGAACCTTTTGCCGCGATATAAGCCGCAAGGCCGGATGGAGCCGCAACCGTCACTTTCCAACTGTCCCCAATGGTTTCGCTGGCGACGATTTGGCCAACACCATCGACATGTCCGGTAACAATATGCCCGCCCAGTTCATCGCCAACTTTTAACGCACGTTCGAGGTTCAGTCGGGTGCCTTGTTCCCACATGCCGGCGGCTGTGCACGAAACGGTTTCTGCCGATGCGTCGATCGCGAACCATCCATCACCTTTATCAACGACCGTCAGGCATACACCCGAACAGGCAATCGAGGCCCCAATGGCAACAGTATCCATATCATAAGCGCAGGATATGACGAGGCGCAGGTCACCGCGCTGTTCGGATGTCCGAATGCTGCCGACGTCCGTTATGATACCTGTAAACATAAAAGCTGCACCCTTTTCCTAATTCGCTTTTTCGTAGACTTCGAGACGGTCTTTGCCAAGACTGCGGGCATCCGAAAGCTGCCATATTCCGTGGGCATCCTGAAGTTGGGTTAGCCCGATATCGTTCAAACATGCCTTACCCGCGCCCAGCAATATCGGCGCGCGATACAGCATGAGCCTGTCGACGAGACCTTCACGCAAGAAAGCTGTCGCTGTCGCAGCGCCGCCTTCAATCAGCAAACTGTTGCAGCCCAATTCAGCAATGTCCTGCGGCCTGCGAATACCCTCCCAACCCTGCGGCGCGTCGGCGCTACCCAGCATTATCCTGCGGGGTTGGCATGCACCCAGCCCTGCGAGCCGGACGTTCAATTGCGGTGCATCGGCACGCACGGTCCCTGACCCCACCAATATTGCGTCGGAGCGTGCCCGTTCGACATGGCTATGCGCGCGCGCAACGTCGCCAGTGACCCACCGGCTGCTGCCATCTGCCATGGCGATTTGACCATCTAGCGAGCTTGCGATCTTCAAAGTTACAAAAGGGCGGCGGTGATCTATTCGGCTTATAAAACCAGCTAGGCTTTGCCGCGCTTGGGGTGCCATGACGTCCGTGGTGACCGTGATGCCCGCGGCTTTGAGCGCCTCTATGCCTGCACCAGCCGTGCGTGGATCGGGGTCTTGCAATGCAATGACAACCCTCGCGGGCCCTGCTTCGGTCAATAATTGGGCGCAAGCTGGGCCGCGTTGTGACATATGTGCGCAGGGTTCCAGCGTGACGTAGATGGTACTGCCGCGCGCCGCTTCGCCCGCTTGCGCAAGTGCCATTGCCTCTGCATGTGGACGGCCACCCCGCTGCGTCCATCCGCGCCCTATGACTCGGTCGTCTTTCACGATGATACAAGCTACAGACGGATTTTGGCCGGTTCGCCCAACACCGCGTTCAGCGAGCGACAACGCCGCCGCCATGAACCGAAGGTCACTGGCGATCGTTATTGCCCTGCCCCTTCAGTAGCCGGAGGCGCAGCGGCTTTCGTCGCCTCCTGCGCGCGTTGTGCTTCACGATCTATCTTGTCGACGTCCATCCCGACGGCCCGTCCAAATGCCTTATATGCTTCCTTTTCACGCGCGCGCATTTCGTCTTTCAGCTTCTGGCGCTCGGCAATTGCGGCCTTGCTTTCTTCAAGCGAGCGCGTGGCGGGCCAGCTTTCAATATAAATGATTTCGCGCGGCGGTGGCGTAGCCTTCTCGATGGAATCGAGATAAAATGTGTAGATGATGATCGTCGTCGGCACGCAGGCCGCCAAAAACAGCCAAGGGCTATGACTGCCTGACGTGCGCAGAAATCCGACAAGGTCTCGACCTGCGTTGCGGAGCGATACATCTTTTAAAAACGCCATGGCACTCCAATAAGGCGCACGCGGCGCGATTTCCAGTGCCCACTTACAAGACGCGCAGATTATCCACCGCTGCGGAAGGCATTGGTGATCGGATAACGCCGATCGCGGCCAAAATTGCGTGTCCCAAGCTTTACGCCCGGCGGTGCCTGCCGCCGCTTATATTCGGCGAGATAGAGCAAGCGTTCGATCCGCGTGACCGCGTCCCGGTCAAAGCCAAGCGCGACAACCTCATCCACCGACTTCTCCCCCTCCACCAATGCATGCAGCATCTTATCGAGAATGGGATAATCGGGCAGCGAATCGCTGTCTTTCTGGTCTGGCCGCAATTCCGCACTTGGTGGCTTGGTGATGATGTTTTCCGGGATCAATGGCCCGTCACGCCCAAGGCCAATGCGAGGCTTGTGGCTGTTGCGCCATTCTGAAATGGCAAAGACAGTCATTTTATACGCGTCCTTCAACGGATTATACCCGCCCGCCATGTCGCCATAGATGGTGGCATAACCAACGCTCATCTCGCTCTTGTTGCCGGTCGTTAGCAGCATGTGCCCAAATTTGTTGGACAAGGCCATCAGCGTAAGCCCGCGGACACGCGACTGGATGTTTTCCTCACTAATATCGGCATCGCGGCCGGCAAAACTGTCCGACAACATGCCATCGAATGCCTCGACCGCTGACGAAATAGGGATAGTGTCGATCTTGCACCCGATCATCGCGGCGCATTCGGCTGCGTCATCGAGGCTGGATTGGCTGGTGTAGCGACTGGGCAACATGACACACCAGACGCGATCAGGTCCAAGCGCGTCCGCTGCGATAGCGGCACATAATGCACTGTCGATACCGCCCGACATGCCAAGCACCACGCCCGGAAAGCGATTGGTGTCGACATAATCGCGCAGGCCAACGACCATAGCGCTATAAATATCGGCGGGATGCTCGTCCCACCGCGCCTTGGGGCCATCTGCACATACCCAGCCCCCGTCACTGCGGTGCCAATGCGTCATGCGCAGATGTTCTTCCCAATCGGGCAAGCGCTGCGCAACAGCGCCATCAGCGTTCAGCACGAAGGAGCAGCCGTCAAAGACCAGCTCATCCTGTCCGCCCACCCGGTTCAGGAACATTAATGGCAATCCGGTTTCGCGAACCCGCGCCGCAAAAACTTCTTCCAGCCGCCGGTCATCCTTATCGATTTCATAAGGGCTGCCATTGGTTGAAATCAGCAATTCAGCGCCGCGTTGCTTTAAGTGCAGGCTGACAGGTGCCAACCAGCCATCTTCGCAAATGGGCACACCCAGACGCACACCGCGAAATTCGACAGGCTCTGGCAGCGGACCCGCCGCAAAAATACGCTTTTCATCAAAGGTCCCGTAATTGGGCAGTTCATGCTTATAGCGCACGGCGGCAATCCGCCCGCCGTCCAGCAAGGCAATGCCGTTATAAAGCGTGCCATCATCCGCAAAAATCGAGCCAACCAGCATCGCTGGCCCCCCGTCAGAGGTTGCAGCCGCGAGCTTGGCCAATTCTTCGGCGGCACGTGCCGCAAATGCGGGCTTTAACACCAGATCTTCGGCCGGATAGCCAATCAGTTGCTGTTCGGGAAATACGATCAGATCAGCTTGCCCAGCCTTTACGCGCCATTCCAGCATTGCTGCTGCGTTACCTGCAAGGTCGCCCACGCGCTGATTAAGCTGCGCCATTGCAATATTAAGCTGGTTTGTCATGTCTTCACCCTTATTGTCCACAAACTAGCGGAGCAAGCCGATTGTCAGGCTTGCCTCGCACCGCTAGAGCGTCACAACAGATTGCAGGGACACATATATGAAATTGATGACAGGCAACAGCAACCTGCCACTGGCGCAGGGTATTGCCGATTATATGAAATTGCCGCTGACCAACGCCAGCGTCCGCCGTTTCGCCGACAATGAAATTTTCGTCGAAATTCACGAAAATGTGCGCGGCGAGGATATGTTTGTGATTCAATCCACCAGCCATCCTGCAAATGACAATTTGATGGAACTGCTGATCATGATCGATGCGTTGCGGCGGGCGTCAGCCAAACGGATTACTGCCGTTTTGCCCTATTTCGGCTATGCACGTCAGGACCGGAAACCCGGCCCACGCACGCCCATCTCTGCCAAGCTTGTCGCCAATCTCATTACCGAAGCTGGGGCCGACCGGGTGTTGACCGTTGATTTGCACGCTGGGCAGATTCAGGGCTTTTTTGATATTCCCACTGACAATCTCTATGGCGCACCCGTCATGAGCGCAGACATATTGGAACGACATGGCGACAAAAATATCACTGTCGTATCGCCCGATGTTGGCGGCGTTGTCCGCGCCCGCGCGCTCGCCAAACGCCTCGACGACGCGCCGCTTGCCATCGTCGACAAGCGACGCGAAAAAGCAGGTGTGTCCGAAGTTATGAACATCATCGGTGACGTAAAGGACCGATTCTGCATCCTAATCGACGACATTGCTGACAGCGCCGGTACATTGTGCAACGCCGCCGACGCCTTGAAAGCGGCTGGCGCGTCAGACGTGGTTGCCTATATCACCCATGGCGTATTATCTGGTGAAGCCGTAAATCGGGTCAACGCGTCGTCGTTACGAAAGTTGGTCATCACCGATTCGATTATGGCGTCGGATGCAGCCATTGCGAGCGCGAAAATCCGCCAGCTTCCGATCGCGCCCTTGTTGGGTGAGGCGATCAAGCGGATTGCGGACGAAAGCTCGGTTAGCTCCTTGTTCGATTGATGACACCTGCCGATATCCTCCTTGCCAATCGCTTGGCGGACGCCGCAGGACAGGCAATCCGTCCGTTTTTCCGGACAAGCTTCGCACAGGAAACAAAGGCAGATGCCTCACCTGTAACTGAAGCGGACCGCGCAGCCGAAAGCGCAATACGCCGAATGTTAGACGCAGAATGTCCCCGCGACGGCATCATTGGTGAAGAATTTGGTGAGAAAACTGGCACATCAGGCCGTCGCTGGATTATCGACCCGATTGACGGCACCGTCAGCTTCATGGCCGGGCGCCCGATATTCGGGACGCTCATCGCGTTGTTGGAGGACAATTGGCCCGTGCTGGGTGTGATTGACCAATGCATCAACGGCGAACGCTGGGTTGGCGCTGCGGGATATCCAACAACATTGAACGGCACACCAGTGCAAACCCGTTCGTGTAGGGCGCTTGCCGACGCGACCTTGGCGACATCTGGACCACAATATTTCAGCCAGCATGATGGCGACCATTTTATGGCGCTTGCAGCGCAAACAGCGCATAAGAAAATGCTGTTTGGCGGGGATTGTTATAATTACGCATTGCTTGCCAGCGGCCATATCGACATCGTTGTGGAAGCAGGGTTGAAACTGCATGATTTTGCTGCTTTAATTCCCGTGATAACCGGAGCAGGGGGCATGATGAGCGACTGGTCGGGAGAGCCGCTTCACGGGGGTTCGGATGGACATATCATAGCGGTGGGCGATCCGGCGCGCCTTGACGATGTGCTTGAGGCACTTGTATGCCATCATTAGCGGGCGCAGGCTCCGTTCAATTCATTTTGCCGGCCAAACCGCTTCGGCGCTATCTTTCCTCTTATTATTTCCTTGATACTGGTACCAACGGGCCCGAGCAGGAGGATGTAATCTATCCGGAATGGGCAACCGTGCGCTTTGCCTTGCGCGGGCAGGCAACAGGCAACACCGTCCGTTTGAATTCCCGCGATATTCCCGCCGAAAGCGTTACGGGGCCAACGGGCCGGGCCGCATTGGTGCGCTTTCGCAACATACAGCTTGTCGGGTTCGGATTATTGCCTTTAGGTTGGTATCGGATCATTGGATGTCCAGCAGATCGCTGGGCCGACAGAGTAAGCGCGGTGGATGCGGCCCCTGAGTTCGCGCGACTTGCGCAGTTAAGGCGGGAAATAGACGGAATCACCGATCCAGAGCAAATTGCGGCATTGTTCGATCACATCATGCTGCAATCTCTAGGCGACCCCGACCCGCTAGAAGCGGACATTGACAACATCCACCAAGCCATAGCCAATCCCGAGATCAGCAATGTACGCGACCTTGCAGAGGCATCCGGGATGAGCCAACAACGGCTTGAGCGGCTCGCGCGCCGGATATTCGGTTTCCCGCCCAAATTCATGCTGCGTCGCCAACGTTTTTTGCGGACATTGGCCAATGCAATGCAGCATCCGGACCTCACATGGTCCGATGCGATGGACGGACAATATTTTGACCAAGCCCATTTTAATCGCGAATTCCATCAATTTATGGGCATGTCCCCTGGCCATTTTCTCGTCATGCCGCGTGCAATCAGCAGCGCGTCGACCCAAGTACGCGCGGAACAGGTCGGTCAGCGACTGCAATCCTTACAGGTTCCGGAGCCTTGGAAGGGGCAATAGACTTGCATTCGCCTGCGAATCCCGCTAGTCGCGCGCCTTCCGAATAAGCAGGCTGGCCAATAGGGCTGCCATGTCGGCTTGATACGGACTCAACAAAGGAGACCAAAATGCCCAAGCTCAAGACCAAGAGCGGTGTGAAGAAACGCTTCAAAATCACCGCAACAGGCAAGATCAAACATGGCGTCGTTGGAAAGCGGCACCGTTTGAGCAGCCATAATGCCAAGTATATCCGGCAAAACCGTGGCACCAGTGTGATCTCTGATCCCGATGCCAAGACAATCAAGAAATGGGCGCCATACGGTCTGTAAGACCCGCGCACGTTTTCAGACCAAACGTGGTGCGAAAAAGTGGGAACCGGTTTTTCGGTTAAGCCACGCGACCACGTAAAAAATTAAAGGATATAGATTATGGCACGCGTCAAACGTGGTGTGACCACCAAAGCCAAACATAAAAGAATTTTAGAGCAGGCGAAGGGCTATTATGGCCGTCGCAAAAATACGATCCGCGTTGCACGTCAGGCCGTCGAAAAGGCCGGCCAATATGCATATCGCGACCGTAAGGTAAACAAGCGGAACTTCCGCGCATTGTGGATCCAGCGTATCAACGCCGCAGTTCGCGCCGAAGGCATGACCTATGGCGTGTTCATGCACGGCCTGAAGCTTGCTAATGTCGAATTGGACCGTAAGGTTCTTGCGGACCTCGCGATGAACGAAGGCGCGATGTTTAGCACGATCATTGCGCAGTCGAAAGCGGCGCTCGCGAAAGCAGCTTAAGCCTCTAAAACTTCGATATTGCGCAAAAGGGCGTGGGCGGCACTTGCCGTTCGCGCCCTTTTGCTTATTCAGTTCAGGCAGTAAATTTTAGGAAAGTGCGGGCGTTAGATTCCCGCCTTCGCGGGAATGACGAGAATTATGGATATTGAAACCCTCCAAACCGAGCTGATGGCGGCTATCGAGTCAGCGGACACGCTAGAAGCGCTGGAGGCTGTCCGCGTTTCTGCGCTTGGCAAACAGGGCAGCGTGTCGGCTTTGCTGAAGACGATGGGCGGCATGTCGCCCGAGGAACGGCAAACCCAAGGGCCGATCATCAACGGCTTGCGTGAAAGCATCACCTCAGCGCTTACCGCGAAGAAAGCAGATCTCGAAACGGCAGAGCTAAACCGCCGCCTCGCCACTGAGCGTGTCGACATGACGCTGCCTGCGCCAGACGCCCCGCGCGGGACCATCCACCCTGTTAGCCAAGTCATGGATGAACTGGCCGAGATTTTTGCCGATATGGGCTTTGCCGTTGCCGAGGGGCCGGAAATTGAGGATGACTGGCACAATTTCACCGCGCTCAATATTCCCGAAACGCATCCGGCCCGCGCGATGCACGACACATTTTACTTCCCCGACGACATGGCCCGTGATGGCCAGAAAATGGTGCTGCGCACGCATACATCGCCCGTGCAAATCCGCACCATGACGTCACAGGAACCGCCCATCCGCATCATCGCCCCAGGCCGTGTATACCGCAGCGACAGCGACGCGACCCACACGCCTATGTTTCATCAGATTGAAGGCCTTGTCATAGACAAGGGCATTCACCTTGGCCATTTGAAATGGACGCTGGAAACATTTTTGAAAGCCTATTTCGAACGCGAGGATGTCGTCCTGCGTCTGCGCCCCAGCTATTTCCCGTTCACCGAACCATCGGTGGAGGTTGATGTCGGCTATTCCGTCATCAACGGCAAGCGCGTTATCGGCGGGTCCGAAGGCTGGATGGAAGTGCTCGGCTCAGGCATGGTCCACCGTAAGGTTATTGAGGCCTGCGGCCTTGATCCCGATGTCTGGCAGGGCTTTGCGTTTGGCACCGGCGTCGACCGTTTGGCGATGCTGAAATATGGCATGGATGATCTGCGCGCCTTCTTCGACGGCGATAATCGCTGGCTGCAACATTATGGGTTCAATGCGCTCGATGTACCGACGCTGAGCGGAGGCGTAGGCGCATGAAATTTTCCTTATCTTGGTTGAAAGAGCATCTGGACACCGACGCGGATATGCAGGCTGTCGCCGATTGCCTGAACCGCATTGGGTTGGAAGTCGAAGGCATTGAAAACCCGGCTGACGCCTTGTCCGCCTTCCGCATTGCAAAGGTTATCAGCGCCGCGCCCCACCCACAGGCTGACAAGTTGCAAGTCCTGTCCGTTGACGCAGGTGGGGATCCGCTTCAAGTTGTCTGCGGCGCGCCTAACGCGCGCGCCGGTATGCTTGGCGTCTTTGGCCCGGCCGGCGCTGTCGTGCCCGCCAATGGCATGCTGCTGAAGGTCGCGGCTATTCGCGGCGTCGAATCGAACGGCATGATGTGTTCCATCGCAGAGCTTGAACTTGGCGATGATCATGATGGCATTATCGAGCTTCCAGACAATGCACCCGTTGGGCAAATCTATGCCGATTGGGCGGGCCTTGATGACCCAGTCATCGATGTTAGCATCACGCCGAACCGTCAGGATTGCATGGGCGTGCGTGGCATTGCGCGCGACCTGGCGGCAGCGGGGCTTGGCACGCTAAAGCCGCTGGGCGACGTCTATAAAATTGACCTTTCCGCGCCTTTCGAGGGCAGCGACCCCGCGCCGAACGTCCGCACGGATGACGCAGCCGGATGTCCCGCATTTTATGCGCAATCCGTCTCCCGCGTGCGCAATATTGATTCGCCCGAATGGATGCGCGCCAAATTGAAAGCGATTGGCCAAAAGCCAATTTCGGCATTGGTCGACATCACCAATTTTCTGTCAATTGACCTTGGTCGTCCTTTGCATGTCTATGACCGTGCAAAATTGAACGGCGCACTTGTCGCCCGCAAGGCGGTTGATGGTGAGCAGCTGGTTGCGCTTAATGGCAAAACCTACACCTTGGATGCCAGCATGACTGTCATCGCCGACGACGCGATGGTGCATGACATTGGCGGCATCATGGGCGGCGAACATAGCGGTGTTTCGGAAGATACAACTGACATCCTAATTGAATGCGCCTTTTTCGATCCTGAACATATTGCCCGCACGGGGCAGAAGCTTGGCCTGACAAGCGATGCGCGTCAGCGTTTTGAACGCGGCGTTGATCCGGCGTTTTTAGACAACGGGTTAGCGATTGCCACCAAGTTGTTACTGGACCTAACGGGCGGGACGGCGAGCGCGATCACCCGCGTTGGCCAAGCGCCCGTTGCGCCGCGTATATTTTCTTATGACACCGATTATTGCCGCCGCCTTGGCGGGGTTGATGTTGCGCCAGAGGAACAGCGCAGCATTCTTGAAAGACTCGGCTTTTCCGTCACATCCGACTGGAGCATAAATGTCCCATCATGGCGTCGCGACGTCGATGGACCGGCCGATATTGTCGAAGAAATCGTGCGCATGATCGGGCTCGATAATGTCGTGTCGGTGCCATTGCCGCGCGCAGACGGCGTGGCCAAGCCCACCGCGACGCCCGCACAATCCTTGGAACGCAAAGTCCGGCGCGCTGCGGCGGCACGCGGGCTGAATGAAGCGATCAACTGGTCCTTTCTGCCGCAAAAGGCGGCGGACGCCTTTGGTGGCGGCGCATGGAGCCTAGCTAACCCCATATCTGAAGACATGAAGGTCATGCGGCCCTCCTTGTTGCCAGGGCTGCTGTCTGCCGCACAGCGCAACATGGACCGCGGCGCATCCTCCGTTCGATTATTCGAGATTGGGCGGCGCTACTTTATGGGCGCTGACGGCGCGAGCGACGAGCGCGCGACCACAGGTATCGTGCTGGCAGGCGATCGTTCCGCACGAAACTGGGCAACAGGCAAGGCCGCGCGCTTTGATGCCTTTGATGCAAAGGCCGAAGCGATCGCCCTGCTCAAGGCCGCGGGTGTCGCCACAGACAGTCTGTTGGTGATGGATGATGCCGGCGCGCATTATCATCCGGGGCAGTCGGCCACGTTGCGCATGGGGCCAAAGACCATATTGGCGGCCTTTGGCACTGTACATCCGGCGACTGCGAAGGCGTTCGACCTTGACGGCAGTGTCGTTGCAGCGGAAATCTTTTTGGATGCCATACCGTTGAAGAAGGCAAGCGGCTTCATGCGACCAGCATTCACACCGCCAGCGTTGCAAGCGGTAACGCGCGATTTTGCGTTTCTGGTCGCAGAGAGCATGCCTGCCAATGATCTGGTTCGCGCCATAAAGGGATGTGACAAGGATGATATCGTGGCGGTCCGTCTGTTTGACCGCTTTGTCGGACAAGGCGTTCCTGAGGGGCAAGTGAGCCTTGCGGTTGAAGTTACGCTTCAACCCACCGAGAAAAGCTATAGCGATGACGCGCTGAAAGCCATGTCAGACAAGATCATTACCGCGGCCACAAAATTGGGCGCCGTGCTGCGCGGATAAAAAGGCGGGGCGATTGCCGCTGACCTGCTGACAAACGGGTTGAAGCGTTAATCAATCACCCCTAAGCCGCGCGGCATGACGCTGAACCGCCGGACCTTTGCCATTATTTCCCACCCTGATGCGGGTAAGACCACGCTGACGGAGAAATTGCTGCTGCAAGGTGGAGCAATTCACTTGGCTGGTGAGGTCAAGGCACGCGGGCAGGCGCGGCGTGCGCGTTCGGACTGGATGAAGATCGAACAACAACGCGGCATTTCGGTAACCTCGTCGGTGATGACGTTCCAGAAAGATGGCATTGTTTTTAATCTGCTCGATACGCCGGGGCATGAGGATTTTTCCGAGGATACCTACCGGACGCTGACGGCGGTCGATTCGGCCATCATGGTCATTGATGCCGCCAAAGGGATTGAGCCACAGACGCGCAAGCTGTTTGAAGTCTGCCGCCTGCGCAGCGTGCCGATCATCACCTTCGTCAACAAGGTCGACCGCGAAGGCCGCGCCGCGTTTGAAACTATCGACGAAGTGGCCGATGCACTCGCGCTTGATGTCTGCCCGATGAACTGGCCCGTCGGCATGGGCGGTGAATTTGAAGGCCTGTATGATTTCCATAGCGGACGCCTGAGCCAACCGTCCGGCGACAGTAAGGCATTTGAAGGTAAGACGAGCGATCATAAAGGGCTTGACGCGGCCACGCTGGAACAGGTGCTGACGCCAGCCGGTATCGCACGACTGCGCGAAGAGGCGGAGCTTGCGCAGGCTGGATATTCGGACTTTGATCTGACGGCTTTCCAGAACGGCGACCTGACGCCAGTCTATTTCGGGTCTGCGTTGAAAGAATTTGGCGTGATCGAGCTGATTAACGCCATTGCGGCTTACGCCCCCTCACCTAGGCCACAGCCAAGTTCAAAGGGCAATATCGATCCTTCGGACAAGGAAGTCACCGGCTTTATTTTTAAGGTGCAGGCCAATATGGACCCGCAGCACCGTGACCGTATCGCATTCATGCGCCTATGCTCAGGTACGTTCAAGCGCGGCATGAAGCTGACGCCATCCGGGCTTGGAAAGCCGGTTGCGATTCATTCGCCCATCCTGTTTTTTGCTCAAGACCGCGAAATTGCCGACAGCGCCGAACCCGGCGACATCATCGGTATTCCGAACCATGGCACGCTGCGCGTTGGCGATACATTGTCGGAACGCAATGATGTACGCTTTACGGGTCTGCCCAACTTTGCGCCGGAAATCTTGCGCCGTGTCGTGTTGCGCGACCCCACAAAGACCAAGCAATTGCGCAAGGCGCTCGATGATTTGAGCGAAGAGGGGGTGATTCAGGTATTCTACCCTGAAATTGGTTCCAATTGGGTCATTGGCGTTGTCGGGCAATTGCAATTGGACGTGCTGCTCTCCCGGCTTGAGGCGGAGTATAAGGTTGATGCGTTCTTGGAAGCTGCGCCGTATGACACCGCACGCTGGTTGATGGGTTCGGAAAGCGCATTGGCGCAATTTGTATCGTTCAATGGCGGCAATATGGCCAAAGACCGCGATGGTCACCCTGTATTTATGGCACGCTCGTCATGGGATGTGGGGTATCAGCAGGAAAAGCATCCGGACCTGAAATTTAGCGCAACCAAAGAACGCTAACGCCAGACGGCAACACCAAAAGGTTCGATTTCTGCGCCACCGATGACAAATACTGCGCCAACTGGCGCAGGGGCATGCGCATGCGTTTCAGCGAGATTGAAAGCGAAGGTCAGATCGCCCCGAGAGCGCAAGCGCAAGGTCGGCGGCAGCGGCGTTATCGCGACCCCAGCCTCAGCGCACAGATCCACCAGCAGGTTTTTGACAAACGCATCGTCTGTCAACGTCGCGAGATATAAGCTCCGCCCCAACGGGGCGGCGTTGCGGTCGGCGTGCCCAAAACAACCTTGAGGCCCACAGCGCCGAGGGTTTCGATCGCGCGGTCCATCCACGCCCAATCAAAAACGCCTTCGCTTTTTTCGATCCGCCCCCAAGCAAATTCGCCAATCCGGACATAGGTCAGCCCAAGCGCACGCATCCGATGGGCGTCACGCGCCCAATATTCTTCCGGCCAATGTTCGGGATATTAGCAAACACCTAACACAGGCCATGTTTAGCGGACGCCGACCGCCTGACAAGCCTGTAGACGTTGTGCTTGCAGGAACGCGAATGGCGTAAGGGGAACAACAGCGCCATAATTTGCCCATTCTGCCATTTTCTCGCCATGACTGGTGCGTATCTAGGGTGGCATGACAATAACTGGCCCCATTGATTCGCCTATGCGTAACAGCAATCTGACCGCGCATACCCCCGCAACGGATGTCCAGCCGGATACCGATATTGCGCAGCGCGCGGCCGCGCTCAAGCGCGTGCCCGATGACAAAGCGATGCTGCGCGCTGTGGCAGAATTGACGCGCGACTTGGGCGCGCCCAATCCACGTATTTTTTGGTCTGACTTTCTGGCTTCGGCCTTTTTGGGCTATGCTGGCCTTGCCGTAGCCATCCTGTCCGGTAATCTTTGGCTGCAAAGCGTGGCGGCTCTCATATCCGTGCTTGCGCTATATCGCGCCGGCGGCTTCATCCATGAAGTCAGCCATGTAAAGCATTCCGCCCTGCCTGGTTTTCGCTTTGGCTTTAACGCGGTGATTGGCGTGCCTTTGCTTGTGCCATCCTACATGTATGAAGGCATTCACAATCTCCACCATGCGCGCACGCGTTATGGCACGGATCAGGATCCGGAATATCTGCCGCTGGCGTTGATGAAGCCTTGGACATTACCCTTGTTCATATGCGTCTCGCTGTTTGCGCCCTTTGCTTTGCTGTTCCGCAACGCCGTGCTTGCGCCGCTTTCGCTGTTCATTCCCGCGCTTCGCCAGATTGTGGTGGAACGATATTCGGGCCTTGCAATCAATCCCGCCTTCCGCCGCCGTCCGGCTGAGGGCGAAGCACATCGCAACTGGATCATACAAGAAACCGCCGCGAGCATTTGGTCGATTGTTCTGCTGGGCGGCGTGTTCAGCGGTTTTATTCCGATGCATGCCTTTCTGATATTTTTGGCTATCGTCTCCAGCGTTGCCGTGCTGAATCAGGTCCGCACGCTCGTGGCCCATTTGTGGGAAAATGACGGTGAACCGTTAAGCGTCACTGCGCAGTTCCTTGACAGCGTCAACGTGCCGCCTCCGGGCGTGCTGGCGTCGATTTGGGCGCCCGTCGGGCTGCGTTACCATGCGCTTCACCATTTACTCCCAAGCGTGCCTTATCATGCTTTGGGCGAGGCCCACCGCCGCCTGACGGCACAATTGGCCCCCGATTCCGTTTATCACCGCGCAAATTATGATGGTTTGGCCGGATTGATAACGCGGCTCACACGCAGCACCTTCGTGCGCGGCGCTTAACCAGCAACATTTATAGTGACCCCGAAAGGGTCCACGCGCCCCGCCCGACTTTCGTTTACTAGACGCATGAGCATATTGGGCTAACTGCTTCCTACTGGAAACTTCGGACGAGTGAGCCGGCAACCAGCGACCAGCCATCGGCCAAGACAAAGAAAATGATTTTCAACGGCAATGATATTGTCGGCGGCGGCAGCATCATCATGCCCATCGCCATCAACACGGCGGACACCGCCAGATCGATGATTAGGAACGGGAGCAGAAGCAGGAAGCCGATTTCGAACGCGCGGCGCAATTCTGAAATCATGAAGGCTGGAACGAGGGTCGTGAACGGCACCTCAGCGGCTGATTTTGGCACAGCCTTCGAACCGGCTGGCAAACTCGCCTGCCGCATATCGTCGAAAAGTTTCAGGTCATCTGGCCGCACGTGTTTGAGCATGAACTGCTGAAATGGCTTGCTTCCGCGTTCAAAGGCCTGCTCTTCGGTGATCGTTCCGCTATTGTAAGGCTGGATGGCGTCTCGCCACGCCACGTCAAAGGTCGGCGCCATGACGAAGAACGAAAGGAACATTGCGAGGCTGATCAGCACCGGGTTGGGCGGCACACCGGGCGCACCTATACCGTTTCGTAGCAAAGATAGCGCCACGACTATGCGGGTGAATGACGTCACCGTCATCAAAATGCCAGGAGCCAGGCTCAGGACCGTGAGCAGCAGGACGAGCTGAATAGTTTTGCCAGGTGCCCAGCCGCCAGCCATTCCCGCCGCATCAGAAGCTGCACCAGACAAAGCCCCTGCCGCAGCCTCAACGGCCTGCGCATGGGCCAACTCCGGCAGACTGCCAAGCGCGAACGCGAGCCCGATCGGCAAAAAGACACGGACAAGCTTCATTCTTTGTGACCTACAAGGATGTTTTGCTCAACCAGCAGCATGGAATTGGGACCGATCAGAATGAGGTGATCGAAAAAATCGCGGCGCACCATGACCAACGTATGCTTGGCATCCACCGGCACCCTCAGCACAACTGATACGTTAGGCTCGAAATCGCTCCGGCCAAAACCACGACCTTGGAAAAGGCGGAAGCGCCGAATGCCCCATACCGCCAGTATGAGCAGGGAGAGCACAAGGACAAGGGTACCGAATGTGCGGGCAAGGCTAATGAAATCCAAGTGAAGACTACCTTTACGTGGTTTGGTTCAGGATCTCGCTGATCCTGAGTGAAATCTTGTCGCCTTTGAGAAGCACCTCGCCCGAGGCAACGGGCACATCGCCCGCATAGACCAGGGTAAGATCTTCCTGCCGGCGATCGAGTGGGATCATGGTGCCGCGGGTCATCTTGAGTAACTGAGAAATCGGAGCTTCAGCGGCACCAATCACTACAGATAGTTCAATTCTTACGTTGTCGAGCGCTTTCATTTCATCTCCCTCATGCCACTCATATAGGACTATTTTTCCGCTATCTGGAGCGTACTAGGCAAAATCTTCCTATGAGGGATGCACCACGGCTCATTTCGAAAGGTGTCCCGCATGGAACTGAAGAATATCATGGCTATCTCCGCTTCGGCATTGCGCGCACAGTCGCTCCGCATGCGTGTTATTGCGGAGAACCTCGCCAACTCGGACTCGATTGCCGCAAAACCCGGTGCCGAGCCCTACCGGCGCAAGGTCGTCAATTTCGAGCCCACGGATATTGGAGGGGCTGGCCAGGGTGTCAGCATTTCGAGTGTCGGGCAGGACCAGTCCGCGTTCAAGCGTGCTCTGCGTCCTGGGGCTCCATCCGCCGATGCCAACGGTTATATTGACCTGCCCAACGTCAATACAGCGATGGAGATGGTTGATATGCAGAGCGCCCAGCGATCCTATGAGGCCAACCTCAGCGCTATCCAAGCATCCAAAAATTTGACGATGCGCACCATCGATCTACTCAAATGATACTCGGGAGATAATCCATGTCCATTGGTGCACTTGATGCAATTAATGCCTATGGGCGGCTGGTCCGCCCAACCTCGCTTTCACCTTCTAATGAAGTAACGCCGGGAAGTGAGACATCCAACTTCGGCAACATTCTGACTGGCGTGATCAGCAACACAACAGATTCACTCAAGGCCGCCGAAAATGCAACGGCGCGTCAGATTTCTGGCAAGGGTGACCTCATCGACGTGACCACGGCTATGACGGCTGCGGAAATGGCGATGGATACTGTGGTCGCGGTGCGGGACCGGGTCATAAGTGCGTATTCCGACATCATCAGGATGCAGATTTAGCCATGGGCGCTGCGGACGTTGCCGAGCTCGCCAAAGCGAGCCTTATCCTATTCTTGACCATATCGGCGCCCATGCTGATTGTGTCGCTCGTTGTGGGTGTCTTGATTGGCATACTGCAGGCTTTGACGCAGGTTCAGGAAATGACGCTGACCTTCGTGCCGAAGTTGGTCGCCATGGGGATCGCATTCCTGTTCTGCCTGCCAATGATCGGCCAAGCCATGTCGAACTTTATGCAGTCCATCGCAGGCGCGATTGTCAGTGGATGATCTCGTCTCCAGATATTCTGATTTCTTCATTCTCCTGCTTGTGGTCTTCGCCCGAACGGGTTCAATCGTCATGCTTCTGCCTGCTTTTTCGGACGAAGCCATTCCAACTCGGATCCGGCTTTTTCTGGCCCTTGGCATCGCGACCGGTCTCTCTGGTCTGGTAGCGCCCTATGTGAACCCCGCCGTGACAGGGCCGAAGGCGTTGCCCGGAATTATCATTGCCGAAACGATGGTCGGGCTCAGCCTAGGCATGCTCATGCGCATGATGTTCCAAGCCATAGGTGCGGCCGGCTCGATCATCAGCTTTCAGATCGGCCTTTCCTCGGCGATGGTATCAGATGCTTCCATGGGGGGGCAGGCAACCGTCGTCTCGCGCTTTCTTTTGCTGGCGGCGACGCTGACATGCATGGCGCTTAATGTGCACCATCTTTGGTTTGCGGCAATGCTGCGCTCGTACGAAAATTTTCCGATCGGCCAATTGCCGCCGGGGCGTGATCTTGCCGAATTGGCCGTCATGACAATGGCACATGCCTTCACGCTATCGCTCAGCTTGGCCGCCCCTCTCATTGCCTTTGGCGTGATCTTCAACGTCGCGCTTGGGCTGGTAAGCCGCGTGACCCCTGCGTTGCAGTTGTTCATGATACTCGCGCCGCTCAACCTGTTGCTTGGCGTCGCCTTTTTTGCGGCCATCGTCGGCGCTATCCTGAATACTTTTGCCGTCAGCTATGGTGATTGGCTGAACGCCGGCTGGGCAATGCCCGGTGGCTGAAACCGATCAGGAAAAGACCCAGGAGCCTACCGAAAAGCGCCTAGAGGATGCCCGAAAACGCGGCGATGTTCCTGTGGCGCAGGACGTTCGGCACGCTGTGATGTTTGCAGCGATGCTGTTGCTGCTGGGGACGTTGGGAGCCGCGGCGGCCAAGTCCCTCTCGAAGATATTCATCGTTGTATGGGGCGGGGCGGACCGGATACGCTTTGCAGATGAGGGCGCTCAATCCACCCTTGCTGGTCTCATGCAAGATACTGTTTTGGCCATCACCCCCATGCTCGCCGTATTGATGGCGAGTGCAGCCTCGATCTTCGTGTTGCAGGGAAAACCGGTACTGACATGGACGCGGCTCGCCATAAAGTGGGAGAAACTATCGCCTGTCGCCGGCCTCAAACGGATCTTCGGGCCCCAAGGACTTTTCGAGTTCGCCAAATCACTGCTCAAGGCGGGTTTGATTATCGGCCTCGCGACCGCAATTGTCTGGCCCAACCGGGTCGCGATGGCTGGCTTGGTGGGCGCAGGCCCTCTCTTTTTGTCACAGCAGTTGGTCCTGCTGGTATTAAACGTGCTTCAACCAATTGTCGTAGCGGTTGTCATCGTCGCTGCGGCCGATCTGTTCTTTCAGAACCGTTCCTACATGAAGCGCATGATGATGACGCTCCAAGAGGTCAAAGATGAGATGAAGGATTCCGAGGGCAACCCGCTGATTAAATCGCGGCAACGCGCCATCGCTTATGCACGCGCGCGGCGGCGCATGATGGCGGCCGTGCCCAGCGCTAGTGTGATCATCACCAACCCGACACACTATGCGATCGCGCTTAACTATGAACACGGCGTCAACGGAGCGCCGGTCGTGGTTGCCAAGGGAGTCGACCTTGTCGCACTGAAGATCAGGGAAATCGCGACCGAGGCGGGAGTCCCGATTGTCGAAAGCCCGCCGCTCGCTCGCGCACTATACGCCGGCGTGGAGATTGATCATCCGATCCCGGTCGAACATTATACCGCCGTCGCCGAGATCATCAGTTTTGTGATGCGCCTACGCCGCACACCCAGCCTGACCTCTTAAGGAGCGCACATGAGCATTATCCCCCCCGATGATTTCGAAGTCCCTGCCGCGGGCCTGCGCATGGTCATTGCCGCGCCCGAGGGGGTCACCACGGACCGCAACAACATCAAGGCGGTCCGGATAGGCCACGCCGCTGGATTTTCTCTGTTCACCGCAGCGACAGAACCGGGCGTTTGGCAATTTGCCGGCTGCGGTATTGAGTGGCTCTGCCGCGATGGAAATATTGAGCGGCAATCCGTGGCGGAGGCCATGGTCGAAGTTCTGGCGCCCGGGGTCATCGCGATTGCCTGCCGGTCAGCTAACTCAGGGGTAGGAAAATGACCGGCTGAATAATATATTAGCTGCGACACCGAAAAAATGAGCAGCCGAAAAAAATATATTAGCATTCGAACCGTTCCGCTGAATTCTTTTCCTATGAGCTTCTTAGAGCCCATTTCCGGGCTTTCGGTTGGTTGCCCGATGTAACCACCTCACAAGAATGTGAGGACACTCCTAGAAAGGAATTTACTATGGCTTTTTCTGTTAACACGAACTCCAGCGCGCTTGCTGCCCTCCAGAACCTGAACAACACCCAGAACGAACTTAACTCCACTCAACAGCGGATTAACACCGGTCTTAAGGTGAGCTCAGCCAAGGATGACAGCTCTGCATTCGTCATCGCCCAGAACCTGCGTTCAGACCTCAGCGGAATGAAGTCGGTCACCTCGTCGCTCAATCGTGCGAAGAGCGTGCTCGATGTCACTCTAAATGGTGCCACGCAGATTTCGGACCTGATGAACCAGATGCAGGCGAAGGCACTTGAAGCCAGCGATGCGGGCCTTGACACCGCCAGCCGCACAGCCCTCAATCTCGACTTCGTGGCACTCCAGAGCCAGATTGAGACTGTTATTGATTCGTCGGACTTCAACGGTTCTAATTTGCTTAAAGGACCTGCAGCTACCGGCAATTCGCTGAGCGCTCTGCAGTCGATCCAGGGATCGTCGACTTTGGTCGTCGCTAACATGGATATCGAAACCATGTTGGGCACCGCCCTGACGGGCGACATCTCGACTGGTGCCAACGCGACAACCCAGTTGGGTTTGCTCGAAACAGCCAAGGCCGCGATGGCTGGAAAGCTCAACACGCTTGGTTCGGCCGCACGTCAGGTGGATTCGCAGTTGACCTTCACCGCGAAGCTCGCTGATGCAATCAAGAGCGGTATCGGCACTCTTGTCGATGCTGACTTGGCCGCGGAATCGGCAAACTTGCAAGCCCTGCAGCTCAAGCAGCAGCTGGGTGTTCAGGCCTTGTCGATTGCGAACCAGTCGCCGCAGGCAATCTCGTCGCTGTTCCGTTAAGTTGAACTGAGACATATAGTTAAGGCCGGGGGCGGACTTGTTCCTCCTCCGGCCTTTTTTTATGCGTGGCAGGGGTGCAGGCAGCGCAGGGCGCTCCCCCGCAATAGATCAGAACGCTAAGGCGTCGATCACCAGCACGTCTTTCACCTTATGTCCCGGCTTGCGCACCGCATCGAGCAGCAATTTCCGGAGCGTTTTGACATTGACCGGACGAAAGGTCGAAACGTTCAGGCGCGCATATTCATTGGCTGCGCTCAGCAGTATCGACTGGATAGCGGGCTGATGGGCGGACAGAACCGACCCATCCTCAGGCGTTTGCGGCACAAGTTTCAGCACAACCCGGAACTGGCCAGTAATCCGCCCGCCCTCGATGATGGGCACGGAGATCGGATTGATCGTGAGATAGGCTCCCTCGCCCGTCTTCCCGCCCCCCCCTGCCGCTCTGGCCGGGCTGGCTGCGCATAGAAGCGCGCCTATGATCAGGCCGGACACCCGCGTGGAGGTTAAAACATATCGGCGCACAGTTTTGCTCCTCAAATACCCTTAGTGGCATCTCACTTTCCTATAATAGGAAGGATGCAGCCACTCCTTCGCCCGACCCCCACCAAAGTCGCCTCCCTTCTGCTTGGGCGCGATCGCTTTGCCTTAGCTATCGCGCGCGTGTGGCGCGCCGCGCGCCTCGCGCCTCTCCTCCTCGGCTCTGTTGCGATGGGTTCGGCCAACATTCCCAAATCGGAAGATGCGAACGTCGCCATTGTTATCCCGGCAGCTATCGCGACACCGGATATCTTCGCCTGGACCATCCTGCCGCCAGCCCAAGCATGGAAGAATATTGTAGCCTCGGAAGAACTTGATCGCCCCAAGGCATATTGGCAGGCCGCAATCGCCCTGCTGCACGCAGAGCAAGGCCAAGAAGCAACCGGCATGCTCGATCTGCTTGTCCGCAAGCGGCCAGACGCCGCGATGAACCCTAACTACACCTTGGCGCGCGCTCAGGCACTTGTGCTGATGCGCCGCGACGCCGACGGCCTTGTCGCGTTAGGCGATCCGGCGCTCTTGCGCTCGCCGCAAGGCTGCCTGTGGCGCATTCGTGCATCTGCCGCGATCCCTGAGAGTCCGGACAGGACCCCAGAGTATAATTGTGCCTTGCCGGCCATCGACCGACTTTCCCCCAAATCGCAGCTGCCGTTTTTTATTGCCATGGCCCGCCACGCATACAATATTGGCCGTTACCCTCTTGGCTTAGCATGGATCGGCAAGATCAAGACCGTCGACCCCGAAGCTAAGATATTGGAGGCCAAGCTGCTCTTTGCGAGCGGCAGATCGAACGAGGCCGAAAAGGCGCTCAAAGCGGCGCAATCGACTGGGGACGAGCAAGCACGCGCCGAGGCAAGCTTCATCAAGTTGCAAAGGGCCACGCTCAACAAGTCCCAACGGCCCGCCGAAATCATCAAGGCCCTTGATAATTTGCGATATGGTTGGCGCGACCATCAGGTGGAGTTGGATGCGTTGGCCTTTGGGTTCCGCGTCGCCAGCTCCAGCAACGATCGCAAGAATTCTCTTGGCTTAGGGGCAACCTTGCTACGCAACTTCCCCGAAGAATCGCGCAGCCGCGAGATCCTTCCCGAATACCGGAAAATCCTGCTGTCGGTGCTGGATCCCGCCAATGGACTGAGCATGGATCAATCGATTGGTCTTTACTGGGAGTATCGTGACCTTGGCCCAGATGGCGCGGAGGGCGATGCCATAACTTTGAAGATCGCGCAGCGGCTTGAGGCCGCTGGACTTTATGAACGCGCCGCCCAATTGCTCCAGTATCAACTCGAAAACCGGGCGCAGGATATCGCAAAAGGGCCCATCTCGATTAAAGCGGCAATTTTGAGTGTCCGTGCGGGCCGGTATGACCAGGCCCTTCGGCTGATTACGGACAGCGAAGGTCCGCGCTATCCGGACGATATCGCGAACACGCGAAAGAAGGTTGCCGCAGTTGCCCTGACCTTGCTAGGCCGAAGGCCTGAGGCACTCGCCGCGCTGGACGAAGTTCCCGATGGCTTGGCAATCACCGCTGAAATCCTTTGGCATGATCAGCAATGGGTTGATCTTGAAGCCGCACAGGCCCTGCTTCTTAGGCGCACCGGTGCGACGTCCCCCGTCGCGCGGACCTTGATTTTCAGGCAGGCTTTGGCGCTGTCCATGCAAAGCAAAACGCCCCAGATAGCTGACCTGCGCCGTCGCTACGGTGGCGCATTCGCTGGCCAGCCGGACGGAGCAGCCTTTGATCTGCTGACGGCACCGGCTGATGGCATTGATCCCGCTGCGATCGCAGATGCGATCAAGAAGCTTCCGTCCGTGAGCCCGGCGGGTGCCTTCGGTGACCTCCTGAGCCTTGCTCCGCCGCCCAAAGCCCGTCCAGCCAAATCGGGGCGCGCGCCACCACGCGCATGAGCAAATGAAGATTAATTGCCATTAAAAGGCGATCAATCCATAATGACCCACAATGCGCATAGTTGGCGTTTCCACACACTCTCCGAGTGCGTCTTGCCGCCGCATCGGGCACCGTTTCGGGGGCCCGATTACCTCCGCACGGCCATGCGTCGATTATTATGGTAAAAATAAAAAAAATGTTTAAATTGGTGATTATTATTCGATCCGAATCGCGTTAGGTTTTTATCGTTTATAGGTCGGTCAATGGGCGCGCAATTAGCTAGAGGAGGGTTTTGTGGCACTGCAAGTCAATTCGTATAACTTCTCGCCTGCTGCCTTCAAGCCCTCAATAGGCTCAGACGTGGCATTTGCCTCTCAACGGGGTAATGTAGCGCGCACCGGTCAAACTTCATTGAACATCGCCCTGGCCTCCATTAACGGCGCTATTTCCTCGTCGGAAAATCTTGGGGACAAGTTGGGCCCAGTCGATTTGAAGATGCGCATTGAATCTCTTATCGACGAGCAGATTTCAAGCGGGGTCCTAAACGACAAGCAAGCCGCTGTGCTGCGCGCCTATTTTGGGACGGGCGTAGCTGTTCCTGAAGAAACCGACGAAGTGCCTCCGCCACCGCCACCGCCACCGCCACCGCCACCGCCAGCCATAGCTTCCGAGGCCGTGAACCAAACGGGGCGCCCCGAAAAGCGTGCGGAAGTGCCCTATCCCGGCGCGAGGCCCGATACCAAGGATCCGCTCGATCCAATCGCAGTTTTCATTCAGAAACTACGCAATGAATCTCCGACAGGTTTCAATGGGTATAATTCATTGTCCGGTGCCTCAACTGCACGTCGTGATCCGGTTCTGTTGGACATCAATGCCTGATTAATCCGTCGGCGCAAATGTGCGTTGCGTTTGGGCCGAACTGAATTATCCATTTTGCTCAAAACGCTGCGGTCGTATTTGGCGCGCAACATACCCGTTCAGCCATTCGCGGTGGGCGACGGTCGCACTCCCAGCCCGATTGATACGATCACCGGCGCGGTCTGCCCCGATCTGCGCCGCGAGCAGCTCCCGCGCTCTTCCTTCTGGAATGCCCTGCCCCAGAAACCGCTCAGCGTCCCCCCTTCCCAAGTGATGCGCAAGATAAGCGACACGGCTGATAGCATTGGTACTCCCGCCAATCGAAACGCCGGACCGCTTGAGTTTCTCCACATTATGCCGCGCATAATCCGCCGTGGCCTCGATCGAGCTTTGTGGATCGTAGCGCTGGGAAAGCAACTGATGGCGCGCACCGGGTTGCACGCGGCCATTGCCATCAAGCCAGCCTTGCCGGCGGGATAAATTATTCAGCCAAGTTCCGGCCCGCTCCGCCTCTGAAATCCAGGTGCCCGACAGGAACTGACCCAAGCCCGCCGCGCTCGACCTGGGGTTGCGCGACCAAGGGTTCCATTCTCCACCACTTCGCTTGCCGGCCTCGGCATCGACAATGGCGGCCAATGCAGAACTCGGAAGCCCCACCCGCTGCGCCGCATTCTCGACGATTGGCTGATATTTGCTGTTGGCGCCAAGGGCCGTGGTGCCTCCGCTAACCGTATCAATCTCAGGCTTGCCCAAAGGTTGTGTTGGCAAAGCTGCGAAAGGGACCGTGCCCACCGCACCCTTTCCATCGAACTGATCCGAACTCGCGACGCTTGGGTCGGCCATTAAGGACAACAATGCAGACAGGCTATAAGTTCCGCCGCCTTGAGCCAGCGGCATGTTCGCATCACGCGGCGAGTCGCCATCGGCATCACCCAAGGCCATCTGCCACAGCTTGCTTGTCACCTCAGCGCGGGCTTGCGCATAGATAAGATCGGCCTTGCGGGCGGGACTAAGGTTACGCAATTGTGTCGGGTCAATCATGCCGCAACTCCACGCTCAAGCTCGCGCGCGCGGAAGACGAACGCGACCCGGTCATCGTTCTGCGCCTGCTCAGTCCGCTCGGCGGCCAACCGCAAGGCTTCCTCATGTGTCTCTACCAATTGCTCAAGCGCCTTGCTTTCTGCAAGCACCTGCAAAAGTTCGGTGCGACGCTCTTCCAGTTCTGCGGCGGCATGGCCAATACTCTGCCTCAGGTCGGCCATCATGTCCAACATCTGCAACAGATAGAGGTCGCTGCGCATCGTAAGATCATCTACTGGCAGGTTGCTTTCATTGGCATATGCGTCCTGCGAATGGCCCAGCCGAGCTTCCAGAGTTTCGAGACCCTCCGCCGCGAACCTGAAGGCCTCAGCCGCCGCGTCTACCTCGCGCTTACGGATACGCAGGACTGCATCATAAGGAGAAGCCATCTGTCACCCCCTGTATTGCGGCAAGCGCCTGAAAGGCTTCGTCAATCGTACCCGGATCATCTTTGCCTTGGCCGAGCAACTGCTCGATCTGCGGCGCTAGCAAGATCGCGCGATCCACTTGAGGGTTCGCGCCCGAACGATAGGCTCCGAGGCGCACAATCTCCTCCATATCACCAAAGAGCGAAAGCGTTTCCCGAGCCTTCAGCCGGATGGCGTTTTCCTCGTCCGTCTGTGCCCGGGGCAGAGTCCGAGAGACGCTCTTAAGTACATCAACGGCCGGATATCGGCCCCGTTCGGCGATACGCCGGCTCATGACGACATGGCCATCGAGAATGCCCCTAACGGCATCGGCAACAGGTTCGTTATGGTCATCACCGTCCACGAGCACGGTGAATACGCCCGTGATCGAACCCTGTCCTGGAAGTCCGGGTCCTGCCCGCTCGAGCAGCCGAGGCAATTCCGCAAAAACCGTCGGCGTATAACCTTTCGTTGCAGGCGGCTCGCCGGCACCAAGTCCAATCTCCCGCTGCGCCATTGCAAAACGGGTGACCGAATCCATTAAGCAAAGAACCCGCTTACCCTCGTCCCGAAAATGCTCGGCAACCGCGAGGGTCGTCCACGCTGCCTGTCTGCGCAGCAAGGCGGACTCATCCGATGTTGCGACAACCACAACGCTGCGCGCTAGGCCTTCCGGGCCAAGATCATCTTCTATGAATTCCTGAACCTCACGGCCCCGCTCACCGATCAGCCCGATGACGGCGACATCACAGTCGCACCACCGCGCAAGCATCGAGAGCATGACCGACTTGCCGACGCCCGAACCTGCGAACAGCCCCAGCCGCTGGCCCTCACACAGGGGCACGAATAAATCGAGCACCCGAACACCTGTCTGCATGCGCGCACCTACTCTCGCACGGTTCGCGGCGGGAGGAGGAAGGCTCTTGATCGCGCGCGGTTCGCGGCCTTGTGTAATTGGTCCCTTGCCGTCGACCGGCTCACCGAGCCCATTGATGACCCTGCCCAGCCAAAGCGAAGATGGCCGCAGTTCGAATTTGCTCGCCTGGAGTTCAGCGTACATCCCGATAGAGACGCCTTGCGTGTCGGAAAATGACATGCATTGCGCCTGACCGCGATCAAACCCGACCACTTCAACCTGAAAGGGACCGTCCGGTGTCATGATCGAGAGATGAGAACCCGTGCGCGCCGCCCCATCGAGCCCGGCAACTTCGATCATGTTGCCGCGTGATGCGGTGACGCGCCCATAGCGGGTATGCACAGGCATCTGGCGCAGCGAATGGGTGACATCGTTCAGGCTGAGCATATACAGAACCGAAGGCGCACCAATTTCAGACCGACGCTGCCTGTGCGTCTTCCAACGCAATCAATTCGCGGCAATCGGACAGAGCACTGTAATAGTCGGAACAGGCGACCTTATGCGCGAAACTGACGCATAGAGCAGCCGTTTCGATTGACGGCGCTTCACCAATAATTTCCCGCACGCGGACAATGATCTCGTCCTGATGACCGGCGCGCTGTTCTTCGTCAACATATGCCATCATTGTGGAGTGGTACAGTTTCCGAGCCGGCGTCGTGGCGTCTTCCGCGGACATAAACTCGCTGCCGCGCAAAATTACGGCGCGGTTCTCTATCTCAATGGTCACACGCCCGCTGGCGCGCAACACCGCGCCATTCACGATGATCCGCTCATTGTCTTTCAGATTAACCTTCAACCCCATGGGGAAATCTCCTGCTTCTAGTTCTTATAGGCAAAAATCTCCGCGACTGGGTGTTATTGGGCAACTTTTGCCGCCCTGCACAACACTTATCGGTTCTGATCCTATAATCTCTGCAGGACTAAGGAGAATTCGAATGACAGTCACTTCCTCACTTGCGGTCGGCATTGCCGGCATGACAGCCAACGCGAATGCTATGTCTGGCGTAGCCGACAATATCGCGAACCTCAATACGGCGGGCTACAAGCGCGCCTCAACTTCATTCAGCTCCCTCGTTGCCGACCAGACAGGTGGCGACGGCCGCACAGGCGGGGTAACGTCCAAGACGAACTCGCTTATCTCAAAGCAGGGCTTGATCCAAGCCAGTGCCAACCAGACAGATCTCGCAATCGACGGCAGCGGCTTTTTTGTGACGCGTTCCGGCTCGGCATCGTCTGACCAGATTACATACTCCCGCTCAGGCGCGTTTACGCCTGATCGCGATGGCTATCTTCGTAACAGCGATGGCTTGTACATTCAGGGCTGGAAACTCAGCGGCGACGGCAACATGACGGTTGCGGCAACGCTAGATACGGCAACGCCGATCCAGATTAGTGAGCTGTCCGGCACGGCTGCCCCCACAAGCAATTTCAAGATTAACGCAAACTTAGATTCTAGGGCGCCTACTGGGACGCAGTTTACCAACACCTTCACTTATTATGACTCGCTGGGTGGTTCCCGTCAGCTGAGCGTCGTGTTCACCAAGATCGCGGCTGCAAACAGTTGGGACTGTGATCTAAATGACGGCGCGACACTGCTTGGGACCGGGACACTCGCATTCAACACTAACGGCACGCTCCAAAGCGTAACAGGCGCGATAAACACTGCCACGACCGCGATCTCGATCGCTTCCGGCACTGCAGGCTCAAGCCCGCTGAAGCTTGACTTTGGCACACTCGGCCAAGCCAACGGCTTGCGCCAATTTGCCGAAAGCTCTGTCGTCGTTAACGCCTCGGCGGACGGAGGCTTTCTTCGCACCATAAGCAGTGTGGACGTCAGCCCGACCGGTCAGCTCGACGTGCTGTTTTCTGATGGCACGCGTCGTCCGTTCTATAAGCTTCCGCTTGCGACATTCCGCAATGCAGACGGCCTCACTTCGCTTGCCGGCAACGCCTATGTTGAATCTCCCGATTCAGGCTCGCCGACCATTAGTGACCCAGGTTCACTGGGTGCGGGTTCAATCAAGGCCAGTTCTCTCGAAGCCTCGAACGTCGATCTGGCTGAGGAATTCAGCAACATGATCCGCTACCAGCGTGCCTACAGCGCTTCGTCGAGGATCATCACGACTGCAGATGAAATGCTGCAGGAAGCCAACAACCTGAAGCGCTAAACATTCGCCGACGCCTGATCCGGAGATATTCCCCCAGTGCCACTGAATAACATCCTCAGTATAGCGACATCGGGAATGTCTGCGGCCCAGGCCGCAATTGACACGATTTCGAATAACGTCTCGAACGCGAGTACCCCGGGGTATACGCGCCAGCAGATCAATTTTTCTGCGAATGCGGCGGGCAAAACGCTCAACGGGGTTACCTTCAGTGCGCCCGAGCGTGTTGCCAGCCAGTTTTTGGAGAACTCGGTCTTCAATCGATCAAGCCAAGCTGGATATGACGATACGAACAACACCTATCTGGGTCAGTTACAATCGCTACTCGGCGCGCCGGACTCTAAATCCGGTCTGGGTGCCAGCTTAAACCGGGTTCAGGCGGCAGCCATTTCATTGACTGCGCCAGGTGCCGGTCAGCAAGCCACGACTGCGTTTGTCGCCACGGTTGAGGATTCGTTGCGGACGCTGCAGCAGACCGATGCCGATGTGAAGCAACTGCGGCTTGATGCCGAATCCGAAATCGCTGGCAAAGTGCCGCAGATCAACCAGCTTCTCGCCCAGATCCACGGCCTCAACCAGCAGCTCGGCAGCGTCTCGGCGGGACTGCGGAGCAATGCGGATATCGATCAGCGCGGTCTCGCGATCAAGAAGTTGAGCGATCTGGTATCCATTGCCACAACGGACAACCCCAATGGGACCGTTACGATCAAGTCCGCTAGCGGGAACGTCTTACTTGATCAGCAGCTCCGTGAACTCTCCTACGCCAGAAGTTATGATGGCGGCAGCGAAGCCTTTGGCGCTATCGGCATCAACTTTGCAGCCCAGTCGGGCCAAGCCGCAACGCCGACCGGCGAAACGATCACATCATCTGCAATTGGCGGTCAGCTGGGGGGCTTACTGAATATCAGGGACACCGAATTGCCCACAGTGCGCGACAATTTGGCGTCCTTGTCCGCAGGTTTGGCGATCGCGCTTAACAAGGCATCAAACCAGGCGAGCACAGCGCCGGCTCTGCAAACCCTTATCGGCAGGAATACCGGTCTGTTGGCGACAGATCGGCTCAACTTCACCGGCAAGACGACCTTTGCGATTACCGATGCCAGCGGCAATTTAGTTAGCAAGGCGACGATCGATCTGAGCAGTCTTGGGGCTGCTGCGACCATTCAAGACCTCGTCAACAGCATAAACAGCAGCGCCGTTGGCTCGGGGCCCGTTTCGGCAACCGCAACCTTCAGCAAGGGCACGCTCAGCATTGCATCGAATTCCTCCGCCTATGGAATAAGCCTCGTCGACGATGCAACGACCCCAGCTGATCGGGCAGGGAGCGGACTTTCGGAATTCTTTGGCCTAAATGATCTGGTACGGTCCGATAAGGCACAATTGGTGCCAACTGGGCTGACCGCAACTGAGCCGCATAGTTTTACAGGTTCAACCAGCCTAATGCTGCGCGACAGCACGGGCCGGGTGCTCGCGACGCAAACTATCGATTTCGACAACCCATCCTTGACGGGAGTCCAGGATGTCCTGACGGCTCTGGGGGCCGGGGAACTTAGCCCGTTCGGATCCTTCTCGCTCGACAGCAAGGGACGGTTTGCCTTCACGCCATCCCTTACTGCACAAGGCGCGCGGATTGCCGTTTCCGATGACACCAGTGCCCGAGGGGACACAGGCGTCTCATTCGGTTCGCTGAGCGGTTTCTCCAACGCCGCTCTGTCACCAAGCAACTTCTATGTGCGCAAGGATATCAGTGTCAGCGCCAACAAACTTCCGATGGCGACCCTGTCTGCATCTGCGACAGTGGGCGCTATAGCCCTTGGGAATTCCGACCGAGGCGGCCTGAGCAATTATCTTGTCCAACTCGATAAGGAGGTCAGCGTTGGCAGCCGGTCGCCTGCCCGCCTTCAGGACGCGCTCAATGGAACTATAGCGCAAATCTCGTTGCGGGCCGATATCGTTCAGCGCCAGTTTCAAGATAGTTCCTCACGCCTCTCCGACGCCGTCAAGCGACGCGACGCGGTGAGCGGCGTAAATGTCGATGAAGAGCTTGCCAGTCTTGTAATTTTTCAAAACAGCTACGCCGCATCTGCCCGCGTCATTTCAACGACGCAGCAGATGTATGACACCCTCCTTTCCATGATCAGATAAGGCCACTATTATGACCCGCGTCTCCTCAAACAGCATCCAGCAAAGCACAATCGAGTCGATCGCGCGCGCGCAGGAAAAGATGGCCAGCCTCCAGTTGCAGCTTGCCACCGGCAAGAAGGCCAACACATACCGCGACCTTGGCGCCGACACGACAAAGACCTTGACGGCTCGAACCGCGCTAGATCGGACGCAGGCGTTTCAGGGCGCCAGTAAGCAACTCACGAACACCCTCAATCTCTATGATATCAAGTTCGGCCAACTGAACACCCTTGGCGACAATCTGAAATCCGAACTGGCGCAAAAGAGCGATGGGAACAGCGCGCCACTGCAGACGGCGGTCGAACAGGCTTTTACCGAGTTTCGGAGCGTTCTTCTGTCTGATGATGCTGGGTTTTCAATGTTTTTGCCGCCGAAGGGAGGGGGCGACGCTTTCAAACTAACCGCCCTGACCGACGCGGCGCTGTTAGCGGGTGAGACACCCGAACAGGCAGACGACCGAGCATTCGGGACGACTACGGGCAATAACAGTGCGCTCGTCGCCGAGGGCGTTTCGATGGCCTACGGGGCCGACGCGCGCACGACCGGCTCTCAAATGCTAGCGGCCTTCAGAACAATAGCGAATGAATTGCCGCTCTCGAGCCCGCTGACGTCGGCTCAGTCCTCAGCGATTGATGCTGCCGTTAGCCAGATCAACCAGGCCCAGCTCGGCATTAATGCGCTGACGTCTCAGAACGGCGCGAATGTTGCACGGCTTGAAGACATTAATGACCTCGCCAATCGCCGCACCGAGACGCTCCAGCTGATCGTATCAAGCTTCGAAGATGCAAACATCCCTGAAGTGGCAAGCAAGATATCACAACAAAAGAGCCTACTTGAATCTTCATACGCCCTATTCTCGCAGCTTTCTGGGCTTTCTCTAGTTAACTATCTGAGAAATTGATACGTTTTTAGAAAGACTGTGCATCCAACATGTTAAATGTAATTGGCTTCATTATCATCTTTGGCTGCGTATTTGGTGGCTATGCTATGGCAGGCGGCAAGATGGGTATCGTACTTGCGGCACTGCCGCACGAAATGTTGACCATCGGCGGTGCGACCGTCGGGGCACTGCTCGTTGGCAATCAAATGAATATCGTCAAGCAGTGCGGCACTGGCATAGTGCGCGTGTTCAAGGCGCCGCGTTTCCAACGCAAGGAATACACCCAGCTTCTTTGCTTGATGTTCGAGCTGCTAATGACCTTCAGAAAGGGCGGCGCGACCGTCCTCGAGCCGCATCTGGATGCCCCTAAGGACAGCAACATATTCACGCGCTACCCCGCCGTGCTTGCGGATCACCATCTGTGCGATTTCATCTGCGACTATTTGCGGCTCATGACCCTTAACTTCGAGGATCCGAACCAGCTCTCCGAAGTAATGGACAATGACATCGCGCGCATCCACGAGGAAGAGCTTGGTCCGCACATGGCGCTGCAGTCGGTTGCAGACGCTTTGCCCGCGATCGGCATCGTCGCTGCTGTGCTTGGCGTGATTAAAACTATGAGCTCCATCGACCAGCCTGTTGAAATTCTCGGTGCAATGATAGGTGGCGCGCTCGTCGGGACATTTCTCGGCGTGCTCCTGAGTTATTGCTTCGTCGGGCCGATTTCGCAAAAGCTTAAGCAGGTCGTTGAACTTGAGGGACTGTCCTTCAGCGTTGCCAAAACTGCGATCATTGCCTACGCGAACAAGCTTGCTCCGCCCGTGGCGATAGAGATTGCGCGGCGCATGGCGCCCGGCGTCTATGCCCCCTCTTTTGCCGAACTCGATGCAGAGCTAGAAACGGTCCGTTCGGAAATGAGCGCCAAATGAGTGCAGCGAATGAACGCCCAATTGTAATCCGACGGGTCAAGCGCGGTGGCCATGGTGGGCACCATGGCGGCTCCTGGAAAGTTGCTTACGCTGACTTTGTGACCGCAATGATGGCCTTTTTCATGCTTCTGTGGCTCATCTCGACCCCTGACAAAGCAAAGCTGAAGGGGCTCGCTGAATATTTCACACCCAATTCTCCCTCTCCATCGAGGCCCATGGGGGCGTCAGGCACCCAGAAATCGCAATCCGGTGCGGGCAATACGCAGAGCAAAAATTCAAGCCCGACCGCCAGCCAGAAACGCAGCGGGTCGAGCACGCAAGTCAGGATGATAGCGTCCGATATCAAGACCGCTATCGTAACGTCGCCACAGCTCAATAGCGGGCCTTCCAATCTCCTGCTTGAGCCGACACCCGATGGTGTGCGGATCAACCTGATGGACACCGCAACCCGCACGATGTTCAAAGCGAATACGGCTGTCCTCAACGAATATGCCGAACAGCTCCTTGCCGTCATCAGCAGGAAGATTATCCGCTCGAAAGTTAAGATTAGCGTTGAGGGACATACTTTGCCGACTACCTCCGGAGGTGCGGGCAATTGGTCGCTTTCCTCAAGACGCGCGCAAGCGGCGATGCAGGCGATGAATGATAATGGCATCGCCAGCGATCGATTTGTCGAGGTTATCGCTCTGGCAGGGACGCGGCCAATCTATCCTGACCAGCCGACAAGAGCGGAAAATCGTCGGGTCACTGTAGTTTTGCTCAATGAAGCCGGGTCCCTTCCCGGTGATGCCAGTTTCAAATTCTAAGGCGAAAATGAAACATATCATCATTCCAGTCGCTAGCCTGATTGCCGGCCTCGCGCTCGGTGCGGGCGGCATGTTCTTCTATGAGCGCCAATTTGGCGCCGCACCGGTGCAGGCAAAAGCCGCACCTTCCCCGTCGCGGGAAGACAGCGAGATATTGCCGGCCTTCAAAGTCCGCGCGCCTATCGTGGCGGGTGATGGAACGTTAGAGACTTATGTTGTGTTCACAGTGCAATTGGCCGTCGCAAAGACAGCCGCTGAAACAGCTCCGGAACAGCTCCCGGTGATACTGAATGAAATCAACATGCGCACCTATGAAGCGCCCTTGGCGCAAGGGCCGGATGGCAGAATGCCGAGCGTCAAGATATTCCGAGATCTTGTTTTAGCGGCTGCTAAACCGATTTTGGGGCAGGGCGTGTTGACCAATGTCATGGTGACGGATGTCGTAATAGGCCAAACGGAACCGCTCTGAAAAATCTTTGAGTTGCCATTGCAACATTGTCCGACGCTAGCATTCAGAAATGTGGGATCTGTCCGGCAATTACGTCAACGCGGCTTTAACTGCCCAACCCTGCGGCCTCGACGCTGTGTTTCGCAAGCTCTACCTGAGCGCGCAAGCTGATTTCGCGCATGAGCGCTTGAACCGAAGGATCTGAATGTTCACCTTGTTCAGAAAGCCATGATGTCAGACCCTTCAGCGCGCTTGGGTTCCGGTTCCCTTGCAAAGCTTCAGTATGCAAGCTTTCGAGATGGCCGAGCCCCTCGTCTGCATCCTTTACCAAACGCTTTCTGTGTTCCCTGTCTTCGCCGCCGCCAGCAATGGTCATGAGCATGTCGACAGAGAATGTGCCCCGCGCCGCGGCGGCCGACCTTATTGTGTGCGTGCTTACTGCCGAAGCAGTAGGATCACTAGTTGGTGCAAAAATTTCCGGCGCGGCTTTTGAACCGGTACGGCCGACTGCGGTTGCAGGCGGGGTAAAAGCAAAAGGATTGGGAGCAGTAATACGCATATCATCTTTATAGGAGCATTATTCGTTCAATAGTGACCACTGGGAAAATTCTTCCAAAAAGACCGAACGAGAAAAATTTGCCGCCAAAAAATTTTTCCGGAACTAACACCAGGACATTTTTTCCTATAAAGAGGTATGAACAGTCACAGTATTCGTTTCCGGCTCCAGCTAGGCTTGCATTATCTGGTGGGTATCTTTGCCTTACTCGCAGCGATGAGTTCGCCAGCTTTAGCCAACTCGCGCATCAAGGACATAGCCGACTTCGAGAATATCCGGACTAACCAACTGGTCGGGTACGGGCTGGTTGTTGGCCTCGCAGGCACAGGTGACAAAATCCGAAACGCGCCCTTCACCGAAGAATCGATGAAAGGCATGCTGGAGCGCATGGGCATCAATGTCCGCGGCGCAGATATGAAGGTCCAAAATGTCGCCGCCGTAGTTGTCACGGCAACCATGCCGGCCTTCGCGCGCCCTGGCTCGCGAGTCGACGTTCTGGTGTCCGCCATTGGAGACGCGTCAAGCCTGCAGGGCGGCATGCTCATTGTCTCTTCGCTACGCGGACTGGACGGAGAAGTTTATGCTGTCGCGCAGGGGCCCATTGCGGTGTCCGGCTTCAAGGCCCAAGGCGCAGGCGCATCGATCATCCGCGGCGTTGCAACGCACGGACATATTGCCGAAGGCGGCATTATCGAACGAGAGGTGGCCTTCAGGCTTAACTCGATGGATGTTTTGAATCTCGCCTTGCGAAATCCTGATTTCACAACTGCACGACATGTTGCCGAGGCGATCAACCGGGCCATTCCGAATGCCGCAGAAATGCTTGATCCCGGCACTGTCCAGATAAAAGCGAACGGCCAAGCCATGGCCCAGCTTCTAAGCCGCATCGAAAATCTGGAGGTTCAGGTGGACCAGTTGGCCCGTGTGATCATCGATGAATCTTCGGGTACTATCGTCATGGGGCAAAATGTCCGCATCAGCCCGGTGGCAATCGCCCAAGGCGCGCTAACCATCACGGTGTCTGAAAACAGCGTCGTCTCTCAACCCAATCCCCTATCGACCGGCGAGACCGTAGTGCTCCCTGCAACGCAGATTACAGTTGACGACGGGCAAGGTAAAAAGCTGGCGGTCCTTGATGAGGGCGTTTCACTGCGCTCGTTGGTCAAAGGTCTGAACGCCCTCGGGGTAAGCCCGCGCGATCTGATAACGATCTTTCAGGCCATTAAAGCGGCGGGCGCCCTTCAAGCA
The DNA here is from genome assembly GCF_945890115.1 of Sphingorhabdus sp. EL138. Classification (GTDB taxonomy): domain Bacteria; phylum Pseudomonadota; class Alphaproteobacteria; order Sphingomonadales; family Sphingomonadaceae; genus Sphingorhabdus_B. The sequence goes on from NZ_CAMDCK010000001.1 coordinate 140,191, forward strand.
GAGGTGGTCGTGCAATGAGTAGTTCGGTTAACGCTTCGCCATTTGTCTCTGGACCGGCCCAGCCCGTTGTTCAGGTTCCCAATATCGAAAACTTGCAAAAGCAAGCACGTGATTTTGAAGCCGTGTTCGCGGGTAAGTTAATCAACACGATGCTTTCAACAGTCGAAAAAGGCGATTTTTCGGGCGGGAGCGCAGAAGAGACCTTCCAAGGCATTTTGGGTGAACGGATGGGTGAAGCTTTGGCTGCTCAGGGTGGCTTTGGCATCGCACCTTCGGTTCTGGCACAACTTATTCGGTTGCAGGGAAATTCGCATGAGTGATGAAGTGCTGGAATTACTGACAGATCTTCAGGAAGTGATCACCCAAGAAAACGGGATCCTTGGGGAATATCCCTATGATGGGCTGGCAACAGTGGTGGACACAAAGGCGCGCCTGACCACTCGGCTCGAGACCGTGCTTATGCACCAGAATAGGGAAACGCCGCAGTGGCTGGAGCAAATGGACCTTCCGCGTAAACGGCAGCTTCGCGCCAGCATCGAACAATTGTCCGCCGGTACGTCTCTCAACGAGCGACTACTCAAACGTAAGATCGAACAGTCGGGTGAAATGATAGCATTTGTTGCAGGCGAAGCCCGGCGAATGGCAAACAATCACAGCTCTACCTATACGTCGCATGGCTCCTTGGACCGTCGAGACATTGCGACCCCCCTGTCGGTAAATACGACTAGCTAATGGCCGCTATTCAACGCATATTTTTCTCAGGAGCAATGCATGCTTGACGCATACCGGCGCAATCAACTCAATGCCGAGCATCCCCGGTCTATGGAGCGACGGCTCCTTGCAGAGATTACCAGCGAAATGATTTCAGCTGCAGACCAAGGTCTCTTAGGGTCGGCGCTCATGCCATCGTTGCACCGCAACCGCGAGCTCTGGTCGGTCTGGTCGGCCACTTGCCTTGACAATGACAACGCCTTGCCGCCCGAGATCCGTGCGACGATCGTGTCTTTGGCGTTGTGGGTAGGCCGCTTCACCAGTGAAGTCGTCGCTGGACGAGAAGAAATCGAACCGCTGGTCAGCGTCAACCGTTCGGTCATCGCAGCCCTCGCCTGAACAAAGGCGTCTAGGACCAATCAGCATCCACTTGGTCGGACATATTCCACGCACAAGAGCACCTTTCGTCTGGAGAAGATAGGGTGCAACATTTGCCTCCTAGCTTGCCCACGACGATATCCGCAGATGGGGGGGGCTAATATGCGGCCAATCGGAGCGGACACAGATCTGCGATCTGGGGGGCAATGGGGGACATGTTCGTCGACGCAATCAACCTAAAGCGCGTTGCGGCGAGAATCACCTGCGACACCGTCCGATGATTCGCATGAGGCGGACCCAGCGGCAGGAAAATTTGGTCAAATCGACCAGCTAAAGGCAAATGTTGCCGCACAAAATCAGAAATCAGCGATATTTGTCCTCAATGTGAGAAGATATTGTAAGCCGACTAACGTAACAATTATGTTGCCGCTGGAAGTAAAAATACGGCGTAGCGACGCAAATCTAAGACAAATTACACTCATTATGGCACTTTATACCGCCATAATGAGTGTAATAACCAAGCCATATCTGATAATATTACTTCAATTTGATGATAATAACTGTAGTAGAAGTACAAATAATTGCTTTTAGACAAGCTTACCAAACCGTCAAAAGTAGGTTAGCAAAATGTCTAAAGCGATTTCCAATCTTGAGTCACTGGTGCAAAATGTCATGGCCTGTTTACCAGATGAGGCAGGTGATTTCGCCTCGCCTGCCCAACGTTCGGCTTATAACCGAGGGTTCGAGAGACTTCTTCGCGCTCTTCGCCCGCGCATCAGCTATTTCATCCGCCGTTACGGGCTTCTCGGTCATTGGGAAGATGCCGAACAAGTCGGTGCGATGGCCGTCCATCGCGCGATCGCCGGCTACAACCCGGAGAAAGCGCAGTTCACCACATTTGTGAATTGGCAAATCAGGGGCGATATGCAGGGCCTTAGATACACAGTGATGGTTGACCAGCGCGCACCAGCCAAAAAGGTCAAAGCGTCAACTGTTTCCCTGCAGTCGCTGATGTCGAAAGCGGATGGCCAGGATGAGTACCAGTTTGATATCGAAGATGATTCTGCCCTTGCCATGGTTGAGCGTTCTGCAGAAAACCATCTTGCAAAAAAGACTATGAACGCCCTTCTCGATAGCGTCACAAAGCGCATGACCGAGGCGGGGACGCGCGATCTGCTTTGCAAGCAGGGACCGACCGCCACTCGGAAGCCGGGTGTTGCTATGCTAAAGGTCAACTCGATTGATCCCGATCAGCTGCGCCAGCTGGAGGTATGTGTTGCCGAAAGCCGCAAAGTCATCATCAGGAAGATGTTCGAAATGGATGCTGCTGGCAATAGCGACGTAGCGAGCGAGCCGAGCCCCGAGCGCGCCCGACATTTGGCCAGAAAGGCCGCTGCAATGATGCGAGAAATCATCGCAGAGGAAAGCCAGTTTGCGCTTCTCGCCGATAGCCTGCCGCCACTGGATGTTCTCAAAACGCGTCGTCCGGCCAATCGTAGCACCGCGCGGGGACGTCAGGCAAGTGTAGCGAAGCTGCCCGTGCGCAGCTCCGTCCCAACGAAAAATGTGTCCCTTGCCATTTGATCAGGCCCAGATAAATGCCACGCGAAGTTTCGGCCTGCCGACCAGCGCCCTGAAATCTATGGCGCTGGTCGGCGTTGGCTTGCACTCCCTTGATCAATTGACCGTCCTTCAAGCGGGTAAGCTGCTCGCGCTCGAAGCTACCTTTGTGGAACAGTGCAGCCTCAGTTCGCTTGTGGTGCACTTGGACCGTCCGACGGTTATTGTCGTGAGCTTCGAGGACAATTCCATCGGCGAAGTGGCCGAAGACCTGGCAGTCACAATGTTTTCAGCCACGCAACCGATCGGCCTGATTGCAGTGAGCCAAGAGCGGCAAGATCTCCATAGGCTTATGGATCTGGCCCCGAGCGCTATACGAAAAATGGCGCACCCATTATCTTATTCCGAAACGTTGATGCACTTCATTTATTATTACGAGAATTTATTCAGCGAAAAATTGATCAGAAGCCAGAAAAACGACGATACAATAAAGCAATTTATTCAGAATAGTTTGAAGAGAGAAAAATTTCATACATTCTGCAACTGGCTTCGCCTTATCCGCAAGGCACGTGAATCCTTCTTCCCCGTTGAATGGCTAAGCGATCCTATTTGGGACATCATGATTGCCCTTGCTTTGGCCAAGGTTGAAGGGCGCATAACGCCAGTATCAAACATCGGGCTGGAGGCGAATGTTCCCGTCAGCACGGCACTGCGAAAGCTCAAGGAAATCGAGGCACGGGGCTTCGTCAATCGCTGGCCTGATCCCAAAGACAAGCGACGCGAATATGTCGAATTGTCTGAATTGGGAATGCAAAAATTTTCGGAGTTTGTTGAAGTTGTATGGGACAGATGTGCAGAAACTGGATTTATGTAAATGCCGGTTTAGAGGCAATCTGCAATTATCTTGTTGAAATCGGCGCGACTGAGAAGCCATTTGAATGCCAAACCGATATCAAGGCTTGCCACTAAAGCCTTGCCAAGCAACCGCGCCGTTCAGCTATATCCCCGAAACGGCGATTAATGAACTGACAGGCAACTTGGCGCCGCCGTTCAAGCCCAAAACCACCTGACCACCCGACATCTCGACCGAACTGACGGTACCCGTCGAACTCACTTGCACAGGAACGGTCGCCCCAGTCGCATCCGTTGCAACAATGGTGAGGGAATATGGACCATTCGCAGCGCGGCCTCCGCCGACCGTCTGCCCATCCCACGCAACACGGCCTGACGCGGAGCTTGGGCTGAGCGCCATTTCCCGCACGACCCGGCCGTTGGCATCCGAGATGGTTGCGGTAATCGATGCCACAGGGCGGCTGACAGAATATGTCCAGCTTGCAGACCCACCGCTAGAATCAAGGCTAGATATCGCATTATCGAAGGTAGCCTGCCGGCCAATGTAATTGGCCGCGCCAGCCATATCTTGGCCGTTCATTCGGGTAAGGATTTGGTTCAGGACCGAGGTCTGCTGGACCGATTGCTCAACCTGCGAATACTGCGCAAGTTGCTGGGTGTATTCAGATGATTTCATCGGATCGAGCGGATCCTGATTCTTCATCTGGGTCGTCATCAGCCGCAAGAACATGTTGAAGTCCTTGCTGGTCGAATTGACGGTCTGCGTGGCGTTCGTCGTTGCCACGTTGGTTACACCGGGGACTGTTCCTACCTGAGCCATAGCATCCTCCTAAGCTCTTAAATCAAATTGACCGCGCGCGCTCCGCGGGCGGGTTCCAAATACGGTATCTTCTTCGGGTCTAAGGTCTTCCCAAGCCCCATTCCGCGAGGGTGTCCGGCGTTCCTCCTGAGGGGTCTGCCGCTGGCCAGAGCCGCCTCCGGACCCAGATTGAAGCTCAAAGCGTAGACTGCCCTCGTCCATTCTGACCCCGGCACCGGACAGGTTGCGAACCAGCGTCGGCAGTTCCTGCCGCAACAGATCGTTGGAAGCCGAAGTGGAGGCCGTGATGATCGCCCGAAGTGCTCCGTCCTTCTCGAAAGAGAGACGAACATCGAGTTGGCCGAGTTCCTTCGGGTCAAGCCTGACGCGCATATGCTCTCGCCCATCTTCGATGGACTTACGCATTTCTAACGCGAGCCCTTTCCCTAACCCTTTGGATGTCTGAAGCGCTGGCGCGGTTGGCAGCGCAGCAGGCGGGGTCGGCACAGGCGAACTGGACCGGTCGGTATTGGTAACATTCGCGTCTTGACGGCTTACGCCTGCGTGCGCCGCGCCGGCCTGATTGTCTGGCATCGAGGCTGCGAAACCTGAGGCTTCAATTGGTCGCTGTTGCCCCGTTACGGCAACATTGTCTGCGCGCGGCGCGAGCGCCCCGTCGGGAACAGCGATGTCGGACGCTGCGGCGTTACCATCAGATGCCACTGGCGGCTTGTCTGCCGCCACACGCGATGCGCTCTGAACATTTGGTGCGGCAGCAAGCAATTGCGCGGGTTCACCGAGCAACTCCTGCGCCGCGCTACCCATCTGCTGGGGCAATTCGCTCTCGACCTCTGCCTCGGTGCCGCGCCCGCGCGGCGGCATTGCGGGCGTCGCTGAACGGCTCCCGAGCTGCGGAGGCAGGGGCATGTCATCTGCAGCTCGGAATCTCATGGGCTCGGACCCCGCAGAGATCAGAGCATCGCCCACCTCTGTCGTTGTCGCCGCAGCCTGCATTTGAGCCGGCACGTTTGGCGCAGCGGCTGCTTGAATATCTTGATCCGCCGGCCATTCATCCTCGGAGCTTGCAATCAGGCCAGCGCCTGACAGCAATCCGGGTGTGACTTGGGCAAGGCCCTGAACCTGCAACCCTAAACTAGAAGCATCAACCGCGGTTGCAGGGCCCGGAGCGCCAAGCGTGGATTCCACCGAGGTTAACCCTTGGTCCAGTATCTTCCCCGCATCGTTGATGGCAAGGCCAAAAGCCTGCGCATCTCCTTCAGGCACAACAGCACCGGCCCACTCAATCGGGAGATACGAGACAGAAGGGACGGCAGTTACTGACATGGTTTTACTTTAGATATTTCTATTCAATTCTTATTATAGGACAGATTCATGACGCCGCAGAGAAGGCACCCTCATTTTAACCGATGACACCCAAATTGCGCACACGCATCCGGGCGTGAACTTCATTTTGCGACAGGACCACGGTCGCTGGACGAATGCGCTCCATCACAGAACGGACATAGGGCCTGATGGAGGGGTTAGTCAGCATGCAGGGTAATTGTCCATCTGTTGCCATACGGTCATAGAATTCGCGGACGGTCGTGACAAACGCCTGCAGGGATGAAGGCGCCATCACGAGTTGACGGTCTTCGCCCTGCCCCACCAAGCTTTCGACGAAAGCGTTATCCCAATAGGGTGAAAGCGTGACGACCGGCAGCATGCCATCCTGGGCCTGTGCCGCACAGATTTGGCGCGCCAGCTTGGTTCTCACATGCTCTGTTATCATCGTGACATTCTGCGTGAAAACAGTCGCCTCGGCTACGCCTTCAAGAATCCCGGGAATGTCGCGGATCGAGACGCCCTCATTGAGAAGGTTCTGCAAAATCCGCTGCACACCAGAAATGGAGATACGCGCGGGAATGATGTCCGCAACGAGCTTGGCCGAATCCTTGTGAACCTGCGTAAGGAGCTTCTGCGTCTCTTCATAAGACAGCAGATCCGAAATGTTTTCCTTCACCACTTCTGTGAGATGCGTAGTGATGACCGTGCTGTTATCGACGACGGTAAGTCCGCGAAATCCGGCTTCATCGCGCAGATCTTTGTCGATCCATAAGGCCGGTAGCTTAAACACTGGCTCGGTTGTCACCTCTCCTGGCAGGCCCACATTTTCGCCACCTGGATTGATGATCAAGAGTTTGCCGAGTTTAATTTCGCCTCGGCCGGCCTCGGTTTCACGAATGTTTACAACATATTCGTCGGGGCCGAGCGTCACATTATCGATGATCCGCACCGTCGGGAGGACAAAGCCATATTCCTGTGCCATCTGCCGGCGCAACGCTCGGACTTGATCATCCAGTCGCATCTCCGTGCTCTGATCCGTCAAGAGCGGCAACAACCCATATCCGATTTCGAGCCGGATCGCGTCGATCGCAAGCGTCTCCGAAATATTCTCTTCGACGGGTCCCTCAACTGACTCTGCCAAAACAGCTTCCTCGCGCGCTGCTTCCCGCTCCTGCTTGTTCTTGCTCAGTTGCCACGCGGCAAAACCCGCAGCGGCGCCAAGTGAAGCAAAGGGGAGAAAGGGCAGTCCCGGAAGCAGCGAAAAGCCAATCATAAGGGCCGATACAAGGCCATATGCCATGGGATGCCTAGTGAACTGCTCGACAAGAGCGCCTGATGCCTTTCCAGCCTCCCCCCCCTTTGTCACAAGCAAGCCTGAAGCGATCGAGACGATCAAGGCAGGGATTTGTGTTACTAGCCCATCGCCAACTGTAAGGAGCGTATAAACTTGGAAGGCTTCACCAACGGGAAGGTCATGGACAAACACACCTAAGATGAGCCCAACTATGATATTGACCGCCGTGATCAGCAGACCGGCTACGGCATCGCCCTTAACAAATTTGGACGCACCGTCCATGGCCCCGAAAAAGGAGCTCTCTGCCTCGATCTCAGAGCGCCTTGCTTTCGCCTGCTCCTCGTTAATCATGCCAGCCGAAAGATCGGCGTCGATCGCCATTTGCTTGCCGGGCATAGCATCCAGACTGAAGCGCGCCGATACTTCAGCGATGCGTCCCGAGCCCTTGGTGATGACGACAAAATTGATGACGAGCAGGATCAGGAAGAGCGTAATCCCGATGATGGCTTCTCCGCCCATAAGGAACTCGCCAAATGCGGCGATCACCCCGCCCGCCGCTTCCGGGCCTTCGTGGCCATGCGAGAGGATAAGGCGCGTCGAAGCAATATTGAGACCCAGCCTGAGCATGGTCACGATAAGCAGAATGGTTGGAAAAGCCGCCAGGTCGATTGGCTTTTCGATGAAAAGGGCTGTCAGCAGGATCAGAACGGAAACCGTGATTGAAAGCGAGAGCCCAATATCAAGTAACCAGGTCGGAATGGGCAACACCAGCAGTGAGATGATTGCAATGACGGCAAGCGCCAGAGCCATATCCCGTCCAGCGCCCAAACGGTGCGCGATCTGATTGAGCAACCCATTCATAAAATAATCCTTATCGTTCGCCCGCCGATGATCAGGCGATTGGGATTCCAGCCTCGACGAAGCTCTTCAGCTTGTTGCGCATGGTGCGCACGGAGATCCCTAAGATTGAGGAAGCCGCAGTGCGGTTTCCGCTACAATGCTGCAGCGTCTGCAGGATCAAATCCCGCTCCACGTCCGCCATGCACCTTCCCACCATGTTGCCCGACAAAGGTGTCGGCGTTGCTGCAGGTTGCAGGAGCAAAGGGGTACCATCCGCAAGTGTCAGATGCTCGGGTGCAAGTTCGCGGCCGCGCGAGAGAATAACGCCGCGCAGCATCACATGCTCAAGCTCCTGAACATTGCCCGGCCAAGGTTGCACTTGGAGAATGGCCAGTGCTTGTGAAGAGACCGGGCGGATGTCGAAACCGTTAAGGCGCGCAAAGCGCTCTGCAAAATACTGTGCCAGCACAGAGGTGTCCTCGGGCCTGTCACGCAGCGGCGATATTTTGATGTTTACCAAACTGAGTTGCTGATACAGCTCCTCAAGAAAGCTGCCTTCATCTACCCGTTGGGCTAGGTCTTTCTGCGACCCTGCAACAAGACGGATATCAACATTCTGATATATATCGGTACCAAGACGCCGTATCCGCCTAGTTTCGAGTAATTCGAGCAGGCTGGCCTGGACCAAGGGATCAAGCGCATCAATGTTACGAAGGTAGATTGTGCCACCGCTTGCCTGTTCAATTCTGCCTGCCCTTTTGGCAACTGCCCCATCGAATGCGCCCGGCTCCTGACCAAAAAGTTCCGCCATGATATGCTCGGCGTTGGCCGCTGCGCAGTTCACCACAACAAAGCGCCCGCCGCGGCCAGAGAAATTGTGAACGATCCGAGCAAGCATCTCCTTGCCATTCCCGCGCTCACCTACCAGAAGTACCGGCAAAGGCGACTTGCTCATGGCAAGCGCGAAATCGAGTGATTGGCGGAAAGGTGCGGACACACCGACAACATCCACCGACCGCATTGAGACAGACAGAATTGCTGCCCCAATAAGGTCTGCATCTGGTGGAAGCGAAACATAATCCTGCGCACCAGCGTGAATGGCCGCCACAGCTTGTTCCGCTGGTGCATCGACACCGCACGCAATCACCGGGACCAGCATACGCTCGGCACGCAATTGAGCGATGAAACGTGCAACGTCGCACCCGACGTCGACCATAACCAAATCAGCTCCGACTTCGCGAAGTATCGCCACAGCATCATCAGGAGATGGAACGATCTGGACGGCTGCGCCGACTGTGTCAGCCAGCTTAGCTGCAGTCCTAAACTCAGCTCGATCCGAACCGACAAGGAGCATCCGGACCGGGACTTTAAGGCCGAACGACATCAGTTGACCTGCCGGACCATTTCGGTGAGCGCAACGCCCAGCAATCCATCTGTTAGGACGACTTCACCGCGCGCAATAAGCCGATTGTTGACCCATACATCGATCGGCTCACCTGCTCTACGGTCAAGGTCAATGACATCGCCCGAGCGCATCCGCATCAGTTCACCGACATTGACCTTGGTCTTGCCCAGCACTGCTTGGATCTTAACCACCACATTATGAACGGGCTCAAGGTTCAGCTGAGCGTCAGTTGCCGAAAACTGGTCACTCTCTTCCAATGCCTGTCCCGATATCTCAGGCAGCTGTGGAAGTTCAAATTCAGTCGTAGAGTCTTGATCATCTTCCATTACATTATCCATTCAGCCACTGGCGGAACACGTTGGCGGCGGCAGTCGGATCAGTGGCAACACGGCTACCCAACTGGCTAATTACTGCGGCTTTCTTCGTCGCGGCGGCCTCTTCGGCCATACGGAGGGCATCTCCCCTCGCCTGATCGCTTAAGGCGTTCTGGGCGTCGGCAAATACGGCGTTGAGGCTTGAATCGCCCTCAAGAGGGCCCGCTGCGGCCAGCTGAAACTGCCCTTGTTCGCTGCCACCGCCGCGGCTGCGCAGGATGCGCAGGACCACAATACCCGCACCCGCGATGATGATGAGCTTCAATACGCTGATGATCTGATCCATATTGATGCCGAACGGGAGCGCCGTGCTGACCTCTGCTACGTCCTCGGCCTTTGCGAATGCCATGCTTTCAACAATCACACTGTCGCCTCGCTCCGTGACGGCACCTACGGAATTCTCGACGAGACGGGTGACCTGCTGGATCTGCGGCTTCGGAACTCCGGCTTTACCGCCATCAATTGTGACAGCGACTGTAAGGCGCTTCACGCTTCCGGGCGCATTGACCAACACTTTGCGGGTGACACTGTTCTGATAAGTTGTGTCCTCTGAAGTCTGGTTGCTCTGGGTGGCGCGACTGCTGCCCGCAGCGCCGTCGGTGGCGTTTTCGGGAAGCTGGTTCGACACAGTCGTTCCCGAAGGCTGCGAATTCTGACCCTCGGTATTTTGGTCGGCGGATTCTACACTGACTTGACGTTGAATGACCTGATTTTCGGGATCGTAGACTTCGGTTTCTTCGCGGGTTTGAGACCGTTCGAGTTGAACTGAAACCTCGGCACGAACCTTTCCTGCCCCATAAATTGGCTCCAACAAGGATTCGATCTGTGAGCGCAGGCGCGCGGCGACCGCAGTCTGCTGCTGCTCCAAGTCGCCACCGCCGTCCGACCCAGGTTCCCCCGCCCGCGCCAGCAAGGCACCCGTCTGATCCACGATAGAAACATTGTCCGGTAGCAGCTCGGGAACCGCCGATGATACCAAGTAGCGAATGGAATTGATCTGTTCCGGCTTCAGCCGCCCAAGCGTTTTGAGCGTTACAGACGCGGTCGATTTTCGCGGTTCACTTGCAAAGAGTTCCCGCTCGGGCATCACGATCTGCACGCGAGCGCCAGATACGGAATCTAGCGTCTGTATGGATTTGGCCAATTCACCTTCGATTGCGCGCGTTTCGTTCATTTTAGCGCGGGAAGCGGAGACGCCAAAAGGCTGTTCTGCATCTAGGACATCATAGCCTATCTTGGCGCCAAGCTGCTGCGAGGCGAGGCTCATGCGCAGTTCCGCCATGCGGTCGCGCGGCACCATGAGCGCCGTTCCATCTGCGGCCACCTGATAAGGAACATTCTGGCTCTTGAGCTGATCAGCGATCTGGCTCGCAGCGCCAGGTTCAAGGCCAGTGTACAGGAAGCCCATCTCAGGGGACGAGCCCCGAAAGGCGACATAGCCCAGCACTGCCAGCATTAAGGCAGCAACTGCCCCCATTACGAGGAGCCGCCCCCTGCCCATCTGTCCCAGAAAATTTAAAATACTTTGCACGCCTGGGTTATCCGTCCTTCGGTTTCTCTCTTCCATCATAGGAAGAAAGTGACACAACCGAGCACGCAGCTAGGCAAATTTTGCCTTATGCCGTCATCAAGCCTCAAATTCAGCGTCGTCTGGGAGAATCACCGCCAGGGTTTCGGCCATGGTTGCGCGGCGTGTCGGCCCGTCGATCTTGAGGCCACCTGCGCCCCAAGAGAGCAGCGCGTCGCCAAGGCTGATTTCCGCATTGCCGTAGATATTGATCTCGCAGGCCTTTCGGCTTGCCTCGTCGGCGCGCGGAAAGTTGGACTGCAACGGCTCAACGAGCGTAGGATGCACTTCTACATCTATCGTCTGCAACTGGTGCATCTCGCCAAGCAATTCTGAGATGGCTGTGGAAACGGGGCCGAGAGGGGCAGTCCGCAAAGCTTGGCCAGCCAGAAACTCACCCGTGGCCAAGGCAAGAGAGGCACTGTCTCGCACAACCGCCTCGAACCGCCGCTCAACGGTTTCACCCAGTTGCTCAATCGACGATTGGATGGCATCGGTTGCAGCCAGAACGCACCCCGGCAGCTCTCGCCGCGCCTGCTCCAAACCAGCCCTCTCGCCCTCGATACGCGCCTTTTCGACTAGAACCCGCAGGTCCACAAGTGTCTGCTCAAGCTGCCCTTCAAGGTTCGCGACCAGCAACCGCAATTGATGGTCATTGAGGCCGGCTGTGCCGATCCGGCCGCCATTATGGTTAGCAGCACTGGTAACAAGCGTCCCGAAGGTGAACCGTTGAGGCTGTGGTGTGTCAGGCATATCCATGTGCAATCAGTATACCAGACCGTCGTCGTTACGCGGATCGATCAGGACGATCTCGCCGCGGTCGGCCAGCGTCTTGGCAACACGCACCAGATTGGCCTGCGCCGCTTCACAATCCCGCGCACGCACAGGCCCCATGGCCTGCATTTCTTCGCGCATCAGTTTTGCGGCACGCTCCGTCATGGCGCTGAAGAACTTCTGTTTGACCTCGTCGTCCACAGGCTTGAGCGCGAGTGCGAGATCGCGCTTCTCTGCCGTGCGGATGATAGCCTGAATAGCTTCGGGCAAAAGCCCGAGCAGGTCAGTGAAGGTGAACATCAATGCCCTAATCTTCTCTGCATCATCCTCAGAGAGCTTTTCAAGGTCCCCCAGCATGAATTCACCCGTCTTGACGTCGAGGGAGTTGAACATCTCCGCCAGCGCTTCGTGAGAATTGCGGCGCTGTGTCCTCGCCAGATTGTTCATGAACTCCTGACGCAGGGTCTCCTCAACGCGCTTCAACACATCGCTTTGCACTGTATCAATATTCAGCATCCGGTATAGGACGTCCGCCATTATTTCTCTGGGCAGTGTCTGGATCACACGCGCAGAATGCGAAGGCTCTAGGTTATGGAGGATCAAAGCCACCGTTTGGGGATTCTCATTTTTCAGATAGCTTGCAAGCACACTATCACTGACATTGGACAGCTTGTCCCAGACCGTTCGGCCTGAAGGTCCGCGAATGTCCGACATGATCTCGCCAAGCTGGTCCTCGGAAAAAAAATCTCCCAGCCAGTTCTCCGCAGCCTCCATAGATCCGTAAAGCCCAGATCCGCCGCCAAGTTCCCCGGAAAACCGCGCCAGAAAATGCTCGACAATGGTGGTGGGAACACGGCCGAGACTGGCAATCCCGGCAGACACTTCTTTGATCTCTTCGACACTGAGTTGGTCCCAGATCGGCGCGAACTTGTCCTTGCCCATTGCAAGCATGAGTGCAGCTGCCCTTTGCGGGCCACTAAACTGCCTAAGTTCGGCCAGTTCTGACGGCGCAGCCGCTTCGCTCATAACATTACCTCAAAAAGTTGCTGTTTCGGGCTCGGGATGCCCATCTCCTTCCTATTATAGGACAGTAGGCTTCATCCGTGCGGGATGATAGACGGTAGTTTTTTGGATGCGTTGGCTATGGCATTAAATGTCGCCTTTTCAGTGCTTGGAGGCTCATCATCTTCAGCGGATACATTTGCGTCGAGCAATTCCCTCATGAGGTCGCTGGGGCAGAACCTGATAACGCCCAACGAACAACCTGAAACGGCGGCTGTCCTCAGGGCCAAGGCCCTGTTCACGGCTCCGGTTGTTCTTCCTCCTTGGCTTAATGCCAACGGCAACCCCGCTTCCTCGCCGACGCTGTCAGCCGTCAAGTCGCTCAAAACGTTCGTAGATCCCAAGGTTGATTCAACCCTGCCGGTCGATCTGCAGCAGGCCTTTACCGCTTATCGTGCGCTTGACCGGATGAAAGTCCTTGCCAAGGCCGCGACATCGACTGGGCTGTCAGCCACAGAACGGTCCGCGCTGGATCAACAGTTTAAAAAGGGCCTTACCGACCTTCGCGGCTATCTTTCATCGGTTTCGCCTGATAAGTTGAAGATGTATTTCGATGCTCCAAGCAGGCTTGCGGTGTCAAGCGTGATCCCGCGCAGCACATTGCCAACGACCCATATTCTGAAGGGCGCGCTTCCCACGCGGACCACGGCGATCGACACTCTAACAGGAACCGAGGTCGTCAACCTGAACGTTGTGAAGGCCGGTCGTACCTATCAAGTGCAGACTGATCTCAGCACCATCGAACTGCCACGCACGCTCGACAAGATCGCGCGGGCTTTAAACGCGGCGATTGCTGCGGTGCCTGCCACCGCCAGCAATGGCGATCCCGTTATGGGCAATGATGGGCAACCCGTTGGGGCCTTATCTTCCCGATTTAGCGTCAAGTCCGTTGGCGACAAATGGGGTTTGGCTTTGCAGTCGGGGGCCGGTGAAGCGATTTGGGCAACGCCGCCCTCGGATCAAGACGGGCTCATGGTCATATCCTCCCGCCAAACCGGTTCGACAGTCGCCCCCGTGCAGATTGGCCGGATTGACAATCCATTAAATCAAGCCGCCTATCGCACCGCAGCTAGCCTGTCCGCCGTCGACTCCGCGGCCACTGCCCGCGCACAACTGACCAGCAGCAAGGCCGCCGAACTTCAGGCATCCGTCGATGTAAAGGGTGCCGTCACCGATGCTGATGGCAACACCTTCATGCTGGGCCAAACAGCCGGAGCGATGAACGACGTCTCTGCAGCCGGAATGCAGGAGATGTTCCTGCGCAAAGTAAACCCATCTGGTACATTGCTGTGGCAGCGCCCCATCCCGAATGCCTCGGCCACAGATGCAAGCGCCATTGCGCTCACGCCTTCGGGACAAGTGGTGGTTACGGGCAGTGTTAAAGGAGGCAAAGCCGAGGCCTCCGCCAGCAACGGCGACATCTTCGTCGCGCGCTTTTCGGCAGATGGCGCCGAGATGATGCGGCAGACGACGCAGATGGCCGGGGACCAGCGCCCCACCGCCGTGGCGACGGACGCTGCCGGCAATATCTTCGTCACAAGCAAGAACGGTTCGAACGGCAGCATGCTGATCAAATATGATACAACCGGCAATGAAAGCGCCCGAGCCACCTTTGCTAATTCAAACCTAGCCGCGGTTCAGGTTGGGGCTGATGGCCTGCCTATCGTTCTCACCCGCAGCGCGGACAGCACAAGCCTTGTCCAGCGGTTAGATGCGCAACTCAATGCAGTCGGCCAGCCGCTCAACCTCGGGGCAATGCAGCCTTCGGATATGGCAATCGGCCCGGACGGCACGATCGCGGTGAGCGGGACAGTCAGCAGCGACGCCACGGACAGCGATGTGGTCGTGTCACTCATCGATGCCGGCCTGACAGGCGAGCGCAGGGTGACAATCGGCACTGCGGCAAGCGAAAGGGCGGACAGCCTGATCTACGATGACGGCTTCTTCTTTGTTGGAGGCCGAACGGCAGGTATTCTGGGCGAATATCGCACAGGTATCGTCGATGGCTTCGTCGCGAGGATTGATCCACAATCGGCACAAGTCGTCAGCACCACCCAGTTTGGTAAGCCCGGAACCACCACTGGCCCTGTTGCAATCGCAAAATCTGCTGCCTCGTCGAGCACGCTCGAAACGCTAGGCCTAGGCACGGGGCGGCTCACCCCCAACGTCGAAAACCTGCTCGTCAACACCACGCGACTGAAGGTTGGAGACAGCTTCTCGGTAAATCTCGACGGCGGCAAATACAGCAAGATTAGCATTGCACAGGGCGAGACAATCTCGTCTCTGGCCGCCAAAGTCCGCAAGGCGCTCGGTTCAAAGGTAGCTGTCACCACAGTGACCAGTGGCAATGGCCTCACCCTGCGCGTGCAACCAAGCACCGGTCATGCGGTTCAACTGCAGGCAGGGCCTGATGGTCAGGATGCCCTTGCCAAGCTCGGGCTAAAAGTCAGCCGGATTTATACCCCTCCGGCAACCTCGCCCAAAGATCCGGCGGTCGTGCCGGGCGGGCAATATGGCCTTAGTCTTTCCGATGCGATGTCCCTCGGATCTTTGGCCGATGCCAAGACCGCGTTAATGAAGGTAAGCTCTGCCGCATCGATGACGCAGACGGCCTATCGCACCCTGTACTGGGACGCGAACAAGGCCGCTAAGGTCGATGGAACCGGAGCCAATTCGGTCCTGTCGGCAAACCAGAAATCACAGTTGCAGCAATATCAGGCGGCTATCTACCGTCTGGGCGGCTGAGCCGGCCGAAAAGCTAAGGAGCCGAATACATGACAGACCGTCCAGACATTCTCTCAGGAATGCAGCGCGCCCTGCGCCAACTCGACGTACGGCAACGGGTAATTGCTGGCAATCTTGCCAATAGTGACACGCCGGGCTTCAAAGCCCTGGACGTCAAGTCTGACTTTGCCAATATGGTGGATCAGCGCGTGGGGAAGGCAGATAATCCCACTGTAGCCTTAACGGCGCGCATGTCGGAGCTTGGCGCCAAGAGTGGCAATAGCCTTGGGGTGCGGAGCGATGTGATCGTCGATAACAGCGCGACAGAGATCAAGCCCGACGGGAATAGCGTTAACATTGAAGAGCAGATGATGAAAATGTCCCAAATTCAAACAGAATATATCACGTTGATAAATCTTTATAAGAAAAATATATCGTTGTTTAAATCGGCCATTGGCAAATAGCCCAGCCCGCAGGATTAATGAATGACAGATTTTTACAACATAAAATTGTTTTGCGAATTATGTAACGTCACAATTTATGAGGATAAACTTCACCTTGATGATGGAGAAACTTACGCACTTCCATCCGGTGGCACAGTTGCGTCAAAATATTTCCGTGGTGTCGGATGGTGCATGGATTGCAAGGGCGACAAGCTAATTTACGCGCCTTACCCAATCACACAAGCGATCAATGAAATAACCCAGCTACAATCACAGCTTAGTCAGATCACTTCTTCTTGGACCTTCCAGACTTTTGGATTCCTAATGACCTTGACCCGGGCAAGAGCGAAAAAAATTAAACAAAAAATCCTGAAACAGAAAAACATTGTCGAATTTGCCAAGACAAGGGCTGATTATGAACGCCAATATTGCATAGCATGTGGCTCAAGCCACATCATCCCGCTGAGCAAGCGCACCAAATCTATCGAACTTATCACGCACGTATGCGGAGAGGCGGTGGCGTGCCAAATCGATACGGGTTACTACGCGTGGACCAAGGACGACTGACGCGCAACGGCGTCGAGCAGCAGCCAGCCATCTATGTCAAAGTTCAAACCGGACCGGCCTTGACGCAGTTGTGCAGGCGTCTGCTCCGTTAAGTTCGCAAATGCAACGATCTCGGGTCGGTTCAGAACGGGGAAACCGCATCAATCACCTTTTGCCCCCAGCGCATCTTCTGGGCGTCGCTTATCTGACCACGGCCGCCATAGCTGATCCGCGCTTCGGCGATTTGGGTATGCTGGATGCTGTTATCGCGCGCAATATCTTCAGGGCGGATAATTCCAGTTACCGTGAGTTCACGAAGCTCACTATTTACGCGCACCTCCTGACTGCCCCGGACCATGAGGTTGCCGTTGGGCAGAACGTTGGACACAACGGCCGCGACTGTCATGTCGACCTTCTCGCTGCGCGCGATATTTCCGGTGCCTGCTGTCTTGGAACCAGAGTTTGTCCCCAAGAGACTGCCCGGGTCGAGAGACGGTGGCAGCAGCTTTTCCAATCCAAACAGACTGGAAACCCCGGACTTGTCTGATCCATCGCGGGAACGGGTTGTGGAATTGCCTACCGTCGCGCTGTCCGAGATATTGATCTTGATGGTGACGATATCGCCCACCCGGGCAGCGCGCTGGTCCCGAAAGAAGCCGCTGGCACCCGATCGGAATAGCGAGGCTGAAGGTTCTGTCACGACCGCGACATTACCGCGGCGTTCCTCTTGCCCCTGTTGCGCGATAGAAGGCTGTACATTAGGGGTTACCGGCATTTCAGCCTTGCTGAGCGCAGATGATTTGGCCTGACCTGCGACAGGATAGCCCAAGAGGGCTATTCCAACTACGAGCGGTGCAAATTTCTTCATGTTCGAATTCCCTAGTTGCCGGTCAGTAGCCAGCCAGATTCACGATTGCCGGTCCTTGAACCACGGCATCAACAGTGCGATTGCTGACATTGCTGAACACACGTACCGGCATTCCCATCCGTCCGTCGGCAAGCGCCCGCCCGGTGCTGGTGATCAGAATGCCGCCGATCTGCACCCGCAAAGTGACCGGTGCGCCGCGATACACCAATTGCTGCTCGATCACGTCGGACGCGCGCAAAAAGGCACCTTCAGGGATCGCTCGGGCAGCGGCCTTGCCGACGATGGCGTCAAGCGGGAGAAGCCCGCTCGTCGCACGCGCCTGCGTTGTCTGCGTTACAAAATCCTGCTCCGTAAACACTTGGCCACGTTCCACCGCCCGGTTGAGGGCGGGCCAGGGTACGTCCGTCACCACGCTTGCCGCGCGCGGTCCGACGGCGGCAGGCGCCTGCCAGACATCCTGAGCTTGCAAGCTACCAGGCAAAATAGCGAAGGGGATAGCGCCAAGCATTGAGCGCATTAGCCAAAAACGAATAGTCATTTCTACCTCATCTGGCTCGTAGTGGAGAGCATCTCGTCTGCCGTCTTCACAACTCGGCTGTTCATTTCATAAGCTCTCTGCGCCGTAATCAGCGCTGTAATCTCAGAAACCGGATTGACGTTGGACGCCTCAAGAAACCCCTGCACCAGCATTCCATAGCCTGGTTCGCCAGGCGACGCGACTGACGCCTGCCCGGATGCCGCTGTTTCAACAAAGAGATTGCCGCCAAGTGCTTCCAGACCGGCTTCATTTGTGAACGTGGCCAACTGCAGCTGGCCGACTGTCTGCAGTTCCGGTGCATCCGCATTCTTGACCTGAACTTCGCCGGTTTTAGAGATAACCACGTCGACTACACCCTGCGGTATCGCGATGCCCGGTTGCACCCTTAGCCCATCGCTGGTCACAAGCTCGCCCTGATCGGAGACCTGAAACGAACCCGCACGGGTGTAGGCCGTCGCGCCCGTTGGCAAATCGACCTGAAAATAGCCCATGCCATCAATCGCGACGTCAAAACGGTTGCTCGTCTGGGTCAGGGCACCTTGCTCCGCGATCCGGTATATTCCGGCGGTCTTGACCCCTGATCCGATCTGAATACCCGACGGTGCCATTGCGTCCGTGCCAGCGGTCGCGCCCCCCGGGCGCTGTGCCTGCTGATAGAGCAAGTCCTGAAACTCTGCGCGCTGACGCTTAAACGCGGTTGTGTTCATGTTGGCGATATTGTTCGATATAACATCAACATTGGTCTGCTGTGCCTGCATTCCGGTTGCAGCAATTGAAAGTGAACGCATATTGATATTCCTTATGATAAAAAGATAACTTGAATGAACTCAGCCCAGCTGACCCAGCTTCTCGATTGCCTTCGCGCGAAGGTCCCGAATATTCTCCAGTGCCCGCTGGCTGTTCTGATAGGAGCGCATAACCTCGATCATTTGCGTCGTCTCGACCAGCGGTTGGACATTAGAACTTTCCAAACCACCCGACTGCAACTTGACCAACGGAGCTGCCGACGCTGTCATACCGCCGGCTGAAAACATGTTGCTCCCGATGGGCATCAATTTGGATTCGTCGGAGAAAGTGACAAGCGACAGGCGCCCCAGTTCCCCTTGCGGGCCGGTTACTGAGCCGTCCTGCGCGATGCGGATTTGCCCTGCTTGTCCGTCCGGAATGGCAATGGGCTGCCCTGTCGATCCGAGCAACCGCCTCCCGGCAGATGTCTCAAGCTCGCCTGTAGATGATATGCGCAGCATCCCTGCACGTGTATAAGCAGGATTGCCGTCGGGGCCCTCGACCGTGAGATAGCCTTGACCATCGATCATGACATCCAAAGGATTGCCAGTCGCTTGATAGGCACCGGGCGATATGTCATGCGTTGTGCCATAATCAAGCACGTACGAAGTCGATTGCATGCCTGGAGCGGTCGGCGTGGCGTTCTTCTCCACATATTCTTGGAACACCGGCATTTCCCGCCGGAAGCCCGTCGTGTTCATATTCGCCATATTGTTGGCGATAACGTCCAGCCGGCGGCGCAGCGCCTGCTCCTGACTTAATAGCAAATAACTCGACACATCCATCGTAGGGACCTTCCTGATCGCCTCTTTGTATGCGCATGCGGCAAATTTTGCTCGATGCTATCCTATAATAGGAAAAAATGTACCTCCGCGGACGGCGGCCGGAAAAATTGAAAGGTTGCAGATGGCAGAACCAGAACTTGATCAAGAAACGGACGATCTACTTGATCCCCAAGAATCCGACGGTGTAGCAGCCAAGCGCAAGCGATTTCGGATCATTGCCGCAGCGTTAGTCTTGCTTTTGCTGATTGCAGGAGGGCTAGGATATTATTTCCTAGTCATGCAGCACGGCGACGCGAAAGCGGAGGCCCCAGAGGAAAAGTCTGCTAAAGCTGCGATCTATGTTCCGGCGCCTGAGATGATCGTTAATTTGCGAACGCCCGATGGCCAGAGTGCATTTCTAAAAATTAATTTCGCCATCACAGCACATGATAAGGAGGCGGAAGAGATGCTCAAGGAACGCATGCCTGAAATCCGCGACGCGCTTCAGCCTTTCCTGCGTGAACTGCGCCCGGAAGACCTTGCTGGTTCAGCAGGCGTCTTTCGCATCAAGGAGGAAATGACACGACGCGTGAAGGATCGTGTCGGGCCAGACAAGGTCGACGATATCCTTATCCAAGACCTTATTCAGCAGTGACTGATATGACCGAACCAAGCCAATCAGAAACATCACTGCCGGAAGGCGATGCCAGCTCCATGCCGCCACTCGGCATTCGGGCAATGATCGAGTCCAACGTCATCAGCCAGGTACAGTTGCCGTTGCTAGAGGTTGTATGCGACCGAATGGTCCGCACATTCTCGACAAGCATGCGTAACCTCACGTCCGGCGCTGTCGAAGTCGAATTGAAACAGCTCGTATCTTTGCGATTCGGCGAATTCCTCAATCGCCAGGATGGTCGTTCTGTCCTGGGCGTGTTTACCATCGTGGAATTGGAAAATTTCGGTCTAATCACGCTGGACAACGGGCTGGCGCGCCACGTGATAGAGACTTTACTCGGAAATCGCGTCGTCTCGCAGCAAGGCGATAGCCCGCCTATGTCCGAGAACCGCAGCTTCACACAGCTGGAGATAAAACTGGTCGGCCATATGCTCGAAGTTGCGCTGGCCGACCTGCAGGAAGCGTTCAAAGAAGTTCGTGATGTTCAAATGAACCTCGATCGGATCGAAACGGGCATCCATTTCGCGACGATTACCGGGATGAGCAATGTGGCCGTGGTCGCCGAGTTTTCGGTCGGCATTCGTTCCCAAACCGGGATTATGTCCGTGCTGCTGCCCTATACCACGATTGAGCCAGTGCGGGAGAAGCTGCAGCAGAAGTTCATGGGCGAGCAGCTCAATCTGCAGAGCGTTTGGGATGTACACATGCAAAGGGAGGTTGCAGCCATGGATTTGGAGATCAAGGCCGTGCTGGGCGAGCAGATTATGACCGTTCAGGAAGTGCAAAACCTTAAGCCGGGGGATGTCATTTCCTTGGGGGTCGTGCCCAATACACCGGTTCGCATACAATGTGGCGATATTGTTGTTTCAAATGGATTTTTTGGACCACATGAAGGCCGCATGGCGATATCTATCAATAAACCCCTCGGCCAGTGAGATTGTCATGATCGACATGTCTAATACGCTTAATTTTGTACTGATGATATTGTGCATCGCCGTTCTGGTTCAAACTGCAAGGCTGATGCGCAGCATCAAAATGCTCCGCAGCACGGACTTCAAGGCCATGATCGTCGCACTCGACAGGTCTTCCGAGCAGGCCCGTCAGGTTACCCAAGAGACGAAGGAAGCTTTGTCCGGCTGCGCGCTTGCCAACAAGCTAACGTTGACCAAATCGCAGGATTTGCGGGACGAGCTATCCTTTATGGCTGATGTCGCCAACTCTGCGGCAGACAGAGTCATTGAGGCGGTGGAGCAGGCAAATGCCCACCCTCTTTCCAAGGTTGTTTCGCAACTAAGAACCGAAATTGAAACCCGCCAGAAGGATGATATATAATGCGCTTCAGGCCCACCCTCCTGCAACTCACCGCTTTCAGTGCACTCAGTGCTTCTGTTGGCCTTGGGAGTGCCATTGCCAACCAGCCTGTAGAGACCAGCCGCCTTGGCGCGTCGATCAAGGAAAATCTTGTCGAGCGCGATCGGGTGGCAGCCGAACAAAAGCGCAAGCTCGATTTGCAGAAGCAAGTGGTGCAGGCTGCCGAGACCCGTTTGCGGGAGCGGCTGGGCGCAGGCCAGCCGCAAGCCGGGGGCGCACCGGGCGCACCGGGCGCTGGGGGGGCACCAGGGGCTGTGGGCGCACTGCCCGGCCAAGCGGCGCAAGCTGCCCTGCCGGATGAGGCTATCAGCAACCTTGCCCGCATCTATCAGGCCATGAAGCCAGCCAAGGCAGCCCTTGTCATGGAGAAGCTGGGCCTTGATGTTCAGGTCAAGATCACCAAGGAAATCCGCGAACGTTCAATGGGGATGATCATGGGAGCGATGACGCCCGATGGCGCAGCAAGATTAAGCGCGGCGCTCGCCAACAACGGTCGTCTGCCAGCTGGTTTTGGCCAGCCTCCGGGTCTGGGCTTAGCGAAAGCAACGAGCCCCGCAGGTGATCAGCAAGGTGCAAAACCTGTGGGTCAGAATGCCTCTGCCCGACCCGCAATCCGCTGACGGTTTAGCGGCGCGGGCTTTTTGAGGGCAAAGCCCGCCCGAGAACTGCTAAGCCTGCGCCCCGCCGTCTTGCGCTCCGCAAAATGGCCTTCAACCGCGCAGGTGATATGTATGCGTTCACGACCTAGTCGGGGAAGAACAGGTCAAATGTAACCGTATTTTTGTCATGAACGGCATAGGATATTGTTCCAAAATGCGCTTCCGCAACTTTTTTAATGAGGAATAAGCCAAGGCCAGAGCCCTCCGCTTTGGTGCCCGACCCGCGGACCCCCTGCATGAAAATATCCTCGTTCAATAAGTTGGGACCGTTCAGCATATTGGTCACTGTAATAGAGGTGCCAAGCCGATCTTCACGCTGAATGATGTCGAGCTGTATTTCGCTGAAGGCCGGTGCATATTTCAGGGCGTTATCCAGAAGGTTCCGCAAGGCGATGCGGACAAGGATGGGGTCAATATCGGCGAAAATATGCGCGCCACCCGAACCCAATTTGATCCGATCCTGAAGGTCAATCGGGCAATCAAATTTCGCGAGTGAGGCCACATCATGTACGTTCATAGAACGGGTTGCGACCGGATTTTTATTCTCCAGCAACGGAAGGACCAAAATAGCGTTGGAAATCGACAAGTTGATAGCATCAAGGACGGCCTGCGCGCGACCAATCGCCTTCTTAAAATCCCTCGCCTTTGGGCTGTCGGGCTTGATTTCCGCGTCAAGTGCCTCAAGCGCAGCGTGGGCGTTGTTGATTGGCTGTCGGACATCATGCGTTAAAAGGTCCAACGTGAAAAGTCTTTCATCCGCGATGGCGGCTAAACGCTTTTCCTCCTGCTCCATCTCCACGCCAATTTCAAACATTCTAGCCGCGCGGCGGCTCGCAAAGCGGCGAGACCGGAGTGCACGTTCCCCAACCATGCCCATAAAACCAACTTGTATGAAGACCCCTGTCACGACGACCAGCGAAAGCCCGAGGAGTGACATTTCAGGATCTATGCGGAACCCCGCCCCTTCCCGCCCTTCAAACAGCAGCCAACCGCGCCAAAGCATAATGACAGCGCAGGCGCACAGGCTCGAGATCAGAATGGCTTGGCCCCAAAGTCCCCGCCAGTATCGATTCTTAAAGCACACCCAAGCGGTCGCAAAAACGATAACGCCACCTGATGAATATCCTATCACCGACGGAAACCATCCATAAGGGAGAAAGGCAGAAGTGAGCAGCATCACCACAGCAATGCCAAAAATAGGGAAGGACTTGTGGAAATGAACAATCTTGCCCTGACCACCCGCCAGTGAAAAATAGGGCAGCAAAAGGGATGATCCAGCCAGTATAAAACCCAGCAAATTATAGTCGCTGGCACTTTTCGTTTCAACAAATACCGATGGATTTATCATCGAGAGAGCCGACATTACATTGGCAAGCGCCCACAATACGGACAGTCTAATATTTTTAGATTTCAGGAAAAACAAAACAGCCAATGCAAATGCGTTTAAAATCGCAAAGTGCATAAAACTTATATTTTGTAATTGCTGTTCAATGGACATTTTCAAAAAGCCGTTGGTAAATAAATGAGTTATTTAATAAATATTTATATCTTACTGTCGAACGAGAAATATGATTTTCGTAACATCAGGATTGTCTGTCTCAATCGAACATTCTCCCAGATGATTTTGCGCGATAAGATTGGCAACGAAGAGCCCGGAACTGGTCATTTGAGGCGAAGCCCTGCCTTTCTCGCGAAGATCCCGCGACACGTCCATTTCTTCCATTTTTTGTGGGTTCATGTTGCCCGAAATCGTGAATAGGACACCTAGCTGCACGCTATCAACCGTCACCGAAACGGAAATATTCTCTCCCGCGTCCGCCACACTCAAAGCGTGCTCCAAAAGATTATGGAGCGCCACGCGCAAAAGGGTCGGGACACATTCAATAAAGATGTGCTGGTCCGGCGGCGCCACGACAATCCGCTTCTGATTGGCATTACTGCAATCCAGCCGCGCCATTTCAAGGATTTCCATCGCGTCGGTTTGTTGCCTGAACCAGTTTTGGTCGTCCGCAACCAGCGTGCTGGCAACGATGACGTTGGACAAAGCGCGGGTGATACCATCCAATGAGCCCTTGGCCCGATCCAAGGCATAATTTGCGCGGTCCGAAATCGAAGGCAGCTTATCAAGGTCCGGTGTTATTGACTGGAGAGAGGCCTGCGCATTGTTGATCGGCTGTCGAACCTCATGCGTCAAAAGCTGGATTAAATCAAGGCGCTGTTTTGCTAGTTCGCGCATGTTTCGCCCGCGCTGTGCGAGGATAGCGGACCTTTGCCAAACGCGCACATTACGGCGATCCGCAAACTTGGCCTCCTTATCCCGCCGGTTAACCAGCATGCCAAAGAACCCGATCTGAAGGAAAATTGAAATGACAACCAAGATCTCCATCGCGCGGATTTGTAACATGGACGCGCCCACAAAAAGTCTGTCGTCACCCAGTGGGTAAGAGGTTAAGCCCCGCACTGCCAACGCAATAATGGAGACGGCCATACCCGCGAGCACGATCCTGCGTCCTAATTCGTTCTCGTTTGCCCAATATCGATTTCGCAGTAAAGCGAGGAAGCAAGCGACCGAGATGGCAACGCCGACCACGGAGGCAATGAGCAGTCTATACTCAGCCAAAGCGGGTGCAAGAGCGAACGGCGTTCCAACGACTGCTGCCATGGCGAATGCTTTGGACCAATAATCGTGCGTTAACCCTTTGGTACGAAAACTCAGGGCCACATACCGAAACAGCCCCCCAACTAAGGATGAAAAGCCAGCCCATTCTATAAGGTCTTGCGAGCTGAACACGGTCAGTATGTGTGGTGCGCCCAATATGGACAGGGCGGAAAAGCCGCTCGCGAGTTGCCAATAGAAGATATGGACCCGATTATTTGGCTGAAGCAGCAAAAGCTGGCAAAAGGCAAAGGCGACGATCTGGCCTAAATAGACGTAACCCAACGCGGCCAGATAGTCGCTGTTGCTCACCTAAACCTCATCTGGCTTAGCAACTACCTCAACCGCTTCAGTGACTTGATAGCCAAACCCATGCAACGTCTTTAGCGGCGAAGGTTGATCTGTGACATTTTCTATCTTGCGACGGAGACGAAAAATTGCCGAATCCAAATTTCGGTCGTCAACGCTCTGC
Organism: Sphingorhabdus sp. EL138; assembly: GCF_945890115.1. Classification (GTDB taxonomy): domain Bacteria; phylum Pseudomonadota; class Alphaproteobacteria; order Sphingomonadales; family Sphingomonadaceae; genus Sphingorhabdus_B. The sequence continues at coordinate 165,654 of NZ_CAMDCK010000001.1, forward strand.
ACAAGACCCGCAACTTCCGCGAGATCGTGCCGCGATACAGGGGTTGTCGTATCTGCACACAATCGATGCAAGATCATGAGCTCAATCGCGGTCAAGTCTACAATGGCACCGAGGGGTGAGACAAACTGCGACCGGCGACCATCCAGAGTCCAAGACGCGTTGCGAACCGACCGCATCGTCATGCGGCGGCAGACCGAGGCAATAGCATTATACACCTGATCGAAGCGGACGGGTTTGTTCACGAACATGTCCGCGCCCGCCGTAAGCGCCGAATTAAATGCATCTGCGCCCATTCTGCCGCTGATCACCAAGATACCTGCAGAAGAATGTTGCCGGATCAGGGTGATGAGGTCGACGCCATCAATACCGGGTAGACCAAGATCCAAAATGAAAAAATCAAATGCAGCCAAATCGCCTGACTTTAGCAGCGCCTCTGCCGCGCCGAAACCCTTTGCCTCAAGGCCACGGGCATTTAGGAACTGACCAAGAAACTCAACGAAATCACCGTCGTCATCAACGATACAGATGTTTTTCGGCGCGTTCTCTATCATGAATTCCCCAATCCGTTTAGGAGAAAGCTTGGAGCGGGCGAAGGGATTCGAACCCTCGACCCCAACCTTGGCAAGGTTGTGCTCTACCCCTGAGCTACGCCCGCTCTGGCGGTCAGGCATCTAATTCCTGACAGGTGAGGCGCGCAGTTAGCATGGGGTATACCCCCCCGCAAGCCCCAATTGCCGCCTTTTTACCAAAAAGGGGGTAAAGCCTGTCTTGTGAAAGTCATCGTTTTACCCACATAGGGTATGAAACGAATCCTAAAGATTGGAGAATGACCTTGGCGACGATGGGCCTGACCACCGACGAACAAAAAGCCGTTGAGCAATTCCGGACCGACGTTGTTGCGCCGTCGATGGAGCAGTTGGTGATTCTCGATTTCTGGGCCGAATGGTGCGGCCCGTGCAAGCAACTGACGCCGATACTGGAAAAGGTTGCGGCCGAATATGCGGATCGCGGCGTCGTGCTGGCCAAGGTCAATGTTGACGAGAACAAGTTTATCGCGTCGCAATTTCAGGTGCGGTCCATTCCAACGGTTTACGCCATATTTCAAGGGCAGCCCGTTGCGGACCTGACGCCGGCGCGCACAGAGCCACAATTGCGGCAGATGCTGGACCAATTGTTGGAGAAGCTGCCGATCACGGCGGGAGACGCCGTTACCGACCCAGCCGTGCAATTGGCACCGCTCGTGGACGAGGCGGAAGCGCTTTTGGCGCAAGATGGCGCGGAGCAAGCTTATGCCCTGTTTGCCGAAGTGCTTTCGGTATTGCCCGAACATCCTGCCGCTTTGTCGGGGCTGATCCGTGCATTGACCGCATTGGGACGTCCGGAGGAGGCGCAGGCTATTTTTGACAGCCTTAGCGAGGAACTGCGCACCGACCCAGCGTTGGAAAAGGCGGGGTCGGTGTTAAGCATTGCAGCCGCGGCCGTTCCGCCGGAAGAATTGGCGCGCTTAAAAGCCGCCGTTGCAGCGTCGCCTAATGACCATGCTCTGCGCTTGGAACTGGCCAATGCCCTGATGGCCGCAGGCGACCGTGACGGGTCAGCCGAAGCGTTGTTACATAGCATCGCGGCGGACCGCGAATGGAATGACGGCGCCGCCAAGGCGCGGCTCCTCGAAATATTTGCTTTAATTGGATTGGAAGACCCATGGGTAGCAGCAACACGCCGAAAATTATCAGCGATCCTGTTCGGATGACCGCGCAGCGCATTTCCATTTTCCCGCTTACCGGCGCGATTATTTTCCCGAGCATGCAATTGCCGCTGCATATTTTTGAGCCGCGCTATCGCGATCTGGTGAGCGATTCGCTGGCCCGTGACCGCAAGATCGGCATGATCCAACCAATGGGGCAAGGCAATCAGCCGCCCTTGTTCAATGTTGGCTGCTTGGCGCGGATCCACGATGTGGAGGCGCTGGACGATGGTCGGTACAATATCATCCTTGAAGGCGTGCAACGCTTTTCTGTGATCAGCGAACTGGATGTGACCACCAGCTTTCGTCAGGTTGAGGCTGAATTATGGGACGAGGATGAAATGGGCGAAGCCCTCTCGCTTGCCGAACGCGCGTCGATTGAAATCGAATCACGCCGCTTTGCCGAAGCGCAAGGGTATAGCGTCGATTGGGCGGCCGTTTCGCAACTGGACGATTATTCTCTGGTCAACGCCATCGCCCAAATTGCCCCGTTTGATTTTGCCGCAAAGCAAGCCTTGTTGGAAGCGCGCGGGCTATCCGACCGTGCCGACACTATCGTGCAATTGATGCAGTTTTTTGGACGGCATGACGGGTCCGACGATCGCGTCACGCTTCAATAATCAGCCCAGAAAGCTCGCCCGCAGGCCGTCGATAACGAATTGCGCGGCCAATGCGGCGAGCAGCACACCCAACAGCCGTGTGATCACGGCTTCGGCATTGGCACCCAGAACGCGCATAATGGGGCCAGCCGCAAGAAGCGCCAGCAGCGTCAGCACAAGCACTGTTCCCAGTGCCGCCAAAATGATGCCGGCGCGGTCAATCCCGCTATTTTGCGACATAAGCAGCATGACCGAGGCGATGGACCCTGGCCCTGCGATCATCGGCATGGCCATGGGGAAGACCGAAACATCCTCAATCTCGGGCGTATCGATGATTTTCTGCGCGCGCTCCTCACGGCGTGACGTGCGCTTTTCAAAAACCATGTCGATAGCGATTAGAAACAGCATGATGCCGCCTGCAATGCGGAAACTGTTCAATTCAATATGCAACGCGCCCAACAATTGTTCGCCGAACAACGCAAAGACGAGCAATATGCCCGACGCGACCATGACGGCACGCAAAGCCATATTGCGGCGTTGGGCGGCATTGGCGCCCTTGGTCAGGCTGGCGTAAATCGGCGCACAGCCCGGCGGGTCAATTACGACGAAAAAGGTGATGAAGGCGGAAAGAAACAGTTCAATCATCATTGCGGCGCAACCTGATCCATGATGGCGGTCTCGGTTGTTGCACCGTTCCAATATGTAACCTCTATACTGCGCGCACCATTGGGTTGGACGATATAGTTGTAACGCAAGGATTGATCACCCGAATAGCCGGTTTTTATTGTTGCGCCTTGAGGCCGGGTGGCGAACGTCGCGGACGCTCGGCCTTTGCAACTGGCGACCTTTGTTTCAATCATCTCTTTCGGCGCACGCGGCACAGTCAGTGTGTCCGCATGGTGGAGCGCCCATTTCCATTCCCCGTCACCGCGCGCATTTTTCTCGACAAACTGCCAGACGGTGGTGAAATAGCCGACCGCACCATCGGCCCTCTCCCACGCGCCCGTCGTCACGCCGGTTTTGCCATCGCAGGACATGACCGCCTTATGCGGTTGCCATTTGAGCAGCACGGCGGGGTCGGCCTTGCCCTTCAGCCATTCGAGCGCAAGCGTGGGTTGCGGCACGAACATTATCGCATCCTTGGCAGCGGTTTCACGAAAGGCGGTCCATTGTCCCTTTTGTTGGGCAAGCTGATTAAAACCGATGTCAGCCGCAATAATCGCGCTTGGGTTCGCGATTTTGGGCTGAAATTCATAATATTCCCGGCTTGGCGACGACGCACAAGCCGAAAGCGCTGCTGCGGCAAGAAGGACAGGAAATGCTTTCATCGCGTCATATTCCTTCTGGTGCGGCCACTCCTGCACGGCGGTGTGCGGCAACCAGTGTATTGCGCAACAGACACGCAATGGTCATCGGGCCGACCCCGCCCGGCACGGGGGTTATGGCACCAGCATGGCGTAAGGCATCGTCAAAGGCAACGTCGCCGACCAAACGGCCTTTGCTTTGGCCCGCCTCGGGTTCCAAGCGGTTAATGCCAACATCAATCACCACGGCGCCGGGTTTCAAATAATCGCCGGTCACCATCTCTGCGCGGCCCACGGCGGCAACGACAATGTCTGCGCGGCGCACAACATCTGGCAAATCCTGCGTGCGGCTATGTGCGATTGTCACCGTGCAATTTTCTGCCAACAACAATTGCGCCATCGGCTTACCGACAATGTTCGACCGCCCGATGACCACGGCGTTTTTACCGGACAGATCGCCCATATGGTCCTTAAGCAGCATTAAGCAGCCAAGCGGCGTGCATGGCACAAACGCCTCTTCACCTACCGCGAGACGCCCCGCATTAACGACATGAAAGCCGTCAACATCTTTGCCCGGATCAATCGCGGCGATCACAGCCTTATCATCAATATGCGACGGCAAGGGCAATTGCACCAATATGCCATCGACGGCGGCATCCGCGTTGAGCGTTTCGACAAGCGCAATGAGGGCGTCTTGTGTAACCGAGGCAGGCAAGCGATGTTCGAAGCTGTTCATGCCCGCCTCGACCGTCGCTTTCTTCTTGGACCCCACATAGACTTGGCTGGCGGGGTCTTCACCCACCAAGACAACGGCAAGGCCGGGCTTATGGGCAGTTAACGCGATAAAGCTTTCAACGGCAACGGCCACGCGCTGACGCAATTGGGCGGCAAATGCCTTGCCATCAATGATAACGGCGTTGCTCACATGCCCGCTGCAGAAATATCATTGGCCACACCCACCAACAGCATCTGCAATATGCGCAGACCGATCAATAACACCATGGGCGAAAAATCGATCATGCCCGTATCAGGCATGATCTTGCGGATAGGCTTGAGAAACGGATCCAAAATGACCGAAAGTGCCTGCCAGATAGAGGCAACGATGTTGTTCGACAGGCTGACGACGTTAAACGAAATCAGCAAGCTCAGGATGAATTGAACGATGACGACGGTGGACAATATCGTCATCAAATATCCGATTATAGAAATAAGCGCGAGAAGCATGAAATTCTCCGGAAAAGATGTGCTGAAGCGATTAGCCGAGGCAGCGCGCTGTTTCAACTGGTTAAGGTCAGGGCGCAGGTTACTTGTGAATCAGTGTTCCTGCGCCTTTTACAGTGAACATTTCGATTAGCATGGCATGGCTGGTGCGACCGTCCAATATGACCGCCGCATCCACGCCCGATTCCACGGCATCGACACATGTCTGAATTTTCGGGATCATACCGCCGCTGATCGTGCCGTCCTTTTGCAGCTCAGCAATCGCGGCAGGATCGAGATCTGTCAGCAGCTCACCCGATTTGCTTAAGACGCCGGCAACATCCGTCAAAAGGAAAAGCCGCGAGGCCCCCAGTGCACTTGCGACCGCGCCAGCCATGGTATCGGCATTGATGTTATAGGTATGCCCATCTGCGCCAACACCGATTGGGGCGATCACAGGAATCATGCCTGCCGCGCTAATCGTGTCAATGATGCTGCGGTCAACATTGGTTGGTTCGCCGACAAAGCCAAGGTCGATATTGCGTTCAATATGGCTGTCGGGGTCCTTTTGCGTGCGCTGAACCTTAGTGGCGGTAACGAACCCGCCATCCTTGCCCGATATGCCAAGCGCCTTACCACCAGCGGCATTGATCCAGCCGACCAGTTCCTTGTTAATCGAACCCGATAGCACCATTTCCGCAATCTTCGCGGTTTCAGCATCGGTGACGCGTAGGCCGTCGACAAATTCGCTCTCGACACCTAATTTTTTGAGCATTGCGCCAATCTGGGGGCCGCCGCCATGCACGACAACGGGATTGATACCGACAGCCTTTAACAACACCACATCGTCGGCAAAGTCGCGCGCCAGGCTAGCATCGCCCATCGCATGCCCGCCATATTTCACGACAAAGGTTTTGCCCGCATAACGCTGCAGATAAGGGAGCGCTTCGGTTAGCGTTTCGGCCTTCGCCAGATTGGCTGGATCAATCGTCATGCGACAGGGTCTGCTTTTGGGTCTGTGCCATCCAGCTTATGCCCGTAGCTCACAAAAAAAGTGATGAGCAACGGCACCATGATGATGCTCAACACCACCTTGGCTAGCATTTGGCCGAACAGCAACTCCGTGATGGGGAACACGCCGTAAAACGCAACGCTTACGAACAATAAAGTGTCGATAATCTGTGACAGCACCGCAGCGATGGCCCCCCGCAATGCGACATATTTACCAACTGTTTTTTTCAGGCGATCAAACAGATAGACGTTCAGCATTTGGGACACGCCATAAGCGATGATGCCAGCAAGCCATATGCGCGGCGTCTGCCCCATCATGGTGTTGAACGCATCCAGATATTTGTCGTCCATTTTCGGGGACGGCGGCAAGGAAAGCACCAGCAACGCGAGCAATATCGAGGCAATAAGCGGAATGAAGCCATATTTAACCAATCGGTCCGCAATAATCTTACCATGCAAGGCTGCTACCGCGCTGGAAAGGATGACCAGCAAAAGAAACGGAAAAATCCCCGCCTCCACAGCCAGCGGCCCTAAAGACACCTGTTTATTTCCAAGCACACCGGCAATGCACACCATGCCGCCATAAATGATTGAGAACATGAAAAGCGATTTCGGGATGCCTCCACCGGTCGCGTGCAATGTGGTCTGATTAGTCATCCAAAACTGACTAGCGTCTTATTTAATTGGCGCAAGACTAACGATGGCGCTAGGTCAGACCGGGAAACATAAAATGCCGTCGCGCGGGTCTTTTCCAGCGTCTTAATTCTTACAGTTGTAGGGGTCAGACCGGGAAACAAAATCTAGGATGACGGTTTTCGGGGAAGCTATACATGCAGTTTTTATTGAGCATCGCGGGGATGATCCTCATTTTGGCGATTGCGGTTGTATTGTCGTCCAACCGCCGCGCGATCAAATTCCGTGTCGTCGGTGCGGCTTTTGCCCTGCAGGCAAGTTTGGCGGCTTTGGTATTGTACACCTCATGGGGCAAGGTTGCGTTGAATGCTGCGTCGACTGGCGTGTCCAATTTGCTTGGCTATTCGGCCAAAGGCACGCAGTTCATCTTTGGTCCGCTGGCCTCTCCGGAAATCGGCGGTAACAGCTTTGCGATTGCGGCCTTACCCGTCATCATCTTTTTCGCGTCGTTAATCTCCATCCTCTATTATTTGGGCATCATGCAATATGTGATCCGCTGGATTGGTGGTGGTTTGCAGAAAATCACTGGCATCTCCAAAGTCGAGAGCCTGTGCGCCGCAGCCAATATTTTCGTTGGCCAATCGGAATCGCCATTGGTCATTCGACCTTATCTCGCTGGGTTGAAGCCTGAACAATTATTCTGCGTCATGACCGTTGGCATGGCGGGCGTTGCTGGCACCATTCTTGCCGCTTATGCATCAATGGGCATTCGCATTGATTATCTGCTCGCCGCGGCTTTCATGTCAGCGCCCGGCGGCATATTGATGGCGAAGATCATGATGCCCGACGTCCCACCCGTATTGGTGGCAGAAGGTGACCCTGCATTGGCCAACCCGCATCCTGATGATGAACCGGAAATGGCACATGAAGATGAGGAAGAGAAACCAGCCAACATCATCATGGCCGCAGCGCAAGGTGCGCAAACCGGCGTGAAGCTGGCGGTTGCCGTCGGTGCGATGGTGCTGGCATTTGTCGCCTTGGTTGCCTTGGCAAATGGTATTTTGGGCGGCATTGGCGGCTGGTTCGGTCTGCCCGGTTTGAGTTTTCAGCAGATTGTCGGCTATGTCTTTGCGCCCATCATGTTCCTGCTCGGCGTGCCTTGGAATGAGGCTATTCAGGCAGGCGGCTTGTTTGGTACAAAGGTCGTCCTCAACGAATTTGTGGCATTCATCGACTTGGGCGCGCTGAAAGACTTGTCCGCGCCAACCGTCGGTATCGTGACGTTCGCTTTGTGCGGCTTCGCCAATTTCAGTTCGATTGCGATCCAGATGGCGGTGACGGGCAGCCTTGCCCCCAATCAGCGGCCAATGATTGCTAAGCTGGGTATCAAAGCCCTTGCCGCGGGGTCGCTGTCGAACCTGATGAGTGCGGCGCTGGCGGGACTGTTTCTGTCGCTGACCTAGGATGGGTACCTAATCAGTTTTCGCCAGCCGCGCGCTTGAGTTCATACAATAAATCAAGCGCGGCGCGGGGGCTGAGTGCGTCAATGTCGAGATCGGTCAATTTGTCACGCAAGGCGTCAACCTTCGCCTCGGCGGCGTCGATAGCGGCGCTGAACAATGGCAAGTCACCAAGCCCTGCCGCAAGGCCGCCGGTTTCTGCGCGGCCTTTTTCCAGCTTGGCAAGCACGGAACTGGCGCGCGCCACAACCTGCGGCGGAAGACCGGCAAGCTTTGCCACCGCTATTCCATAGCTTCTGTCGGCAGGTCCATCAGCAAGCTCATGCAACAGGACCAGATCGCCCTTATATTCTTTCGCGCGCACATGGTGCAGCGACAGCGCGTCAAGGCTATCTGCCAACCGCGTCAGTTCGTGATAATGCGTTGCGAACAGGCAGCGACAACGATTGGTTTCGTGAACGCCCTCCACCACGGCCCAGGCAATGGCAAGGCCGTCATAAGTCGAGGTGCCGCGCCCAACCTCATCCAATATAACAAAGCTGCGCTCGGTCGCTTGGGCAAGAATCGCGGCGGTTTCGACCATTTCGACCATGAAGGTTGACCGCCCACGCGCCAAATTGTCCGACGCGCCAACGCGGCTGAACAATCGGTCGACAAGGCCAAGCCGCGCCGAGGTTGCAGGCACATAGCTGCCCGCCTGCGCCAGCAAAACGATCAACGCATTCTGCCGCAAAAAGGTGGATTTTCCGCCCATGTTGGGACCGCTGACGAGCCATAACCGCTTTTCAGGCGACAGCTTGCAGTCATTGGCGATAAAACGGTCGCCCGACTTTGCCAGTGCGCTTTCGACAACGGGGTGACGCCCAGCTTCGATCTCAAGGCACGGATGCGCCACAAAAGTTGGGCGGCACCAATTGCTCTGCGCAGCGCGCTCGGCGAGTGCGGCGGACACGTCAATGCGCGCCAAGGCATCAGCGCTTATGGCGATGGCATCGCGGCGGGACAGTATCAGCGTGATCAGCTCTTCCAGATGCGCCGCTTCGGCGGCCAAAGCATGGCCGCCGGCTTGCGTGATGCGGACTGCTTCTTCATGCAATTCCGGCGAATTGAATCGCACCGCCCCTGCCATCGTTTGCCGATGGGTGAAGCCTGTTCCAGGAGCCATCAGCGCATCGCCATGCTTGGCAGGCACTTCGACAAAATAGCCAAGAACGGCATTGTGCCGGATTTTGAGCGCAGATATGCCCGTGGCATCACGATAACGCGCTTCCAACTGCGCGATCGCTTGTCGTCCATCGCGCCCCGCCACCCGCAGATTGTCCAAAGCGGCATCATAGCCTTCGGCGATATAGCCGCCTTGCGTCGCGTCGGTGGGCGGTGAAGCCACCAAAGCGCGCGCCAGCAGATCCACCATATGGCCATGGCCATCCAATGCGGGCAGAAGGTGATCCAACAGCTCCGGCCGATCTGCCATTGCGCCCAGACGTTCACGCAAGGCCCGCGCCGCATCCAAGCCGTCCCGAATCTGGCCCAAGTCCCTTGGGCTGCCCCGACCCGCCACAACACGGCCAAGCGCGCGTGCAATATCGGGCAGTTGCCGCAACGCCCCGCGCACGGCATCGCGGGTTAACGGCGCGTCATGGAACCATTGCACCAATGACAGGCGCGCTTCAATCTTCGCTTGGTCCATCAGGGGCGCAGCCAGATCAGCGGCCAGTTGCCGCGCACCTGCGCCCGTGATTGTGCGGTCAACCTCGGCCAACAAAGACCCTGTGCGCCCGCCTTTGCTTGCGCTGTTGATCTCCAGACTATCGCGCGTTGCCTGATCAATCAAAAGATGTTCATGCACCTCGCGGCGGACGGGCAGTTTTAGGAAGGGCATTTTGCCCTGCCCGGCATGCGCGAGATAAGAAATCAGGCCGCCAGCCGCCGCCTGCTCTGCACGCGTAACAGGGCCAATGCTATCGAGCGTGTTCAGCGCAAAATGCTGCCGCAACACATCGCTGCCAACGATGCTGTCAAAATCTGCCCGTGGCCGCATGCTGGCGCCCGGTAGTTCTGCAAAGCCGTCGGGCACAACCAACTCGCTGGCAGATAGCCGAGCCAACTCCGCCTCAAGCGCGCCAGCCGTCACCGTGACCAGTTCAAAATAGCCCGTCGAAATGTCGGCAGCGGCTATCCCAAAAAGCTCTCCGACCGGCGCAACTGCCACGAGCATGTTGGACGCCCAGCTATCCAGCAGACTATCTTCAGTCAGCGTCCCTGCGGTCACAAAGCGCACAATGTCGCGCGTGACCAACGTTTTTCCACCACGCGCTTTGGCTTGGTCAGGGCTTTCCGTCTGCTCTGCAATCGCGACGCGATGCCCCGCCTTAATCAACCGCGCCAGATACCCTTCGGCGGCATGGACTGGCACACCGCACATGGGGATGGGCTTGCCATCATGTTCGCCGCGCGAGGTCAGGGCAATATCCAGCGTCGCGGCCGCCGCGCGGGCATCATCAAAGAATAATTCGAAAAAATCACCCATGCGGTAAAACAGCAAGCAATCGCCCGCCTTGGCCTTTAAACCAAAATATTGCACCATCATGGGTGTCGGTGTGTTGTCCCCCGCCATAAACAACGCGTTAGCGAAGCCTGTCGGGCGGGGCAATGCTTGCCCTTGCGTCAGCAGCGCGTTAGGGCTTATAAATTGATGATAAATGGTCAGGGCCCAAAATGAACGATAGCGACGTCCAAATCACCCCGCAGGAAGCGCTGGATTTTCATGCGCAAGGACGCCCCGGCAAAATCGAGATCGTGGCGACTAAGCCGATGGCGACTCAGCGTGACCTGAGCCTTGCATATTCGCCCGGCGTCGCTGTGCCGGTGCAGGCCATTTATGATGATCCGGCAACAGCTTATGACTACACCGCCAAAGGCAATCTTGTGGCGGTCATCTCCAATGGCACCGCGATTCTCGGCATGGGCAATTTAGGCGCCTTGGCATCAAAGCCAGTCATGGAAGGCAAGGCCGTCTTGTTCAAACGCTTCGCCGATGTCGACTCCATCGACATCGAAGTGAATACCGAAGATGCGCAGCGCTTCATTGACGCGGTTGAATTGTTGGAACCGACCTTTGGCGGCATCAATTTGGAAGATATTGCCGCGCCCGATTGCTTCATCATTGAACAAACATTGAAAGAGCGGATGAATATCCCTGTGTTTCATGATGATCAACATGGTACAGCGATCATAGCCGCTGCTGGATTGATCAACGCGTGCGAGCTCACCGGAAAGTCGTTTCAAGACATTAAGATCGTTTGCAACGGCGCTGGCGCTGCGGCGATTGCCTGCACGGAGCTGATCAAGGGCATGGGTGTGCCGCACAATAATGTCATAATGTGCGACCGGAAAGGCGTCATCTATCAGGGCCGGACCGAAGGCATGGATCAATGGAAATCCGCGCATGCCGCAAAGACCAGCGCACGCACCCTTGCTGAAGCGATTGTTGGCGCGGATGTGTTTCTGGGGCTTTCGGCGGCCAATGCCTTGAGCGCCGATATGGTGAAATCCATGGCGTATCAGCCAATCATTTTTGCCATGGCAAACCCCGATCCCGAAATTTCTCCGCCGGTGGCGCGTGCGGCGCGGCCGGATGCGATTATCGCGACGGGCCGGTCAGATTTCCCCAATCAGGTCAACAATGTGCTGTGCTTCCCGTTTTTGTTCCGCGGTGCATTGGATGTGCGGGCGACGACCATCAACGAGCCGATGAAGATTGCTGCGTCACACGCGCTGGCGCAACTGGCGCGCGAAACCGTGCCCGAAGAAGTGGCCGCAGCTTATGGCGGCCTCAGGCACAAATTTGGCCGAGATTACATCATTCCGTCGCCATTCGACCCGCGTCTGATAGAAATCGTGGCTTCCGCCGTTGCGAAGGCCGCGATGGATTCGGGTGTAGCACAAAAGCCGATTGCAGACATGAACGCCTATCGCGCCAGCCTGCGCGCACGGCAGAACCCGACGACATCGGCGCTCACCCAAGTTTATGAGGCAGCCCGCGCGAAACCCAAGCGCGTGATTTTTGCCGAGGCCGAAGAAGATGTCGTCCTGCGCGCTGCCGTCCAGTTTAAACAGGATGGCTATGGCATTCCGGTCCTGATTGGCCGTGATGCCCGCGTGACGGAGAAGCTGATTGGGCTGGGTGCGAACCCCGATGATTATGAAATCCACAATAGCGCCACAAGCCCACTGGTCGATAAAATGGTCGACCGGCTGTATAGCCGCTTGCAACGCCGCGGTTATCTGCGCCGCGATATTCAGCGGATGGTCAACCGTGACCGCAATATCTTTGGCGCGTTGCTGCTGCAAATGGATCAGGCCGATGCCTTGATCACGGGCGTCACCCGCACCTTTGGCCAGACGCTGCGCGAATTGCGCCGCGTGCTTGACGCAAAAAAAGACGCGGTGCCCTTTGGTATTCACGTCATGGTCGGCAAAACGCACACAGTGTTTATTGCCGATACCACCGTGAACGAACGGCCAAGCGCCGAGGAACTCGCGCACATCGCCGAGAAGACCGCCGCCGTCGCCCGCCGTATGGGTCATGTGCCGCGCGTTGCATTTTTGTCCTTTTCAACATTTGGTAATCCCGCGGGAAATTGGCTTGACAACATCCGCGATGCGGTTGCGATACTGGACGCACGTCGGCCCGATTTCGAATATGAAGGCGACATGCCACCCGATGTTGCGTTGAACCCGGCGCTCATGAAAAACTACCCATTCTGCCGCCTATCTGGCCCGGCGAATGTTCTGGTCATGCCCGGGCTTCAGTCCGCGAACCTTTCGGCCAAGTTGCTGCGCGAATTGGGGGGGGATCAGGTCATTGGCCCCATGTTGCTGGGCTTTGAACGGCAAGTGCAGGTCGCAACGATGGCATCAAGCACCAGCGACCTTGTGACGCTTGCCGTGTTGGCTGCTGCGGGGATTGCGGATTAGCCTAAATGTCGGACCAGTTGGCATAGGGCGCTCGCCACCACTACGAGGCCAAACATTCGTCTTTGTGTCTTCGTGCGAACCAAAAAGCTGTGAAAGTTCGCACAAAGACACAAAGACCTATCTAACACCGTCATGCTGGGGCCGAAGGCGTGCAGAGCACAATTTGGTTCAGCATCCATTTCGCCCAACAAACCAAAGTTTCAACGGATAGATGGACCCTGAAACAAGTTCATGGTGACGAAGATTTTATAAGACGACGTCATTTCGGGACATCAATTGGGTGGCGACGCCCCATAACCGACATTATTTTTAATTGGGACTATTCGGCGTCGCGCCTTGACCGCCACCGGCACCGACCGCACCGATATTACCGAATATTTCTTCAAAGAAGCTTGTGTCGCGACCCAATGTCGGCGTTTTGTCGCCTATCGGGCTGATCTTTGAAATCAATTCCGTGCCCGTTTGGGAGATAGACGCGACATTGCCTGCGGGGTCAAAACGGACCTTTAACACATATTGCTTGTCAGCCTTTGGCTGCGAAAACGCCAGTTGCTTTGCGTCACGCGAATAATAATACCAGTCATTCTGGTCAAACTGGCCGACAAAGGTCGGGCGGCCCAGCGATGCCTGAACCGATTCCTTATTGTCGACGCCCGGCTGAACAGAATTCAGCAAAGTCTGATCACCAATATAACCCTGATGCGAACGCAGGCGGGTGCATCCCGTCGACAGTGTCAAAGCGGCAATCAATGTTGCAAGACCGGCAATTTGCGACGCACGCATAGACTTCTCCGCTAATCCACTAAACTTGGGGCTTTGCCATTGCATCCTTAAGGCGCAATATCAATATGCAATCCCAGATGAATGCTGCATGAGTAAGGAAGAGTACGCCGTGATGACATTATTGAAACGACTGTTCGGCAACGGGCAACCCGACCCCAAAATAAAGCTTGTCCCTTTATATAATCAAATTGTTGCCAAGGCCCGTGAGCCGCATTGGTATATCGAAGGCGCGGTCCCGGACAGCCTTGACGGCAGGTTCGACATGGTGGCGGCGATTCTATCGCTGGTGCTTTTACGGCTGGAAGAAAGCAAGGCCCACGCGCTTGATATGGCGCGGCTGACGGAGGTTTTTGTCGATGACATGGACGGTCAGCTTCGCGAAGTCGGCATTGGCGACATGATCGTCGGAAAGCATATCGGTCAGATCATGGGCGCCGTCGGCGGCAGGTTAGGCGCGTTGCGCAATGCCATGGACGATCACAGCGCCCTTGACGACGCCTTGGTCCGCAACCTCTATCGCAGCGCGGCACCATCGCCAGACGCGCTTGCACATACACGGCAGGGCTTGCTCGACGTCGAACGTGCACTGGGCGCACAATTGCCAGATATGTTAATAGAGGGCGCCGCCAAATGGTGACGGCCAACGAGTTCAGCCATGTGGTCAAGCTTTCCGAAGTGGGAAGCCATAGCCGCAATCTGCAACTGTCCGCAGACGCGGCGGCGCGTGCTGGCCTGATGGCGCGTTTTGATCTGGCTGCATTGGATTCGCTCAAGGCGGAGATTTCGCTGGCACATGATGCCGAAGGCGTGGTGGCAACTGGCCGTTTCTCCGCTGACCTTGCGCAATATTGCATTGCCTCGCACGACCCTGTTCCTGCCAAAATGGACGAAGTGGTGCATATCCGTTTCATCCCCGAACCCGTTATGAGCGGCGAAGTTGAACTTGAGTTGGAAGCCGGCGATTGCGACACGATGTTCCACGATGGCCAGACTATCGATCTGGGCGAAGCAGTGGCCCAATCGCTTGGCCTTGCGCTGAACCCATATCCACGCAGCCCGGAGGCAGAGAAAATGCTCAAGGCGGCTGGTGTAAAGAGCGAGGAAGATGTGGCCCCGACGGGCGCGCTGGCTGGCCTCAAGGACTTGTTGGCGAAAAAATGATTGCCGCACGCCATGTTTGACGTGGCGCTTCGCCGGTTCGTCGACCCTGCACTTAACCGCATAGCGGCTGGGGTCGTCGACGCCCGCATTTCGGCAAATATGTTGACGATCAGCGGCGCAGGGCTTGCGCTGGCTGCTGCGTTTTTCATCACCCAGTCAAATTTTGCAGCAGCCTTAGGCTTGATCCTGCTCAACCGGATCGTTGACGGGTTGGATGGCGCGGTGGCCCGTATCAAAGGGCCAACAGAGTTTGGCGGCTATCTCGACACCATCTGCGATTATATTTTCTATCTCTCCATTCCGGTGGCGTTTGGATTGATGGACCAGTTTAACCAAATACCCGCTTTGCTGCTGGTCGCCAGCTTCACGCTGACCGCTGTAAGCTTTCTGGCCTTTGCCGCCATTGCCGCGCGGCAGGTGTCCGACGACGGCGCGCATGGGCCAAAGGCATTTATCTATTCAACGGGGTTGATGGAGGGCGCGGAGACCATCGCGTTTTTCGCGCTATTTTGCCTGTTTCCTAGCTTTTTCCCGACATTAGCGATCATCTTCGCTGCATTATGCCTACTGACGGTCCTGCAACGTTTCATCCTCGCAGCAAAAAGTTTCGGCTAACCGCGTTGCCAGCGGAACCAGCGTTCGGCCCATTTCAACAGGCCCTCGGGTTTGCGCGCAAGGCCAAATTGCCCCGCAGCATATTTATTCGCCTCGGCCCATGTGGGATAAGGGTGAATGGTCTGAAGGATACTGCGCAGGCCCATATTGTGCTTCATGGCAAAGGTGACCTCAGCGAGAATTTCGCCTGCATTCTGACCAATGATCGTCGCGCCCAATATCCGGTCGCTACCCTTTGCCGTCAGGATTTTCACAAAACCATGCGCCTCGCTTTCGGCAATGGCGCGGTCAAGGTCGTCCAGATCATAACGCGTGATATCAAAGGAAAGACCCTGCGCTTCGGCTTCGGCTTGCGTCAGGCCAACCGTCGCCAACTCCGGTTCGGTATAGGTCACGCGCGGCAGGACGCGATAATCGGTACGGTATTTTTTGAAGGGCCGCGCCAGCGCGTTCACGCTGGCATACCAAGCCTCATGACTGCCGCCATGGGTAAGCTGCTGACGTCCCGCCACATCGCCGGCGCATAAAATATGTGGCAGGTTGGTGCGCAGAAATACGTCGTTTTCCAAACGTCCATCGACGATTAGCCCAAGCTCTTCCAAACCAAAGCCGGCAACGCGGGGCGTGCGCCCGACCGCAATGATGATGTCATCATATGCAATTTCTGCCGCGCCATTCGGTCCAGCCACAATGAGCGTCTTATTTGCCTCAAACCGCAATGCGCGATGGTGGGTAAGGACTGACACGCCTTCCGATTCCAGGCGCGCCGTTACGCATGCTGCAGCGTCGGCATCTTCCTTCAACAGCAAACGTTCCGCCATTTCGATTATGGTGACGTTTGACCCAAGCCGCTGAAAGGCCTGCGCCAGTTCACAGCCGATCGGCCCGCCACCCAAGATGACGAGCCTGTCCGGCGCGGCAGAACGCATGGCCATGGCGTCCCACAAAGTTTCGCTGGTTAGGTATCCGCTATTCTCCACACCGGGTAGCGGCGGAATCAGCGGCGTTGCGCCTGTGGCGATGATAAAGGATTTGGCCGTTAATCGCCGTGCGCCGTCAATCTCGACCGTCCACGGGTCGACGAAACGCGCATAGCCTTGCACGCAGTCGACCCCAAGGCCGGTAAAGCGTTCAACGCTATCATGTGGTTCAATAGCTGTGATGACGTCCCGGACGCGGCGCATCACGGCGGGGAAGTCAATGATAGGCGCACCCACGTCAATACCAAAGCGCGCGGCATCGGCAATCTGGTGCGCGACCTTGGCGCTTTTGATGAGCGCCTTGGATGGCACGCATCCGGTGTTCAGGCAGTCCCCGCCCATCTCATGCGCTTCAATCAACGTCACCTTGGCCTGCACCATTGCCGCGATATAGGCCGAGACCAAGCCCGCAGAACCCGCGCCAATGACGATAAGATTGCGGTCAAACCGTTTGGGTTTTTTCCAGCGTTCAGCCACGGCTGCGTTGTACCAAAGCGACAAGGCCTTTTGCCACCCAAGGGAAAAGCGCGAGCGCGACAAAAGAGGCAATTAGCATTGGCGACAACAGACCAGAGGTGCTTTCGATCAGGCTAATCTGCGTGCCCGCATTCACGAATACGATGGTCGCAGGCAGCATGCCCAATTGGCTGACCCAGAAAAATGTCCCGGTTTTGATGCGCGTAAGACCCATTAAAAGGTTGATGACGAAAAACGGGAAGACAGGAATCAGGCGCAGCGTGAAAAGATAGAAAGCGCCATCCTTTTCTAGGCCTTGGTCAATCGCGCGCAGACGTTCCCCAAATTTGCCTTGGACCCATTCGCGCAACACGAAACGGGCGCTTAAAAACGCCAAGGTCGCCCCCAAGGTGGAGGCAAAAGAAACGATGATTGTGCCAACCACCACGCCGAACAATGCGCCCGCAATCAATGTCATGATCGCGGCACCGGGAATTGAAAGCCCCGTCACCGCGACATATAGGATGAAGAACCCGGCGATATAGAGGACGGGATTGGCATCCTTCGCCGCGACGATATCTGCTTGGCTGGCCTTGAAGTTTTCGAGGCTCAGAATCTGGCCAAGATCGAAAACGACATACGCAACAATTGCGCCAAGCAGAACAAGGACCAAGATTGCTTTTTTCATCACGGCCCCGGCTATGCGCCCCTATCTAGAATCAAAACGGCACGTCGTCGTCAAGGTCATTATCAAAGTCGCCACCGCCAAAGCCGCCTGACGATCCGCCGCTGCTATTACCGCTGCCACCGGATCCACCGCCAGATGATGCGCCGCCACCCCAGCTATCGCCGCCGCCGCCTGATCCGCCTTTGGGACCGTCGAGCATCACCAGCTTGCCATCAAAACCGGCCACCGAAACTTCGGTCGTGTAACGGTCATTGCCTGATGCATCCTGCCATTTACGCGTACGCAATTGACCCTCAATATACACCTTGCTGCCTTTTTTTAAGAATCGCTCGGCCACGCCGACAAGGCCGTCCGAATTGAGCACAACGCTGTGCCATTCGGTGCGTTCCTTTTTTTCGCCCGTGGTGCGGTCTTTCCAATCTTCCGACGTTGCGATGCGCAAATTGCAGATGCGGCCGCCATTCTGGAAGGATTTGACTTCAGGATCCGCGCCCAAATTGCCAACGATGATGACTTTATTGACGCTTCCCGCCATGTTCCCGTCCTTTAAGTAAAATTTTCTGTCGGACTGCTATAAGCCGAAGGACCGCGCTGTCCAATATGTAATCCCAGCAGCCGCATACGCCAGCGCAAAAAGATAGCTGACCATGAAGATGGGCCATTTCCAGCCATTGGTTTCACGCCGTGTCACAGCAATGGTCGAGATGCATTGTGGCGCGAAAACAAACCAAGCGAGGAAAGCCAAGGCCGTCGCCAACGACCAATCCGCCGAAAGCTTTGGCCCAAGGCTGGTCGCCGCGGCATCTTCATCTGCCGCGTCAATGGCATAGACTGTTGCGAGCGCCGATACCGCAACTTCGCGCGCAGCCATTGCCGGGATGAGCGCCAAGGCAATATCATGGTTGAAGCCGATCGGGCGCACAATCGGTTCAAGCCCGTCGGCTATGCGGCCTGCAACCGAATATTCGACTTGCGAAACATTGCTGCCGTCTGGTGCCTTGGGAAAGCTTAACAGCGCCCATAAGATAATCGTAGCGGCGAAGATGATCGTCCCTGCGCGGCGCAAAAACACCCAAGCGCGCTGCCATAGGTTGATCGCAATATCACGCGGGCGCGGCCATTGGTAACGCGGCATTTCGATGAGGAAACTGCTCGTCCGGCTTTGCGTCACAAAGCGCTGAATGACCGCTGCTGCCAGCATGGCGCCCAATATACCTGCGATATACAGGCCGAAAAGGACAAGACCCTGAAGACCGATGCCGGGGCCAACGCTGGAGGCAGGAATAAAGGCGCCAATGATGACGGTATAGACCGGCAGACGCGCCGAACAGGTCATCAGCGGCGCAATCAGGATCGTCGCCAATCGCTCCTTTTGGTCCATGATCGTCCGCGTCGCCATAATGCCCGGAATCGCACAAGCGAAGGAGGACAATAAGGGTATGAAACTGTGCCCCGACAGGCCGACTGCTGCCATCATGCGATCCATCACAAAGGCCGCGCGAGTCATATAGCCCGATGCCTCAAGCACCAAGATGAAGAGGAACAGGATCAAAATTTGCGGCAAGAATACAATCACGGAACCCACGCCAGCGATCACACCATCTGTTAAAAACGAGCGTAGATATCCGTTGGGTAGGACATTTTTGATGCCATCGCTGAGCAACGCAAAGCCGCTTTCAATCCAGCCAATGGGCGCTTCGGACCAACCGTACACCGCCTGAAACATCAGGAACAAAAGGCCCAATAATATCACGACGCCGCCCACCGGATGCAGCAGAACTGCGTCCAACCTGCGTGTCCATTGGCGGCCAGCGGCTTCGCTGATGATTGCCGAGCGGGCAATGTCGCGGGCGCGCTGATTCTGGGCGCCAAAGGATGTCGCGACGGGTTCAATCGACGCGACGGGATTTTTGAGCGCGCCATCAAGCGCCGTCATTAAGGGTTCAAGCCCGCGACGGCGGACCGCAACGGTTTCAATCACCGGCACGCCCAGCGCGCGGGCCAGTGCCTGCGCATCAAGCCGAAGGCCATCGCGTTCGGCAAGATCAACCATGTTCAGCGCGACCACCGTCGGCAGGCCTTGCGCAATCAGTTCAAGCGCAAAGCGCAAATGATTGTCGAGATTGCCCGCATCGAGCACAATCAATAATGCGTCCGGGCGGCGGTGCCCGGAAAGATTGCCCAAAACAACATCGCGCGTGACGGCTTCGTCAAGGCTGTCGGGATCCAAGCTATAAGCGCCGGGCAAGTCGATCATTTCAACCGGACGCCCATCGGCAAAAGAGGCGCGGCCCGATTTGCGTTCAACCGTGACGCCGGGATAATTGGCAATTTTCTGCCGCGCGCCGGTCAATGCATTGAACAGCGCACTTTTGCCGGCATTGGGGTTACCGACCAATGCGACTAGAGGGGGTAGTTGCGTCATGCGGATAACTCGCAATCAATCGCGGCGGCCACCTTCGTGCGCAACGCGACGGTCATGCGGCCAACCCGGACGGCCAATGGATCACGCCACATCAATATGCCCTTATGCAACACCTCTATTGTCACCCCAGTTTCAAAACCCAGCGCGCGCAAACGATGCCCCTCTTGATCGGGCAAGGATTCCCAATCAATGGCCCGAATGAGGGCGATTTGGTTCAACGGAAGATGGTCAAGTTGCACGAATGCTATTTGCAACCGATTCGCAATAACATCAATAGGGATTTGCGTTAACGCGCAGGATAGCGCAGCCGACCGATGAAACGTGACAGACTTGGCGTATAGTCCTTGCGCTGCTTTGCCTGATATTTCACTTTTTCAATCTGCATCACATTGTCGATCCGGCGGTCCAGAAAGGCGCGGGTATCAGCAAAGTTTTCGCTATCATCATTGACGAAAACGCTCAAGGTGCTTCCATAAACCGCCGATAACGTCATGCGCTTGGTATAATGATTAAGGTCTGTGGCGTTATCGCCGGCCAGTCGCCAAATGCGATCCGCCGAACGCCAGCCCATTTTTGCGGCCCGCGCGAGATTCATTGGCATCGCCATGATGGCCAGCGCACGGCGCAAGGATTCCCGGTCCGGTGCCATGATGTCTAGCCGAGTCGCAACCAAGGCCGTAATCCGGTCTCGGATCTTCATCGCGTTCAGCGTTTCCACAGGCAGGCGGCGGGCGAGTTCCAGATCAACGCCTTCGACCCATGCGTCGATTATGTCGATGGCCTTGCCCTTGTACGCGAGCATGGCAACGTCGCGGTCAACGCCCATCTCATCCGCGGCGGCATGGACGGCGGCTTCGGACCATCCGTCAAAGCCGGCATGGCGGCCAATGGCGGGGGCAAGGGCGACGCGAATTTCATCAATCGTCGGGTCAGAGGGAAGAGCGTTTTCGGACATAAAGGCTATGTAGGCGTTCGCCGCGTTCAAGAAAAGGGCTATTGCTTTCGCACAAGAACCAGCGCGATCATAATAAGCGCACTGCCCATAAAATCCATTGGTGTCAGCATCTCACCAAAGGCCAACCAGCCAGCCGTCGCCGACAGAGCGGGTTGCAACAGCAAGGCAAGCCCGATCACCAATGGGCTGAAATGCGGCAAAGCATAAGTGAGGCAGCCTTGACCGAAAAATTGCGAGGTAAAGGCGAGCAGGAGGACAGGCCACCAAACCGCGGGAATGATCTGTTCATCTGCAAACACCGCGCCGGCAAAAAGGACAACAGCCGCAACGGCGCTCGCCATACCCAGCGCACCCCAGCTTTCGGTGTTTTGCCGCATCTTCATCATCAGCACCAAATAGACGGTATAGGTCAGCCCAGCGCCAAGCGACAAAAGGTCGCCGGTAAAGTGGCGCGGGGACAGCTCAAGGCTTTGGCCCATCAATAAGGCTGCGCCGACAAAAGCGAACATCACGGCCATGCTTTCCCATTTCGAAGGCATTTTGCGTGCTACAAGGACGCCATAAATCACCAGCAATAGGCTGGCACAATTGGCGAACAGCGTCGCATTGGCCATTTTTGTCTGAAAAATGCCAATATGCCACAAGATGATATCGACACCGAAAAACAGGCCCGCGATGATTGCGATCCAAAAGGTAGGTTGGCTGACCGCAGAAAAGCGAAACCCGAACCGGTAGCCCACAAACAGCAAAAATGGCACAGCCAGCGCCAGCCGCCAGAACCCAGTCGCGATCGGTCCGCTATCTGCGTAGCGCACAAGCAATGGGCCAAAAGCAATCGCAACATTGCCCGCAAGCAATGCGGCAAAGGCAAGCAAGCTTGGCGATTGTTGATGGAAAATCTTCTGCTGCATAAACCCCCGTTGCAATTTGCAACTTTCATCCGCATCTTGGCTTCAAATTCACGCTTAATGACAGGAAATCGCATGACTGCAACTTTGTTCGACCCGATTACACTTGGGGCCATCTCCGCGCCCAATCGCATATTGATGTCGCCGTTGACCCGCGGACGCAGTGAAGGCGAACATGTACCTTTGTCCGACCTGAAGGCAGAATATTACAGCCAGCGCAGCAGCGCAGGCCTGATCATCGCGGAAGCAACGGGCATTAGCCAAGAAGGCCTTGGTTGGCCATCGGCCCCCGGCATCTGGTCCGACGCACAAATCACCGCATGGAAA
Organism: Sphingorhabdus sp. EL138; assembly: GCF_945890115.1. Classification (GTDB taxonomy): domain Bacteria; phylum Pseudomonadota; class Alphaproteobacteria; order Sphingomonadales; family Sphingomonadaceae; genus Sphingorhabdus_B. The sequence continues at coordinate 187,883 of NZ_CAMDCK010000001.1, forward strand.
CCCGTTACCCAAGCCGTCCATGACGCGGGCGGACGGATCATCCTGCAATTGTGGCACATGGGCCGTCTTGTGCACCCGGATTTCTTGGGCGGCGCGCCATGTGTTTCGGCTTCGGCCACCACCGCGCCCGGCTATGCACATACCGCAGAGGGCAAGAAGGATTATACCCAAGCCCGCGCGCTCGATATCTCGGAAATGCCGCGCATTGTGTCGGATTATGTCCATGCCGCGAAAAACGCGATGGCCGCAGGTTTTGACGGGGTGCAGATTCACGCCGCCAATGGCTATTTGATTGACCAGTTCCTGCGCGATAACACCAATTTACGCACCGACGAGTATGGCGGCCCGATTGAAAATCGTATCCGCTTGCTGCGCGAAGTGACCCAAGCCGTGGTTAACGCTGTGGGCGCGGATCGGACGTCGGTTCGCCTGTCCCCGAATGGGGAGACCCAAGGCGCGGACGACAGCAACCCCGTTGCATTGTTCACCGCTGCGGCCGCGGCGCTGCAGGATATCGGCATCGCCTTCCTTGAGCTGCGCGAAATCAAACCTTATGGTAATTTCGGACAAACTGAAGTGCCGCGCGTGTCGCCTGAGATCCGCCAGATATTCAAAGGCCCGCTGGTGCTGAACCAAGAATATACCAAGGAATTGGCGGATGCCGATCTGGCCTCTGGCCTTGCCGACGCGATCAGCTTTGGCCGTCCGTACATCAGCAACCCCGACCTTGTAGAGCGGTTGCGCATTGGGGCGGGCCTGACGCCGGATAATTTCAAAACTTGGTATTCGCCCGATGCGGAAGGCTATACCGATTATCCCTTCCTTGCACAGACGGACGCATAACGCACATGATACAGGCGGGGCTTGGCCATTATGCGATAGCTATCCCCGCCTTGCTGCTTGTGCTGCTCGCAAGCGCCGAAGCGGTCTGGCCGCGCCGCGCATTGGTGTTGGGCCGAAGCCCACGGTGGCGCACGCACGCATTATTCTTCGTCAGCAACGCAGTCATCGGCCGACTGCTGTCGTTTTTGGTCGTGGTCGGCGTGGCTGCAAATTGGGCAGAGGTGCACCAGTTTGGCGCGCTCAATTTGGTCGCCTTACCCTTTTGGCTTGAGGCAGCAATCGCGTTTGTCATCCTTGATTTCGCCGTGTGGTTTCAGCATTTTTGGATGCATCGCAGCCCCTATCTGTGGCGGATGCATGCGGTCCACCATAGCGACCGCGATCTGGACGTGACCACCGCGTTGCGGTTCCACCCGTTTGAACTGATTGTCTCGACATTCTACAAATCAGCGATTGTCGCATTGCTCGGTGTGCCGTTACTTGTCGTATTGGCGTTTGAAACATGGCTCAACGCCAATGCGCTGTTCAATCACAGCAATATCCGCCTACCACGCAAGCTTGACCGAATGTTGCGGCTGTTGTTGGTGACGCCCGACATGCATCTGGTGCACCACAGCACTTTGGTTGAGGAACAGAAACATAATTTCGGTTTTGCGCTGACGCTTTGGGACCGCTGGTTTGGAACCTATTGGACAGAGTCCATTTTAGGCGCCGAAAATCAGGAAATAGGCTTGGCAGAGGTCAACGATGCCCGTCCTTCAGGGTTCATCTGGAGCATGAAGCAACCCATGACGTAACGGAATATAACGCCGTCTTGACCAGCGCGATTTTCCGGCGCATTTTTAATGCAGGGAGAGTTGAAAATGGCCAAAATACGTAAGATAATATTGGGCAGCGTTGCCGTCGTGGCGATTGGCGGTGGCCTTGTCTACGGTTGGCAACAATATCGTGACAAAAGCATCATGGACGATTCACGCGTTGCGCAAGTTTCGTCCGATGCTGAAGTCACGTCCGGCCCTGCCAATATATTATTGTGGGGCGATACCCATCTTCATACCGCCAATTCCATCGATGCCTTTGGCTTTGGCGTAAAGCTTGGACCAGAAGAAGCACTGCGTTTCGCGCGCGGAGAAGAGGTTGTGTCGACGGGTGGAATGAAAGCCAAGTTGGAACGACCGCTTGATTTTCTTGTGATCGCGGATCACTCCGGCGGGCTTGGCGCAACCAAGGCGCTTTACGATGCCCCCGGATTTCTCGTCCGCGACCCCACGCTGAAGCGTTGGCACACCGAAATGCATAAGGGGCCAGAGGGCATGCAGCGCGTGACCGGCGAACTCATCGACCGTGCGGGCCGCAACACGCTTCCCGCTGCGCTGACCGATCCCGAAAGACAGCGCAAGACGGGGACCCGCATCTGGACGGGTCATAGCACGCTTGTCGAACGCTATAATGAGCCCGGCAAGTTCACCGCCTTCATGGGCTTTGAATATACGTTGATGCCCGGCGGCAATAATTTGCACCGCGTCGTTATGTTCCGCGATGGTAAAAGCCGCACCGACAAGGTTCTGCCCTACGACCCTGGCCAAGGCGACACGCCGGTCAGCCAATTGTGGGACTATATGGACAATTATGAGAAGGTCACTGGCGGTAAGGTGCTGGCGATTCCGCATAATAGCAACCTGTCCAATGGTCTGATGTTCGAATTGGTTGGTCCTGATGGTGGGCCCATGACGGCAGCTTATGCACGGCGGCGCGCGGCGCGCGAGCCAGTGACCGAAATCACGCAAATCAAGGGCGATAGTGAATCGCATCCATTTTTGTCGCCCAACGACGAATTCTCCGGTTTCGGCACCGCAGGCTGGGACCGTGGCAATTTGACTATGCAGGCCAAGAAGAAGCCGCAGGATTATGCGGGCGAATATATTCGTGAGGCGTTAAAGCGTGGCTTGGCGATTGAAGCGCGCACTGGCGTAAATCCCTATAAATTCGGGGTCATCGGATCAACCGACAGCCATACGGCGCTGGCCACAGGCGACGAAGATAATTTTTTTGGCAAGCATTCCGGCGGTGAGCCAAATGCCGACCGTGCTTCGCAGGCCCAGAATCTTGGGACAAGGGAAGGACGTATTGGTTGGCACTATCTGGCGGGTGGCTATGCCGCCGTATGGGCCACAGCGAACACACGGGCCGCGATATTTGACGCCATGATGCGGCGCGAGGTGTACGCCACAACTGGTCCACGCATGACAGTGCGTTTCTTTGGCGGTTGGGGCTTTAATGACACGGATTTCGCAGGCGACTGGGTAAAGACCGGATATGCCAAGGGCGTGCCGATGGGCGCAGACCTGAAGCCCGGCAACGGCGCGCCAAAGTTCATGATTTCTGCGTTGAAAGACCCGATGGGCGCAAATCTTGATCGCGTTCAGGTCGTCAAAGGCTGGGTGGATTCTTCCGGCAAATTGCAGGAAAAGATTTTCGACGTTGTCTGGGGCGATGCAGACAAAAGGCGCAAGGGTGCCAATGGCAAAGTCCCGAAGGTAGGCGACACTGTAAACATCGCAAAGGCGAGCTATACCAACAGCATTGGCGATCCGGAATTGCGGACGGTGTGGACCGATCCGGAATTTAACGGCAGTGTCCGCGCATTTTATTATGTGCGGGTCATCGAGATACCGACGCCGCGCTGGGTGTTGTTTGATGCCTTGCGTTATGGTGCAAAATTGCTGCCGGGAACGGAGTTAAAGGCGCAGGAGCGGGCCTATTCGTCACCCATTTGGTATAACCCCAAAAAAGCCAGCTAGCGCCTAATCAAAGTCCAACCCTGATAGCGCGGATTCAGGGTCTGATATGCCCATCAAGCGGCGCATGGCTAACCGCGCGAGCCGCTGTGTTTCGGTTTTGCGTCGTGCAGGGGCAAGCGGCACCAAGGCCGCTGGCCGCGCGATTTCGGCATCATAAGCGTCGGCGATGATCAATCCGGCGCGTTCGGGTATGAACGCATCATTTTGCAGCGGGCTAACATCGAAACCGGCGGGCACTGCCCAGAAAAAGCGATCACAATATTCAAGATATTCTGGCCATTTCTGATCACCCAAAAGATCGGCGCGCGCACATTTGATTTCGACGATGATAATCTCGCCATTATTGCTGAGACCCATGAGATCAGCGCGGCGATTGTTGCGCAGGCTAACCTCGGGTTGCACGACAATCTGGTTGCGCAAGAATAGCCGCGAAACGCCACGCGCTACCGCAGGTGCACCGGAAATCGATGCAACATTAAGGGCCTGATCCATAATCTACCCTAGAACGAAAAGTGAACAAAATAAAGGCCCCTTATGGGGCCCTTATCGTTCATTGCGGTCGCGAAGATCAGCGGTAGAAGATATGATTGTCCACGCTGCCGATCCGCGTCAAACGCCATCCTGGCGAAACATGACGGGCGTGGAAGAATAATGCGCCTTCAACGGAGCTTTTCCATTTATTATCAAGCGCAATGTTGGTGATCGCGACGGCGTTGCGCCAATGCACGCTGTCCGTTTGGATCGACGGCAATCTTGAGCCGCGAACAAAGGAAAACTGACCCTTTTGGAAGACAACGCCGCATAATGTCGTGGGAAAGCGACCCGAATTGGCGCGGGCCAGTACCACACGGGCCACAGCCAATTGACCAGCAAGCGTCTCGCCCCTGGCTTCGAAATAGACCGCGCTGGCAAGGCACCGCTCTTCTTTGCTTAAGCTGTCATCCATATCCTGCGTGCGCACCAGATGGGTGAGTGAGGATGCAGTTGTTGCATCGACATCATTGGGGCTTAGGGTCGATTTCGGCATGAGGCCGTTGCTTGGCGTATACACAATGTCGCCATTGTCGGCGCGCGTGACGGTCACCTTATTCCTGTTCGCCAGATCCAACTGCGCCTGTTCGGCGGCGGTCTGCGTAGGGTCAATGATGCTGGTGTCGGCACGGAACTGTGTGCCTTCGTCATTACCAAAAGCAAATCCTGCTTCAGCAGTAATGACTGCGGAAATCAGGGTACAAGATATGGCTACCAAAGAGGCAGCCCGAAAAAATTTCAACATGTAACATACATTAATGCGGCGGCACCAACTGACGAAACTCTATTAGTTTGTTATACTTCGTCTTTTGTTGCATCCGACTTGCGTGTTTGTCTGGGCACTCCATTTGTGCCCGATATGACAACCTTCGCTACTCAATGAATGCGGATTGATGGCGCAGCGCAGCAAAGTCAAACAAACATGGTCAGAAGTCCGTTCAACCGTGCATCGGACGCGACATCCAGTTCAAATACCCACAAATCCGGGTCACGCGCACAACGTTTTTGCCAATAATCCTGCACCGCAATTCCAGTATATTCTTTTAAATCCGTCATTTGCCAAGCGGTCTGGCCGTGTAATGACGGATAGCGTTCGTATAATTTGGGGTCCGTGCCGCGAACCTGCCCGACAAGCAATATCGCACCAGAGACCGCATCGCCCTTTTTCAGAACAGTGGCGAAGTCACCTTCGGCTTCCACCATGCGCTTGATGGCGGAGATAAGAACGCCGCTGGCAAGCCGCGGCTCAATCAAGCGGCGTCACGCTCTTCAGACAAAGTCAGGACCGCAAACATCGCCGACGAATCTGCGGCGCCACGCAATTGCGCGCGAAATTTCTCATCCCGAAACAGGCGTGAAACCTCCGCCAATGCACGCAAATGCGATGCACCGTCCTGCGCCGGTGAAACAAGTGCGCAGACCAGATCAACTGGCTCATCGTCGACCGCATCATAAGGCACTGGTTTTAACAGCCGAACAAATACGGCAACGGGCATGTCGATACCTGAGACTTTGCAATGGGGAATCGCTGTTCCGCCGCCAAAACCTGTCGGGCCAAGGCGCTCGCGCTCAATCATGCCGTCCAGAACGGCATGGGCGTCGACAAAATAATTTTCAGCCGCGATGACCGATAGCTGCGCCAACAGGTCGGATTTACCCGAACATAGCATGTCAGCAGCAACGGCCCCCTCAACGAGCCTAGTAGAAAGTCGAATCATATTTTGTTCAAAAGCGCCCAGTGCGACCGCAGCGCAATCCCTAAATACCTGAAATGGTGTAGAAAATGAATTCTCGTCAGCCGAGGTCTAAGGTGCAGATTTTGGTTCAACCCACCCGATCGTGCCGTCTTCGCGGCGGTAAACCATATTATGCCGCCCAGTTCCAGTGTTTTTGAATAGGAGGGCAGGGGTATTGCGTAAATCCATGAGCATAACCGCATCGGAAACCGTTGATTCAGGAATATCCACGCTCATTTCCGCCACAATCACGGGGGCATCGGATAAGGGCACTTCTTCCTCACCATCACCTGCATCAAACACGGTATACGCGGCTTCCTCTTGCGCCATCGCATAAGCAGTTTGTTCATGGCGATCCTGCAGTCGGCGCATATAACGGCGCAATTGTTTCTCAATACGTTCGGCGGCACGGTCAAAGGCAACATGCGCATCCTGTGCTTCGCCGCGCCCTTTCAGGACGAGGCCCTGCATCACATGCATCACAATATCGCTGGTAAAGCCGTCATGCGGCGCACGGCCAAAGGTTGCATGTGATGATAATGATTTGGCGAAGTATTTTTCGGCAATGGAACCAAGTCGTGTTTCCACATGGGTTTGGAGCGCTGCACCGGTGTCGACCTGATGTCCTGAAACCCTAATGTCCAATGCCCGTCTCCTTTTTGTTAAAGCGCTGATCCCGGCTGGAGCCAAAGCGCGTCCTTAATCTTTGCAACAAATTCGGCATGGCGCACCAATTCCTCCGTTGAGGCAGAATGTGCGCGCGCTGGTCGAAATGTTTTCAATGTCTGAACTTTATTAACGTCCATTTGGCCGCTTATTTTATGCGCGTTATCATCGTCGGCAAGGCCAAGGCCAATTTGCCGACCACCCGTCAGTTCAATATATAATTGCGCAAGCAATTCGGCATCCAACAACGCGCCATGCTTTACGCGGTGGCTACGGTCGATGCCATAACGGGTGCACAAGGCATCTAAAGACAGCTTCGCGCCGGGATTTTTAACCCGTGCCAACGCCACTGTGTCAACCATACGGTCCATCGACACAGGCGGACGACCGCAATGCTGCAATTCGTGATTGAGAAAGCCAAAATCAAAGCTGGCATTATGCGCAACGAGCGGACTGTCGCCTAAAAACGCCAGCAGCTCATCCGCCTTTTCACCAAAAGCAGGTTTGTCAGACAGAAAACGGTCCGAAAGGCCGTGCACATTCTCGGCGGCGGCGGGCATCGGGCGCTGTGGGTTGAAATATGCGTGGTAATGCTTGCCTGTCATCACCCGGCTGACCATTTCGATGCAGCCAATCTCGACCATGCGATCCCCGCTTGCAGGGTCAAAGCCAGTCGTTTCCGTATCGAATATAATTTCACGCATTCTGATAGTAGATGTGAGCCTGTTTGCAGGCTTATGCAAGACCCAAGCGCAGCTTTTTGACAAGAGCGCGCACATCGGCCCGCGTTTCGATGATATCCTTGCCTGTATCAATGACATGGTCCGCACGCGCGCGCTTGTCGGCATCATCCATTTGTAACGCCAGAATATGTTCAAACTTGTCTGGGGTCATATTTGGCCGTGCAAGGACGCGTTCACGTTGAACGGCGGCAGGTGCACTTACAACGACGACCGTATCGACCCCAGCCTGCCCACCCTTTTCAAACAATAAGGGGATGTCGAACAATATCATGTCCGCGCCCTCATGCGATTCCAGAAACGCTTTCCGGCGTTCGCCCACGGCGGGATGAATAATCGATTCCAACAGTGCCAACCGGTCGCGGTCGCCAAAAACAGCCGCACCAAGCGCTTGACGGTCGACGCCCTGCGGCCCCGTCGTGCCGGGAAAAGCAGATTCAATTGCGGGCACCAGCGCACCATTAGCCTTTTGCAAGTCATGCACCGCGGCATCAGCGTCAAAAACCGGCACGCCTTCATCGGCAAACATCAACGCGACCGCCGATTTGCCCATGCCGATTGAGCCGGTCAGGCCAATGATCATCGGCTTTTTCATTTCAGCAACAATGCCCGCAATGCATCCTCACCATCTTCAGGCGGCGCAACGCCGAAAAACAATTCAAACGCGATTGCTGCCTGCCCCACTAGCATTTCAAGGCCATCGACCGTTTCCAATGCGCGCAGACGCGCCGCTTTTAACAATGGCGTTTCTATCGGCGCGTAGACAAGGTCATAGACAATGGCATGTTCCGGCAAGGGAGAAAGGTCTATCTCAAGCGCTTCCTGCCCAACCATGCCCAAAGGGCTTGCGTTCACAAGCAAGGCTGCATCCGGCAAGCGCGCGTCAAAGCCAATCACTTTGCCTTTCAACCCAAAATGCGCGAGCAAAGCTGCTGCCTTCAAACCGTTGCGGGCAATCAAAACGACGTCCCCTACATCAGCCTGCGCCAAGGCGTAGAGCACGGCGCGCGCCGCGCCGCCTGCACCAATGACGACAGCCGTCGCACCTGATAACGGGATATCAGCAATTGGGCCATAAAAACCGCCCACATCCGTATTGGTCGCGACAAGCGCGCCGGCGTCATTGCGAAATACCGTGTTAATCGCGCCGATAGAGTTGCGCACATCGCCCGGGTCAGCCACAAAATCAAGCGCCGCAATTTTGTGCGGTATCGTGATATTGCACCCGCGCCATGCGGCATCGGCCGCGCGCTCGGCAAAATAACGTTCCAAATCATCGGGCAGCACCGCATGCGCTCGATAATCACGGACCAACCCCAATAGTTGAAGCCAAAAATTGTGAATCAGCGGTGATTTGGAATGTGATATCGGGTGCCCGATCACTTCGGCATAATAAGTCATGTCGGTAAAAGGCCTCTCAATCGCAGATAATCAAGCAGCGGAAGCAAAGGCATTCCGATGATCGTAAACTGGCTGCCGCTAACACTGGCGAACAATTGCGCGCCTTCGGCTTCAATCCGGTAGCAGCCGACACAGTGGCGGATTTCATTCCAATAGGTTTCGACATAATGATCAATATATTCGGGGCTTAAGCGGCGCATCGTCATTTGCGCGGTGTCGATAATGCGCCAGACTGGTTCGCCATGCTCACAGATAACGGCCGCGCTGATGAGCCGATGCACCTTGCCCGAAAGCTGCGCCAGATGGGCGCGGGCATCGTCAGCTGTTTCGGGTTTGTCAAAAATATATCCGTCGGCGCCAACGCAAATCTGGTCGCACCCCAGCACCATCTTTGTTGGAAATTTGCGGGACAGCTTGCGCGCCTTTGCCTCTGCCAAGGCATCGGCAATATCGCGGGGCTTAGCGCCAGCTTGGGCGAGCGATGCCTTGATACTTTGCTCATCGACCAAGGCTGGAACCGCCTCTACCGATACCCCTGCCGCGTTCAACATCGCGATCCGTCCGGCGCTTTGGGACGCAAGGATAAGGGTCACGATTCCTCCGCCTGCGCCATTTCGCGCGCGTTGAACAAATTGATAATCGCTGCGGCACTTTCCTCGATTGACCGCCGCGTTACGTCCAACACTGGCCAGCCATTGTCCGCAAATATACGCCGTGCATGGGCGACTTCGGCACGCACTTTTTCCTCATCCACATAATCTGTATCTGGCGACTGGTTCAGCGACAGCAGGCGGTTGCGACGGACTTGAATCAAACGCTCTGCACCTGTGACAAGGCCAATGACTATGGGGTGCTTCAGTTGAAACAATATCGGTGGTGGCGGCGATTCCAGCACGATCGGGATATTCGCCGTCTTATATCCCCGGTTGGCGAGATAAATGCTCGTCGGCGTTTTTGAGGTCCGCGACACCCCCGTCAACACAATGTCCGCCTCTTCCCAATTTTGTGCATTAATGCCGTCGTCATGGGCAATGGTGAACTGAACGGCATCGACGCGCGCAAAATAAGCAGCATCCATGACATGTTGTCGACCTGGGCGTGCTTTGGCCTCTTGGCCCAACATGTTCGACATGGCATCGCTGACCACATCAAGCGCAGCAACCGCGGGCAAGCCCAAAACCCTGCATCTCGTTTCCAATTTGCGCCGGATATCCCGGTTCACCAAAGTGAACAGCACAAGTCCGGGATTTGCGGCTATATCGATTAATATCCGGTCCAATTGGCTTTCCGAACGCACCATTGGCCAGAAATGCTTTACCACATCCTCTGCACCGTCAAACTGCACCAAGGCGGCCTTGGCGATATTTTCCAAGGTTTCGCCGGTGGAGTCCGATAACAAGTGTAAATGAAAACGCTGGCTCATGGCTGACAGCCTTGTTGGCAGCTTGGGGATAAATCAAGGGACAAGTTTTGCATGGTGAATTCTTGTCCGTTACCCGGAATGTACCGTTCGATTCGGACACAGGCTGTCCACAACCAAAAACCATTATGCACAGCTTGTGGATAATGGGGAATAAATTTGCGACTCTGGCCCTATCCTTCTGTCTGCACGCGTCAAGCTGTTGGCAATATCCGCAAAAGCTTTTAAGGGCCCGACTATCAACAGCGCATCATCTCTCATCATCCTTTATATAAATATATATTTTGATTGGATCTCGTCCCTTTATGTCTGCGCCAAGCCCGAAAAAACTGCTTAACGTCCTGCGGGGCAATCAGGAGACTATTCCGCCCATATGGCTCATGCGCCAAGCGGGTCGTTATTTGCCCGAATACCGTGCGTTGCGGGCCGAAAAGGGTGGGTTTTTGGCGCTGGCGTATGACAGCGACGCCGCCTGCGAAATCACTTTGCAACCGATCCGACGTTTTGGGTTTGACGGTGCGATACTGTTTTCCGACATTCTGGTGATCCCGCATGCCATGGGTCAGGATCTCTGGTTCGAAACTGGCGAAGGTCCACGTCTTGCGCCGCGGCTTGTAGAATCGCGTTTGGAGGATTTCGTCCCCGCGCCGGAAAGGCTTGCCCCAGTCCTCGACACGGTACGCAAGGTATCGGCAGCGCTTCCGGCTGAAACAACCTTCTTAGGCTTCGCGGGAAGCCCGTGGACGGTCGCTACCTACATGGTGCATGGTCAGGGTAGCAAAGACCAAGCCGAGGCCCGTAGGATGGCGCATGCAGAGCCTGAGCGCTTTGGCGCATTAATCGATGCAATCATTGCCGCAACCGTTGATTATCTGGGTGATCAGATGGATGCTGGCGTTGACGCGGTGCAATTGTTCGACAGTTGGGCAGGGTCGTTATCACCAGCACAGTTCGAAAAATGGGTCATTGCGCCCAACGCCGAAATCGTGCGCCGTTTGAAGGCGCGTAATCCCAATGCTGTCATCATCGGTTTTCCCAAAGGTGCAGGCGGCAAGCTTGCGGCTTATGCCGAAGGGACAGGCGTAGATGCCTTGGGATTGGATGAAACCGTTGATCCGCATTGGGCCAACCGGGAATTGCCTAAAGGGCTTCCCGTGCAAGGCAATCTTGACCCGCTGGCGTTGATTGCGGGCGGCGATGTGTTAAAGGGTGCAGTGAAAAATATCCTCAGCGGCTTTGATGACCGTCCGCATATCTTCAATCTGGGGCATGGCATCCTGCCAGATACTCCAATTGAAAATGTTGAACTGCTTCTGAATCTGGTCCGCAAGGGTTAACCAATAAAGGCCGTTTTTATGACGGAAACTCTATCTGTGCTGTATATCTGGCTAAAATCCGCTCACATCATTTTCGTCATTTTCTGGATGGCGGGATTATTCATGATCCCGCGTTTCTTCGTCTATCATCAAGAAAGCGCTGAAGGATCCGAGGAAGCTGCCAAATGGGTGGACCGCGAATCCAAGCTGATCAAAATCATCCTCAATCCTTCCCTCATCGTGGTTTGGGTTTTGGGTCTCGTTTTGGCGTGGAATATTGGCGCCATGGCGCAAGGTTGGTTCCATGCTAAATTGCTATTTGTGTTGGGGCTGTCAGCTTATCATGGGTGGACAGTTGGTTACGCCAAGAAATTGGCCCGCGGCGAACGGCAGTTAACGGGTAAGCAATTGCGTTTACTTAACGAAGTTCCAGGCATTGCGTCGGCAATTATCGTGATATTGGTTGTCGCCAAGCCGTTTTAACGCCTCTTTTTACGCATTTTTTGAGAAGAGTTGACGTTGCGGCTGCGTCGGAGTATTTAAGGGCTTAAGCCCGTCCTGGGCATGCGGCGCGACTGTAAACAATAACCGCGCCATCAACCTTTCAACATTCAACCGGTTGGCTTTTTAAAACTGGTCATATCATCGGGCGGTCAGCCCATCCATCATGCGGGCTTTTGGTCCATCCAACGGAATTATCTATGCATTTGAAAGAGCTGAAAAGCAAAAATCCCGCCGACCTTGTATCCATGGCTGAAGAGCTGGGTGTTGAGGGCGCGTCGACCTTGCGCAAGCAGGATTTGATGTTCGCGATCCTGAAAGAGCTTGCTGAGGATGGCGAGCAGATCATGGGTCTTGGTACGATTGAGGTTTTGCCGGACAGTTTCGGTTTCTTGCGTTCGCCCGAGGCCAATTATCTGGCGGGTCCGGACGATATTTACGTGTCGCCGAACATGGTGCGCCAATTTGGTTTGCGCACAGGTGATACCGTCGAAGGCGAAATTCGCGCACCAAGGGATGGTGAGCGTTATTTTGCCCTGACCAAGGTATTGAAGATTAACTTTGATGATCCCGATGCTGTCCGTCACCGCGTCAACTTTGATAACCTGACACCTTTATATCCCGATTCAAAGCTAACGCTGGATTCGCTTGACCCGACCGTCAAGGACAAGTCCGCCCGCGTCATCGACATTGTCAGCCCGCAGGGCAAAGGGCAACGCGCCTTGATCGTTGCGCCGCCACGCACGGGTAAAACCGTGTTGCTGCAAAATATCGCGCGCGCCATTACGGAAAACCATCCAGAGGTATTTTTGATCGTTCTACTGATCGATGAACGGCCTGAGGAAGTGACCGACATGCAGCGGTCGGTAAAGGGGGAGGTTGTATCCTCCACCTTTGATGAACCCGCAACGCGTCACGTTCAAGTTGCTGAAATGGTTATAGAAAAAGCAAAACGTTTGGTTGAGCATAAGCATGATGTTGTGATCTTGCTTGACTCCATAACGCGCCTTGGCCGCGCCTATAACACCGTCGTCCCATCATCGGGCAAGGTGCTAACAGGCGGTGTGGACGCCAACGCCTTGCAACGTCCAAAGCGCTTCTTCGGTGCGGCGCGGAACATCGAAGAAGGTGGTTCCTTGTCCATCATCGCAACAGCTTTGATCGACACCGGCAGCCGCATGGACGAAGTTATTTTTGAAGAGTTTAAGGGCACGGGCAACTCCGAAATCGTGCTGGATCGCAAGGTCGCTGACAAGCGCATCTTCCCCGCATTGGATGTCGGCAAATCCGGTACGCGCAAGGAAGAATTGCTGGTCGAGGAAAGCAAGCTCAAGAAAATGTGGGTGCTTCGCCGTATCCTCATGCAAATGGGCACTATCGATGCGATGGAGTTCCTGCTCGATAAAATGAAGGATTCGAAAACCAACGAAGACTTTTTTGACTCAATGAACCAGTAAGCCAGATATTTCGGAGATCCGTTGTGATTGATTTTCTTGTGGTCGCGTCGACCGTTAATAATCTGGGTGGGCCCGCTGATATTTGGGCAGCTATCGTCAAAGATTTTTCCAATATTACCCAACCTGCGGCCTTTGCGGCGTTCATGCAGGTCTTGTTGATTGATCTCGTGCTGGCTGGCGACAATGCCATTGTTGTCGGCGCTTTGGCGGCTGGATTGCCGCCGGAACAGCGTAAGAAGGTCATTCTCATCGGCGTCCTCGCGGCGTTGGTGCTGCGTATCATCTTTGCGTTGATGGTGACATGGCTTCTGGGCATTGTTGGTCTGGTGCTCGCAGGTGGCTTGTTGCTGCTGTGGGTGGCCTGGCGCATGTATCGCGATATTAAGGGCCATTCTGGTGAATCTGCTGGTTCCCCTGAAATCGTGGGTGACGAACACTCCGGCGTAAAGTCGACCAAAACCTTTGCGGGTGCGGCTTGGGGCGTTGCAGTTGCGGACGTATCGATGAGCCTCGACAATGTTCTGGCGGTCGCAGGCGCGGCGCGCGAACATCCCGGAATCCTGATTGTCGGCCTGATTTTCGCGGTCGCCCTGATGGGCATCGCGGCCAATATCATCGCCCAATATATTGAGCGGTATCGCTGGATCGCGTGGGTCGGCTTGGTCGTGATTGTCTATGTTGCGGGCAAGATGATATTCGAAGGCTGGAACGAGGTTCAGCCTTACGCCATGAGCTTTGCTGGCATGTAAGGAAGGGCTCCCTTTTTGGGAGCCCTTATTGCTTCAACCTAGATGCTCGGCGAAAAACGCCGCTGTCCGCGCATCCGCCAATTCAGCGCCTTGCGCGTCTCGACGATTGCCCATTTGTGCAGCAAAGCCATGGTCAAGACCGTCATAGTCATGCAGCGTCACCTTTGGGTTGTTGCCAAGGCCGGCATGAATCGCGGCCTGCGCTTCGGGTCCGACAAAATGGTCGGCGGTGGGAATATGCAGCATCAACGGATGGGCGATAGCATGGCTTTCGTCCAACATCTGATCGATCATCACCCCATAATAGCCAACCGACGCGCTGATGTCGGTGCGCGCGGCTGCCATATAAGCGAGCCGTCCGCCTAAGCAGTAGCCGACAGCACCCACTTTTTCGATGGGTGCTTGGTTTGATAAACCTCCACGGACGGCGTGAATCACCGCTTCGATATCGCGCACACCATCATCGGCATCATATTGACCGAAATAGCCAAATGCCTCTTGAAGATCGGCCTCAACATCGGGATTGAGCTCAACCCCCGGTGCAAAGCGCCAGAAGATGTCGGGGGCAACCGCGAGATAACCAGCATTCGCCAACAGGTCGCATTTCTGCCGAATTCCCGCATTCACCCCAAATATCTCGGGTATGACGATTATCGCGGCATGCGCCTTGCCCGCCGGGGTGGCGACATAGGCCGGAAAAACTGCGTCCTCGCCCAACGCATCAATCTTTACATATTCACCCATTTTATGCTCCTCGGCGGAAATTCTCCGCAATTGCGTGATTCGACTTAGCCTTTATAGTGATGTTATCGGTAAATAGGAGGGCGCGGCCCATGAAGATGAACATTGAAATCGACTGTTCCCCTGAAGAGGCTCGGGCGCTGCTTGGACTTCCTGATGTCACAAAAGCAAATGAGGCTTATGTGGAGAAAGTAACTAACCTTGTGAACGGCGCGGGCGGCATTGACCAATTGCAGGAGTTGGGAAAGCAAATCGCACCCATGGGGCAAATGGGGCTGCAATTGTTTCAGCAACTGATTGAAACAGGTGCAAAGGCCGCAATGTCTGGCCTGAACAAGACCGACAAAAAATAACCTTGGGATGACATCTGCTGACACGATTTTTGCGCTATCGAGCGGCGCGCCGCCAGCGGCCATTGCCATAATGCGTATCAGTGGGCCTGCGGCTTTCGACATATTGCGCGGCCTATGCGGACGAATCCCCGCACCGCGTAGGGCGTCCTTATGCAGCCTGCGTTCGCCGGAGACTCAGGAGATATTAGATCAGGCTCTTGTGCTGGTCTTTCCAGGGCCAGACACGGCCACAGGGGAGGATCTGGTTGAGCTGCATCTCCATGGCGGCCGGGCGGTGGTCCGCGCCGTTGAAAATGCAATTGCCGCCTTTCCTGAAGCGCGGCGTGCGGAGGCAGGAGAATTTACCCGACGTGCCTTTGCCAATGGTCGAATGGATTTGAACGAAGCCGAAGGATTGGCGGATCTATTGTCGGCGGAGACCGAATGGCAACGCCGCGCTGCGGCCAAGATGTTTGGCGGGGCCTTTAGTGCGGCGATTGAAGAATATCGGCAAGACGTGCTCCAACTGTCTGCGCTGACCGAAGCGGAGCTAGATTTCTCCGATGAAGGCGATGTCGATGTCCAGAATGATGCGGCCATCACAAATGGCTGTGCAGACCTGCAGCAAAAAATAGCGATATTGCTGGCCAGTCCCCCCGCCGAAAAGTTAAAGGACGGGCTGCGCGTCGTCTTGGCCGGCCCACCCAATAGCGGCAAATCCACCTTATTAAACGCACTGGTCGGGCGCGAGGCAGCCATTGTTTCTGATATTGCCGGCACCACGCGGGACATGATTGAAGTGCCGGTGGCGGTCGAAGGGGTGGCGTTGTTGTTCACGGACACAGCGGGGCTGCGTGACGATAGTGCTGATGTCATCGAACGTATTGGCATCGACCGAAGTCATGCCGCGATGCAGCAGGCAGACATATTGCTATGGCTTGGTCCGGAAGGCGAGGGCCCCCCACACGCGAATCTTATTGAGATAGCGGCGAAATGTGACGTCAAGGACAATGTGGTGAAATCTGCGGACGCGATGTCTGTGTCTGCTCAGACGGGTGCTGGCATAAGCGCGCTGCTCCACATCGTCGCAGCACGGGCGAAGACGCTACTACCGCCTGCGGATCAGTTTGCCGTCAACGCGCGGCAAAGAGCCTTTTTGGGCGATGCCGCAGTTGCGCTTGCGGCCTGCAGTGAATCTGCAGACTGGTTGATCATTGCCGAACATTTGCGGCAGGCAAGGCGTGCACTCGACGCCCTAACAGGACGAGCGCATACGGAGGAACTGCTCGACACTATCTTTGGAAAATTCTGCGTGGGGAAATAGTCTGTTTCACGTGAAACAGAATAGCACTCTTTTTTGACCCGCGGATAATGTTCGTATATGCGCGAGCAATGACAACCGATTTCGATATCATTGTTGTAGGTGGCGGCCACGCCGGCACAGAGGCGGCGGCGGTTGGCGCGCGCATGGGCTTGCGAGTCGCGCTGGTGAGCTTTGACAAGGACATGATCGGGGCGATGTCGTGCAACCCAGCCATTGGCGGCTTGGGCAAAGGCCATTTGGTGCGTGAGGTTGATGCCTTTGATGGCTTGATCGGCCGCGCCGCCGACGATTCTGCTGTGCATTATCGCATGCTCAATGCATCAAAAGGGGCAGCAGTGCAGGGCCCGCGTATTCAAGCCGATCGCAGATTATTCAAAGCGTCGATCCAGACGCAGCTCGCGGCCTTGGCGAATCTCCGCATCATACAGGCCGAAGCGGCCGCCCTGCATTTCCTACCCAACGCCCGGACGCGCGTTGCGGGATTGGTTTTGGGCGACGATATTATCATCACGTCAGCCGCCGTGGTCTTGGCGACGGGGACGTTTTTAGGGGGAAAGTTGTTCCGTGGCGAAGAGCGGCTCGACGGGGGACGGGTGGGCGAAGCGTCGGCTATGCTGTTGGCGCAGCAATTGCGTGGCGCAGACCTGCCCATCGCACGTCTGAAAACGGGTACGCCACCCCGTCTGGATGGACGCACAATCGATTGGGCGCGTTTGGAAATGCAGCCGTCCGATGATGATGATTGGACAATGTCATCGATGCGCCACCGCCGGTCTGTGCCGCAACTTTTTTGTGCCATGTCACGCACCAATGCCGAAACGCATGATATCATCCGGTCGGGGCTCCATCGCTCGCCACTTTTTGGAGGTGACATTGAGGGCAGGGGGCCGCGTTATTGTCCGTCTATCGAAGACAAGATTTTCCGTTTTGGCGACCGTGAGGGGCATCAGGTATTTCTGGAACCCGAAGGCATCGACAGCCATTTGATATATCCCAATGGCATTTCAACGTCGCTGCCAACAGACATTCAGGCGGCCATGGTTCGATCCATGATTGGTCTGGAACAATGCGAGATTGTCGTTCCGGGCTATGCGGTGGAATATGACTATATCGACCCACGCTGCCTGGATTCCAGCCTCGCCGTGCGGGGATTTGAGGGACTATATTGCGCGGGGCAAATTAACGGCACCACTGGGTATGAGGAAGCGGCTGCGCAAGGCCTGGTAGCTGGTATGGGCGCAGCGTCGAAGATTTTGGCACAGCCCATGCCGCTTATTGACCGGACCAATAGCTATATTGCGGTGATGATCGATGACCTGACCCTGCAGGGGGTGACAGAGCCTTATCGTATGTTAACCGCGCGCGCGGAGTATCGCTTGCGCTTGCGCTCTGACAATGCGGCGTCACGGCTGACGCCGCTCGCGATTGCCGTGGGTGCAGTGGCCAAGGAACGCGCCGCTGCTTTTCAGGAAAGGCTTGTGCAGCAGAGCGAACTTCAAAACAGACTTCAGAAAATGGTGAGTGCCGATGCCCTGCTCAAACAGGGTATCCAAGTGAAGCAAGACGCCGGTAAAATGACCTTGTTCGATTGGTTGCGCTTTCCCCAGCTATCAATTGCTCAATTGTTGGAATTGGATGGCGCGGCTTGGCCGCAGGACCTCATCATGGAGTTGGAACAAGACGGCCGATATGCGCCTTATTTGGCGCGGCAAGAGGCAGAGGTAAACGACATGGCGGCCAATGAGCAAATTCAACTGTCGGCGCTTGTGGACTATCGGGCCATATCTGGATTGTCGCATGAAATGGTTGAACGGCTTGAGGCGTCGATGCCTGAAAATCTCGCCGCCGCGTCACGGATAAGGGGGATTACACCCGCAGCGCTTGCAGCTATTCTCGTGCACGCCAAGCGCGCCAAAATTGCTGTTGCGGAGGCAGCATGACCGAGATCGAAGCCGTCGATTGGCTTAAGGCCCATCTCCATGTTTCACGTGAAACATGGGATGCTCTGGAATCATTCGTGGTATTTCTAAAGCGGGAAGCCGAAAGCCAGAATTTGATATCGGCCTCAACTTTAGACCATATTTGGGCGCGCCATATCGTCGATAGTGCCCAGCTGTTGTTGTTTACCGATGCATCTGCGCCGCAGATTAATTGGCTCGATCTTGGATCTGGCGCCGGGTTCCCGGGATTGGTCATTGCATTGCTGACTGATTATCAGGTGACATTAGTCGAATCGCGCGCCCGTCGCATTGAATATCTGCAAAGAGCAATTGAGATGCTGGACATGACCCACCGCGTGCGCGTGGCGGGCGTGCCATTGGAGCGCTTGGAAACTACTCAATATGGCGTCATTAGCGCCCGCGCCTTTGCACCCTTGCCGAAATTGTTTGATCTTGCCGCGCGCTTCGCAACAAATAACACTTTGTGGCTGCTGCCAAAGGGGCGTAATGCTAAGGCAGAATGGCAAAGCGCGCAGCCACAATGGGACGGAAATTTTCGCATCATGAACAGTGTAACAGACCAAGAGGCGGGTATTCTGGTCGGTACATTGTCGGGGAAACACAAAGCGCGCGCCATCTTTGTAACACAGGGGCAAGAGGAATGATCCGAATAGCTATCGCCAACCAAAAAGGCGGCGTTGGGAAAACAACCACCGCCATCAACCTTGCTACGGCATTCGCCGCAAGTGGCTGGCGCTGTTTATTGGTTGATCTCGACCCGCAAGGAAATGCTTCGACTGGCCTTGGCCTGAAGCAAGCGCAGCGGGTCCACAGCAGCTATGATTTATTGCTAGGCGATGCATCCTTAGAGGATGCAGCCATTCCCACAATTATCCCCAATCTTGATATAGTGCCAGCAACCGTCGATCTGTCCGGCGCTGAAATCGAGCTTGTCGATCATGAAGATCGCACAGGGCGATTAAAGGCCGCGTTTGACAAATCCGACGCGCGTTGGGACGTTTGCCTCATTGATTGCCCCCCATCGCTTGGCCTGATTACCGTCAACGCGTTGGTCGCCGTCGACTCGCTTCTTGTCCCGCAACAGTGCGAATTTTTCGCGCTTGAAGGGTTAAGCCAATTATTACAGACGGTGGAGCGTATCCAAGGTCGATTTAATCCGGCGCTATCGATCTTGGGCGTAGCGCTCACCATGTATGACAAACGCAACCGGTTGACCGAGCAAGTGGCGGATGATGTCCGCAGTTGCTTGGGCGATCTTGTGTTTGAAACGGTGATCCCACGCAATGTCCGATTGTCAGAGGCCCCCAGCCACGGGCTGCCTGCATTGGTTTATGACCATCGCTGTTCGGGTTCCGAAGCCTATATGAAACTTGCACGAGAATTGATTGGCCGCTTGCCGGTCCGGGAGTTAGCAGCGTGAGCATTGATAATCCGACTGAAAAGTCGCCCCTGAAGAAGAAAATGGGCCTTGGCCGAGGCTTGGATGCCTTGTTAGGCGAGGCCCTGCGGGGAGACGGTAAACCCCCGAATTCTTCCGCAGATCAAGACGCGCGGAGCCAAGGCGTGACAAGCTTGTCGGTCATCGACATTCGCCCCAACCCCAATCAGCCGCGACGGTATTTTTCTGAGGAAAAGCTGGATGAATTGGCGGCAAGCATTGCCCAGCACGGGATTATTCAGCCCATCGTCGTCCGGCCCTTTCAGGGTGGATACCAAATTGTAGCAGGTGAGCGCCGTTGGCGCGCGGCCCAGCGCGCCCAATTGCACGAAGTACCCGCGATCGTTCGAGATTTTGACGACACGGAAACGGTTGAGATCGCGCTGCTTGAAAATATTCAGCGGCAGGACCTGAACCCTATTGAAGAGGCAGAGGCTTATAAAAAGCTGACTGAGCTTTTTGGGCACAGCGCGGCTGAATTGGCTGCTCTGGTGCACAAGTCGCGTAGCCATGTCGCAAATATGATGCGCTTGCTGGATTTGCCATCGACGCTGCGGGAGCTAGTGACGGAAGAAAAGCTGAGCATGGGGCATGCGCGTGCGTTGCTGGGCAGTGACAATGCTGTCCAGCTTGCGATGCTGGTCATTAAAAACGGTCTTTCCGTGCGGGCGACCGAAGCACTTGTCCAGAAAGAGCGCCGGCCAAAGGCGAAAAATGGTCGGACCCCGGTGGCAAATGTCGCCGAAAACCCTGACATCCGTGCTGTTGAATCGCATCTTGGTGATCTTTTGGGCTTGAAGGTGCGGATCGCACAAAAGGATGATTCCGGCGCAGGCGCGGTGACGTTTGAATATGGCAGCTTGGACCAATTGGACATGCTGTGTCAGCGGCTCACGGGCGAGAAGTTTTAGCTACGGGCGCACAGGCTTTGAGGTCGCTCGCTTGGTACGGTTACGAGGCCTTAAAACGCCAACGGTATATGTGCAGCGAAATCATGTTGTCGATGTTGCTGAACAGGGCAGGGTTGCATAGGCTCCTTCCCGGGATCAAACGATGGATGCAACCCAGTATATGACGCAGGATGTGGCAAAGCGACACCGTCTATCGACGCGCATCTGGCATTGGCTGAATGCGCTGGTCGCGACGATCATGCTCATGAGTGGGCTCATGATCTTCAACGCCCATCCTCAGCTATATTGGGGCGATTTTGGTTCACGAGAAGATTATGCATGGCTGCAAATTGACGATACGCGCACCACTGGTTTTGTCAGGATCGGCGACGTCTCCTTTGAAACAACAGGGGTGCTGGGACTGTCTTTGGATGCGAAAGACAATGTTCGCCGTGTGGCCTTTCCCGGCTGGGCGACCATACCGACGGCTTATGATCTGGCCGCCGCGCGGCGTTGGCATTTCGCCTTTGCTTGGGTCTTCGCCTTGGGCTTGACCGCCTTCATGCTGGTCTCCTTGTTCAACGGGCACATCCGTAAGGATTTACATGTCCGCCGTGCGGAATGGCGTTGGGCGGCCTTGTGGAGTGACATTAAAGATCATGCGCGGCTGCGTTTTGGCAATAAAATGAACGAAAGTCATTATAATATAATACAAAAATTCAGCTATATCGGCGTGATATTCCTTTTGCTGCCGCTGTTGATCCTGACCGGCATCACCATGTCCCCCGCCATGAATGCGGCGTGGCCGTGGTTGCTGGATCTATTTGGCGGGCGGCAGTCGGCACGCTCGCTGCATTTTATCGGGGCAGTCTTGATGATATTGTTTGTGGTGGCGCATCTCATCATGGTTCTGCTCTCTGGCCCGATTACGGGCATCCGATCGATGATTACAGGGAGGGCGATGCCCAAGTCGAAACCGGATCAGGGCGGGAGGCGACCATGACAGACGACCGCGGATGCTTTCGCCGCCGCGACCTGTTGCGCGGCGTGACTCTGGGGGGCAGCGGGCTGCTTCTCGGTGGCTGCGACGTTATGAATGAGAATGCAACTTTTCGCTCAGCATTGCGCGGGGCGGAAAAGCTCAATCAAATGACGCACCGCACTTTGGCCGACCGTGCAGCCTTGGCCCCCGAATATGCGATGTCGGACATTTCGCCTGTGTTCAAAACCAATGGTTCGTTGACCGGGACGTCGACGGATTATCTGGCGCATCTGCAAAACGACTTCGCAGACTGGCGGTTGCGCATAGACGGCCTAGTCGCCAATCCAATGGACATTGGGTTGGCCGCATTAAGGGCGATGCCTTCGCGCACGCAAATCACGCGACATGATTGTGTGGAGGGGTGGAGCGCCATTGCGCAATGGCAAGGCACACCGCTGCGCCTTTTGCTGCAGCAGGCGCAATTGTCGCCACGTGCCAAATATATCGTCTTTCACTGCGCGGACAATTATGGCGCACGCCCTTATTATGAATCGATTGACGTAATAGATGCCTTTCACCCGCAGACCATATTGGCATGGGGCATGAATGGCGAAACCTTGCCCATAAAATATGGCGCACCCGTCCGGTTGCGGGTGGAGCGACAGTTGGGATATAAGCATGCCAAATATGTCATGCGCGTCGAGGCAACCGATGATTTGTCCAAATTTCATGGGGGAAAGGGCGGATATTGGGAGGATGTCGGCGACTATGAATATTATGCCGGAATCTAGGCTTGCGCGGCCGCGCTGTTAATGGAAAAGCGTTTCGCAGATAATAAGGAGAGCCGAACGCCATGAAGACCCGCGCAGCTGTTGCATTTGAGGCCAAGAAGCCTTTGGAAATCGTTGAGTTGGACTTGGAAGGTCCCAAGGCGGGCGAGGTCTTGGTGGAGATTATGGCGACAGGGATTTGCCATACCGATGCCTATACGCTCGACGGTTTTGATAGCGAGGGTATTTTTCCCAGCGTTTTGGGCCATGAAGGCGCAGGCATTGTGCGTGAGGTTGGCGCCGGCGTGACCAGCGTCAAGGCGGGCGACCATGTTATACCATTGTACACGCCGGAATGCCGCCAGTGTAAGTCCTGCCTGTCGGGCAAGACCAACCTGTGCACCGCAATCCGCGCGACGCAGGGCAAGGGGCTGATGCCCGATGGCACGTCGCGTTTCAGTTATAAGGGCCAGACCATTTTCCATTATATGGGCTGCTCAACCTTTTCGAACTTTACGGTTTTGCCAGAGATTGCGGT
>NZ_CAMDCK010000002.1 GCF_945890115.1 Sphingorhabdus sp. EL138
CGATCTCGAGGCCAAGCTCATCGAATGGGAGAACTTCTACAACTTCAACCGACCGCACGGTGCTTTCAACGGAAAAACACCCTATGAAGCCCTTCGCGAAAGGCTATAATCTCTCCCAGTCGATGTCCCGCTAGATCGTCAACCTTACAGCGTTGGCGGCATCTCGTAAGATTGCATTTCATTTTCAGCCTTTAGTGGTGTCCCAGGGTGGGGGCAGACGAATTCAATTGAATTATGGTGCTCCGCTATTGGAAACCGGTGCAATGCTAAGCGTCACAAGCACCGAAGGTGCTGTGGCTGCCCGCTACCGGGTCACATCCGTTAGCACTGGCACAGCTTTAGCCGAACAAATCGGCGACGCAGACAGTCGCAGTATAACGACAGGTAGCGTGGCAGTAGTAATTGAAAAAGGCGATCCTGCTGCAAATCAGAGTGTCTTAGAACGAGTAGAGTTGCCATAATTTCCGATTATAGATTTAGTACGGAGAGTCGCTTAAAGTACGCCTGAATAAAATTGCGACTGATAGCTACTTATTGCCTGCGCAGGTGGAGGAACGCTCTGATGCTTGCAACTGCCCGATTTATCCTAGTGAGCTATTCTGCCCCCGCCACAAAAACGCCATCTGCGGCGACCTAGCGACGCTGCGTCGGCTTTCCAAAGGCATTGTAGGCCACACCAAGCAGCGCGATCATGACGGCTTCAATTATCATCGGTGGGAATGTCGTCGGCGCGATACCATCGAACGCAATGCTGACGAAACGCCCGAGAAGCGCAAATGTGATAAGCGTCAAAGGCACCATCAGGGGGGTACGGTCTGCGCGCCACGCACCGATCAGCGAAAAGATAGCGCCTGTCAGAAAGAAAGCGGGGAAGTCGGCGCGCATTGTCGCCATTCCCTGCGTCCCCAGCGGAGAAAGCGCGAATTCGGCTGCCATTTTCGTCGGATTGAAAAGGAAACTCAAACCAATCACGATATTCAAAAGACCGACTAGGCCAATCAGGATTTGCATTGTTCTTTTCATCTATTCCGTCCCCGAAAATTGGCGCAGGGTCAATAAATGTCGGCCCTCACCCTCATAATATGGCATTGATAATGTCATTAGATTGCGTCAAACATGATGACAAGACAATTTAATGTAAGGACCACCCCCCATGTACGCGATTAATGGAGCACTGGGCTCGCCTTATTCCATGAAAATGCGTGCGCTTATGCGGTATCGGCGCATTCCGCATATGTGGGTGCATGGCGCAGACTCGCGCGATGCGCTCAGCAAGGTCAAGGCCCCTGTCATTCCAGTGATGGAATATCCCGATGGGACATTTCACAATGATTCAACGCCTTTAATCTATGATCTGGAAGCGCGGCACGCCGAACGCTCCGTGATCCCGCCCGATCCGGCGCACGCCTTTATCGCCCATTTGATTGAGGATTTTGCCGACGAATGGGTGACAAAGGCCATGTTTGGGTATCGCTGGTTGGAAGAGGTGGACCAGATCCAGATGAGCCGCTGGCTCGCGTTTGACGCGATGAAGGGCGGCGGGCTGGCGACCAGTCAGGCCTTTGCCGAACAGTTCCGCGCACGCCAGGTCGGGCGCATGGCGATTGTCGGCTGCGCGGCTGAAAACTTCCCGCTGATCGAGGCCTCAACCCGCGCGATTTTAGGTGCGCTGGAGACGCATGTGGTGGACAATCACTGCTTATTCGGTACACGGCCCAGCATGGCGGAATTCGGGATGTACGGGCAATTGTCCCAACTTGGCGTTGATCCAACCGCACAGACAATGATGCGCGCAGATTATCCCTATAGTTTCCGATGGCTGCTCCATATTGACGATATGTCGGGGATTAACGGGCAATGGGATACCGAGATCGCAGGGGCGGATACGCCTTTTGCGCCGATCATCACCGCTTGGCTGGAACAGGTGGGCGCAATCTACATGCCCTTCCTCCTCGCCAACGCCGCCGCGATTGAAGCCGGAGACGACACATTCAGCATCACGGCCATGGGCCTGCCTTACACACAGGGTGTTTTCAAATATCAGGTAAAGTGCCTGGCTGATTTGCGCGCGCGCTATGCCGCTTTGGAAAATGCAGCGCTGGCGAAGGTCGATCCGCTGTTGGCGCAAACGGGCTGCCTTGAGGCCTTGCGAAACCCATGCGCCTGAAAGGAGCGGTTACCCTCCTGATAACGCTGGCGTTGTTCAGCCCGGCATCGCTGGGCGCGCAGGCGGCACCAACGAAGCGCCCCAATATTGTCATCCTCCTTGCCGATGATTGGGGCTTTAGTGATGTCGGGGCCTATGGCGGCGAGATTGCGACACCCAATATCGACGCGCTTGCCGCAAAGGGTGTGCGTTTTTCAAACTTCCATGTGGCTGGATCCTGCTCGCCAACGCGGGCCATGCTGCAAACGGGCGTGATCAACCACCGCGCTGGCTTGGGCAATATGCCAGAGACAATTCCACCGGAGCATCTGGGCAAACCCGGCTATGAAGCGCGGCTCAACAACCGCGTGGTCACCATTGCTGACCAGCTTCGCAATGTTGGTTACCGCACATATCTGACCGGAAAATGGCATTTGGGACATACGCCCGATACTGTGCCGACGGCGCGCGGCTATGATCGGGCGCTGGCGCTGGCGCAATCGGGCGCGGACAATTTTGAAGATAAGCCCAATCTGCTGATTTATGACAAGACCGAATGGAGTGAGGATGGAAAGCCTGTAAAGCTACCTAAGCGCTTTTACTCCTCAACCCTGATTGTCGACAGGATGATACGCTATATCGACGGCGAAAAGGCCAGCGGAAGGCCATTTCTGGCATCTGTCAATTTCATCGCCAATCATATTCCGGTGCAGGCACGCGATGCTGATATTGCGGCTTATGCTGGGCGCTACTCGGATGGCTGGACGGCATTGCGCAACCAACGCCGCGCCGCCGCGATTGCCAAAGGGGTAATGCCCACAGGTGTTGCGATGGTAACCATGGACAGCAGCGGTGACTGGTCGAAATTGACGGCAGAGCAGCGACGGCAACGTGCAGGGGCGATGGCCGCTTATGCCGCCATGGGCACGGCAATGGATCGGGAAATCGGCCGATTAATCGCGCATCTAAAGGCGATAGGCGCATATGAAAATACTATCTTCGTGTTTTTGTCTGACAATGGTGCCGAGGCCACGGACCCCATGGCCATGGGCGCGTTCACGCGTTGGAACGCCAATCAACTCTATGATCAAAGCATCGCCCAACAAGGGCGCCCGGGTTCGCTGACCGCCCAAGGCGCAGGATTTGCAAGCGCATCTGCCTCGCCGCTGCGGGGATATAAGTTTACCGCGAGCGAAGGTGGTTTGCGTGTGCCGATGATCCTTGCCTGGCCCGGCAATCCTGCGATCAAAGGCGGCACCGTTGCCGCAGGCTTTGCCCATGTCACCGACATGCCGCTGACGTTGCTGAAACTTGCCGGGGTCATGCCGCAGCAAGGCAGTTTTGCGGGGCGCCGCGTCGAGCCAATGATTGGGATGGACCTATCCCCTATGCTCACCGGTGCTGCATCGTCCGTCCATTCGGCGGACAAGCCTTTGGGATATGAATTGTCCGGCAATGCGGTGTTGTTCAAAGGCGATTACAAGCTCGTCAAAAATCTGCCGCCTTATGGTGATGGCCGCTGGCGGCTGTACAACATCACCATGGACCCCGGCGAGACCAAAGATCTGTCGGGTTCAGACCCCGACCGTTTTGCAGCCATGCAAAAGGATTATGCCGCCTTTGCCAAGGCAAATAAAGTGCTGCCGATGCCCGAAGGGTACACCGCGCCCAAGCAGATTTTGGCCAACGCGCTGCGCACGTTGCTGATCCCACGACTTATCGCGTTGTGGCCGGTGGGCGCGCTATTGGTTATGGCAACAGCCGCCGCAATCTGGTGGCGCAGACGGCGGCGAAAGCAGCCTTTGGGGTCCGCGAAACCTTGAAGGCTATCGTACTTTCAGGATGCAGTCGACGAAGCCTTGCGGATCATTTTCCTGAATGAAGTGACCGCCCTTCAACGTGCAATGCGGCTGACCCGCAGTGCCGGGAACACGGCCAATGAAACGACTTTCGCCACCGCGCGTTACTGGGTCGCCATCGCTGAAGCAGCATAAGAACGGCTTGTCCCATTGCTCAAATACTTCCCAAGCGCGCTTCTGATCGGGGATTGCGACATTATTTTCAAACGGAACGAAGCTGGGGAATATCCGCGCTCCAGCCTTATAGCTACTGTCGGGGAACGGCGCGTCATAAGCGGCAATCTCGGCAGGGCTGAGCGCGCGCTTTGACCCAGCGTTGACGATCCTGCCGATTGGAAAGAAGGGGCTCCATTTGGAAAAGGCGCGCCAAATGGCAAAAGCGCGCGGTGGCGGACCACCTTCGGGCAATCCGCCATTGGACAGCACAACGCTGGCAAATCGATCCGGCATTTCTGCGACAAGGCGCAGGCCGATCAGCGACCCCCAATCCTGACAGACGAGCGTCATATCATTCAGGTCAAGCGCCTCGACCCACTGCCGCATCCAGCCAACATGGCGTGCATAGCTATAGTCGGTTTTTTTGCTTGGCTTGTCCGATTTGCCAAAGCCAATCAGGTCCGGCGCGACAACGCGAAAGCCTGCGGCGACGACTGGGCCAATCATATGGCGATAAAGATAGCTCCAGCTTGGTTCGCCATGCATCATCAACACGACGGGCGCATCGCGCGGTCCTTCATCGACATAATGCACACGCAAATCTGTGCCGTCGGAGGGATCGGCAATCTCCACATAATGTGGCTTAAAAGGAAAATCATGGATATCGGCAAAGGCGCTATCGGGTGTGCGAAGGACTTTCAAAAGATTAACCCCTAAGAGAAATTATATTGACACTTTAAGTGTCATATTATGAATGACAGGTCAAGAAGCTGGCCCAAGCTTCTTTGTATCCACCAGCCTAAAGCCGATATGGTCGGTCCCTAGCCCGCGTTCCTGAAACTGGCGCGCGGCGGGACGATAGCGTGCGCAATAATTGGCAGCGCACAGGTAAGATCCGCCTTTTATGATGTTAACCGGTTCGCTGGCGTCGGCGCGCGATCCGCTGGCGCTCGTCCATTCCCAGACATTACCGATCATATCATACAGACCAAATCCATTTGGTTGAAAACAGCCCACAGGCGCGCGACCGACATAGCCGTCGGTGTTCAGATTTTTCACCGGGAACACGCCTTGATAATAATTTGCTTGCGGCTGGCCCTGCGCATCAACCGGCTCGGGCAAAGCCGCCGCACCGCCGCGCGCGGCATATTCCCACTGCGCCTCACTCGGCAACTCTTTCCCCACCCATTTCGCATAGGCCTCTGCATCCTGATAGGCGATCTGGACAACCGGTTCGCGGTCCCGCCCGACGATGCTTTCTTGCAACCCAGAAGGGTGCCGCCACTGTGCGCCCGGTACCCAGCGCCACCAAGACGGGTCGGCGTCCGACGGGACATTGAACACAGCAGAGCCCGGAACCAACATTTCCGGCGGCGCATCGGGTAGCTTGGGCGGATTACGTTCCGCCATG
This sequence comes from Sphingorhabdus sp. EL138, assembly GCF_945890115.1. Lineage (GTDB taxonomy): Bacteria > Pseudomonadota > Alphaproteobacteria > Sphingomonadales > Sphingomonadaceae > Sphingorhabdus_B. The sequence goes on from NZ_CAMDCK010000002.1 coordinate 5,573, forward strand.
GTCTTGTAACCCGTCGCCTTTACAAAGGCCGCAAATTCGGCGTTGGTCACTTCATGGGCATCGATCCAAAACCCCTTGACCGTCACAGTCTGCGGCGGGCCTTCCTCTGGATAATGCGGATCGTCACCCATCACAAAGCTACCGCTCGGCACCCAAACCATATTGTTGCCGGACTGGCCCTTGCACAGAGCCTCGGGCGGCCCGGATGCATCGCTACAACCAGACAGCCCCAGCGCCAACGCCAGACCGAGAGCTAAGCCGAAGCGTTGCATCAATCCTCCGGCATGCCGGCCATAGCATCGCCCAGCAAGCGCCGCACAACAGCCTTAGCGTCGTCAACAGGTAGTTCCTGATCATGCCGGAGCAATCGCCATGTCTGGAAACTCAATATGACATTGAGGCCATGCGTACCCACCACATCGGCCTTTACCATCGCGGGCAAATAGGACTCAATGGTATCAGATTCGAGCCGCAGCATCCGGCGATAGTCCTGCATCAGATAGGGCGACTGGAAACGTTTGAGATTGGCGGAAATCCGATAAGGCAAAATGGTTTCGAAAACCATCGCCCGCCGATCAGCGATGTCGAGCAGCTTTTCCCGCCAACTAGCGCCCGTGGGTGGCTGAAGGATGATGGGCATCACCTGCGCCTCAATCACCTCGCCCATTTCACGGTAAAGCTCATCCATATCGTCAAAATGTCGGAAAACCGAGCGGAGTCCGACCCCTGCCACCTCCGCAACACGTGCCGCGCTGGGGGCTACATCGCCCTTGCCCACCAAGTCGAGCAAAGCCGCGACGATTTTCGAGCGGCTAGACCGGCTGCGTTCGCGGCGGCCATCGGCGTGCTGCGCCGTCGGGCGGGCTGTCATTTTGTGCGATATATTGGCCATGCCCCATTAGCTTTGCGGCAAACAGACATGGGCGCAAGAGGCAAAAGTGATTGCAAATGTATTTTGGCACAATTAATGCCAATATAATTCTGCGGATAGCTTTGGAGAGGTGAAAGATGAAGATGCTAAAAATAACACGCATTGTGGCGGCGTCTGGCCTTTTGTTTTCTGCTGCACCATTATTGGCGCAGGACAATGTGCGCGAAGCATGCATGCCCGATATCCGTAAATATTGCGCCGCCGAATTGGGCAGCTTTAGCCGCGAAAATGTCCGCGCCTGCCTCATCAAAAATATCAAAAAAACGTCACCCGCTTGTCAAAAGGCCGCAAAGGCGCGGCGCGATGCCGAGCGCGCCAAGAAGACAAGCAGTTAAAGCCATGACGATATGGATAATCTGGGGCACGGCGTTGCTGGCATATGGGGTATTTCGGCTCTGGTATGACAATATGTCCGGCCCGTTGAAACCGGCCGAGATTGAGGCGTTTCTGGCACATGTGGCGGGTCGGTTCCAGGGCACAGGAAATAGCGCGGAGGTTATGCGGGCTTTCCTTGAAGCCGATGATGGCCGCGAATTTGTCATGCTCAATCTGGTCAAAGCGCAGATGGAGCAGGTTGAGGACCCCAAAACGGGGCAAATGGTTCAAGGCTTTGATCTACTCAAGCGTTATTCGAAACGCTTCATGCCAACTCTGTTCCGCACAGGCGGCCACCCCGGCATGGTCGGACGCAAGGTCGGCGGCTATATTGACGCGTGGAACACCGAGGCGGACCCCGATTGGACGATCTTTGGCCTGATGCGTTACCGCAGTCGGCGCGATATGATAAAGCTGGTGATGGACCCCTTATTTACCGAAGGCCATCCCGATAAGCTGCTCGGCACGCTGGCGACTTTTTCTTTCCCAACGCAGCGGGTGGTGTCTTTTTATGTCAGCCCGCGCGTGACGGTTGCACTGGTGCTGGCGTTGCTCGCGGCCTTGGCGCATATCATTTTCCTCACCGTTGCAAGCTGATCAACCCCAAAGTCCGCGAAGGATGAATCCAGAACAATGAAAAAATGGAAATGGATCGGGGCCTTAATGCTGTTGATCGGCGCGGGCTATTTGGGTTTTCAGCAGTATAAAATCTATCTGCCCGGCATCATCGGTGAATGGCGTGAACCCATTGCCGCAAACCGTCCTATCAATTGGGCGCAGGGTCCTGCAGTCGCACCCGCGGGCAAGCGTCCGACCAATGTCATCCTGATTGTCGTCGATGATCTAGGGGTGAACGACATTTCGCTACATGGCGGCGGGGTTGCCGGAGGCGCGGTGCCGACCCCCAATATTGATTCCATTGCCCAACAGGGCGTCAGCTTTGCCAATGGCTATGCCGCCAACGCCACCTGCTCGCCGTCGCGCGCAGCCTTGATGACGGGGCGTTATCCCACACGCTTCGGTTTTGAATTTACCTCTATTCCAGCGGCTTTTGCTTCAAACTTGGCGCATAATGATGGGCCCTCTCCCCATCCAACCATCTATCATGAAGAGCTGAACCGCGACCTGCCCGCTTATGCGGATATGGGGGTGCCCAATGCGGAGATCATGTTGCCTGAGGTGCTGAAGGCCAAGGGCTATCATAATATCCACATCGGCAAATGGCATTTGGGTGAGGCCAAGCCATTGCGGCCAACGTCGCAGGGTTTTGACGAAAGCCTTGGCATGCGTGCCGGCGGGGATTTGTTCATGGCCGAAGATGACCCGCAAGTCGTCAATGCAAAGCTGCCTTGGGACCCGATTGACCGCTTTTTATGGGCAAATCTACCCTATGCCGTCTATTGGGGGGATAGTCAGCGCTTTCGCCCCAAAGGCCATTTGACCGATTATTTCACCGACAATGCATTGGCCGCGATTGACGCAAACAAGAACCGGCCCTTTTTCATGTATCTTGCGTATAATGCGCCGCACACCCCGTTGCAGGCGCTGAAATCAGATTATGACGCCCTGCCGCAGATCAAAGACCATACCCAGCGCGTCTATGGCGCGATGATGCGCCAATTGGACCGGCGGATTGGCGATGTCCTGCAAAAACTGAAGGACACTGGCCTCGACAACAATACTTTAGTTATCTTTACCAGCGACAATGGCGGCGCGTGGTACACAGGTATAAAGGACCACAACACACCCTATCGCGGATATAAAGGCACCTTCTTCGAAGGCGGCATTCGCGTGCCGATGCTGATGCGCTGGCCGGGCAGAATCGCGCCGGGGACCGTGCGCAATGATGTGGCGCAGCATCTGGATATGTTTGCAACAATTGCGGCGGCAACCGGCGCAAACCTGCCCAATGATCGCAAGATGGACAGCTTCAACCTTTTGGGTACTGGGCCAAAACGCGACATCACTTTTTGGCGTTCGGGCCATTACCGCGTGGTCCGCGCAGGGGACTGGAAATTGCAGATTTCCAAACGTCCCGAAAAGGCATGGCTATTCAACCTTGCCACCGACCCAACCGAGCAAGTCAATCTGGCCGCGAAAGACCCCGCGCGCGTGGCGGCACTGCGCACGTTGATCGAAGCGCAAAATGCCGGACTTCCCCAACCGCTCTGGCCCGGCTTACTCGAAGGCGCGATCCGCATCGATGTGCCGCTCAATGCGCAATGGAAGAAGAATCAGGAATATGTCTATTGGGCCAACTGATCGCGTAGGGATGCGAAGAAGCGGTTATTAGAGCAGGTTACCGTAATTCTTAATATGGTTCACGCAGAGGCGCGGAGGGCGCAGAGCCCAGCCGCAGAGGGCGTAGAGGCCAGCCCGCCGTCCCGAACATACTCCCCTTCGTTACCCTGAACTTGTTTCAGGGTCTTAATTTTCAACGTCTCAGAATTAATATCCTGGAACGTCAGTCACCGCAGGTGAAACAAGTTCAGGATGACGAAAGAGTGGCGTTGCTCCTATCATTACGGCGACAGGAGCTAATGTGCATGGCCACCCCGAAAACCCCCACCAACACTCCCATCAACACAGTCTCGACTTTGCCCCTACCCAACGGCTATGGCGTTGGCATGCGTGCACACACCCATTCTGCAATCGTCCTTTTGTCTGGCGGTATTTTTACCGACAACCTAACGCGCGCGCAGCATGGGGGCGCGGCGGAACTGGAGTCCATATATGCCCGCTCTTGAGGCCGCAGATTATATCATTGTCGGCGCAGGGTCGGCTGGGTGCGTATTGGCGGACCGGTTAAGTGCCGATGGCACGCATAAGGTCGCGTTGCTGGAATATGGCGGCAGTGACCGCTCGGTCTTGATTCAGATGCCCGCCGCGCTTGCCTATCCCATGAACACCAAAAGGTGGAATTGGGGGTATGAAAGCGAGCCGGAGCCGCATTTGAACAACCGACGCCTGAACTGCCCGCGCGGTAAGGGCTTGGGCGGTTCCTCCTCTATCAACGGCCTTGTCTATGTGCGCGGCAATGCGCTCGATTTTGAACATTGGAAAGAAGAGGAAGGCGCAAGCGGATGGGGCTATGCCGATGTCCTGCCTTATTTCAAACGCGCCGAAGGCCGGGCCGAAGGTGGCAACGAATATCGCGGCGGCGATGGTCCCTTGTCGACCAATTATGGCCCGCTCGACAATCCGCTGCATCAGGCTTGGCTCGATTCGGCGCAGCAAGCGGGCTACAACCTGACCGAGGATTATAACGGCTATGCCCAAGAAGGCTTTGGCCGGATGGACATGACGGTACGGGACGGCACGCGCTGTTCGGCGGCGAAGGCCTATTTATATGAAGCGCGCAAACGGCCCAATCTGAAAGTCATAGAAAAGGCGCTTGTCACCCGCATCCTGTTTGACGGTACGCGCGCCATTGGGGTGGAGTATGAACGCGCAGGCCAATTGCATCAGGTGCACGCGGCCCGCGAAGTCATCCTGTCGGGCGGCCCCATCAATTCGGTTCAGTTGCTTAAGCTTTCCGGCATTGGCCCGGCCGAGGAGTTAAAAGCGCATGCCATAGAAGTGCGCGCCGACCGGCCGGGTGTAGGCGCGAACCTGCAGGATCATCTGGAATTTTATTTCCAAATGGCCTGCACCCAACCAATCACTTTATACGGCAAGGCCAATCTTCTGGGTAAAGCGATGGTCGGTGCGCAATGGTTATTGGGGCGGTCGGGATTGGGGGCGTCAAACCAGTTTGAAAGCTGCGGCTTTATCCGCAGCCGCGCCGGTATCAAATATCCGGATATCCAATATCATTTCTTTCCCATGGCGATCAATTATGACGGATCGTCGCTGGCATCCGAACATGGCTTTCAAGCCCATGTCGGCCCGATGCGGTCCAAAAGCCGTGGCACGGTCACGCTCAAAAGCGCAGACCCGCATGACAAACCCAAAATCCTGTTCAATTATATGAGCCATCCCGACGATTGGACAGACATGCGGGCCTGCGTGCGGTTGACGCGGGAGATTTTTCAACAGCCCGCCTTTGCGCCCTTTCGCGGACGTGAAATAAAACCCGGCGCGGACATTGTCACCGATGCGCAGATTGACGCCTTCATTGCCGAACATGTCGAAAGCGCGCTGCACCCCAGTTGCACCTGCAAGATGGGCAGTCCGCGTGACCCGATGGCCGTGGTCGACCCCGAATTGCGTGTCATCGGTGTCCAAGGGCTGCGCGTCGTGGACAGCGGTGTGATGCCAACCATCACCACGGGCAACCTAAATGCGCCGACAATCATGATCGGGGAAAAGGCGGCCGATCATATCTTGGGCAAGCCGATGCTCGCCCCGTCGAATGCACCATTTTACGTCTCGCCAAATTGGGATATTGCGCAACGATGATAGAAACCATACTCGAACCCGCCCGCAATATTGATGTGATCCGCCACACCGACGTTCTCGTCGTGGGTTCGGGGCCCGGTGGGCTTGCCGCAGCGTTGGCATCGGCGCGCGCGGGCGTCGAGACCACCTTGCTCGAACGTTATGGCTGTTTCGGCGGCAATATCACGCAGGTCGGCGTGGAGGGCTTCGCATGGTATCGGCACCCCGCCACAATCGACAGCGAAGGCATCGGGCGCGAGTTTGAAGACCGCGCCAAATTGATGGGCGCAGCCATGCCCGAGCCGCAATCGATCAGCCACAGCCTGGATGCCGAAGCGTTCAAATTTGTCGCAGATACTTTGGTTGAAGAAGCAGGCGTCATCCCGATGCTGCACCGATTATGTGTGGCCCCGATCATGGATGGCAACATAATCCGCGGCGTGATTGTGGAGAGTAAGGCGGGCCGTGAAGCGATCCTTGCCAAACGTGTGATTGACGCGACAGGGGACGCCGACATTGCCCATAGGGCTGGCGCGCCAACGCATAAGCATCCGGTGGACGAAATGATGTCGGTCTCAGTCATGTTTTCCATGTGCGGCGTGAACAAAACGCGGTTCATCGATGCGGTGAAGGCCGACCCGCAAACCTATGGCGACTGGGCCGTGGGCGGGGAGTGGGAAGTGATCACCAGCGGTAAAGAGGATGAAATGTTCTCGCCCTTTCTACGCAAGCCGTTTCAAAAGGCGTTGGAGGCTGGCCTGATACCGGACAGCGTTAAGACCATGGCTGGCACTTGGGGCACCGTGTCGGATCAGGGGGATTTGACCTATCTCAACATGTGTCATTTATATCTGGACGGCACCGACCCCGATGCGCTGACGCATGGTGAAATGGCAGGGCGTAAGCAGGCGATGCACGCCATATCAGCGTTGCAGGCGTTCATGCCGGGTTGCGAGGATGCCAAGCTGCGTAACTTTGGCATGACGTTAGGCATTCGCGATACGCGCAAGATTGATGCGGTCTACAACATGACCGCCGACGATGTGATGGAGCAAGGCCGTTTTGACGATAGCATCGGCATCTTCCCGGAATTTATCGATGGCTATGGCTATCTTATTTTGCCGACCACTGGCCGCTATTTCCAATTGCCTTATCGGTCGATGTTACCCAAAAATGTCCGGCATTTGATTACCGCTGGCCGCGTGATTGGTGGCGACAAGGTCAGCCATGCTGCGGTCCGGAACATGATGTGTTGCGCGGTTGCTGGGCAAGGCGCAGGCGTTGCCGCCGCCTTGGCCGTCAAGTCCGACCGGGACTTTTGCGCGGTCGACATCAGCGCCGTGCAACAAGAACTCCGCCGCCAAGGTGCGCGCATTTTCTAACGCTTAGGGTTGGTTTGCAGCTTTACGAAGCGAGATCAGATTCCAGCGCCGCTTGGAGGCGTTTGCGGAACAGCAAGATGAGAATGCCGCCTGCCAGCGCAATCGCAGAATCCATGATCCAAAAAGTCGACGGGTGCATTTGGTCAAAATAGCTGCCTATCCATCCCGCCAACACGTGGCCGATAAAGGGGGAAAGGAACGCAACGCCCATCAGGAAAGAGCCCATGCCCGCAGGCGCGGCCCTGCTGACGATGGCCAAAGTCGTTGGCCAATAATACATCCAAGCCAGCCCCATGATCAGCCAGCCAGCGATGGCCCATCCGGCGTCCACACTGTCCGGCGCGCTATGTCCCCAATTGCCATAAGCGAACAGAAGGGCGGCAAAGGCAATGATGGCGGAGCCAATACCGACCTTCGTCACGCTGCTGGGTTCGCTGCCGCGCTTTGCCTGCCATGCCCAAAACATAACCAACGCAGGGGCCGCCAATATCGCGCCGATGGAATCCATCGATGCAAACCAACTCGATGGCACCTCGCCCAGCGATGTCGCCAAATTCACATATTGATCGACCCACAAGATGCCGATGCTCCACACCATTGGGTAAGCGATTTCCGCAGGTATCGTTAGCGCAATCACCAATAAAAGGACCGCTAAGCGTTTCTTCTCTTGGCGCGTTAATGGCGGATTGCTCTCGCGCTTGCGTGCCACCGGACGATCATCGGGCAAATGGCGCTGCCCCAAGACATAAGCGAGCAGCGCAATCAACATCAAGGCCGCGGCAACCGCGAACCCGGCATGCCAACCATAGAGCGCCGCAACCAATCCAGTGACGAGCGGCCCACTCGCCGCGCCGATGCAAATCCCGGTCGAAAAAATGGTGAAGCCGCGTGACCGCATGGATTCATCCGATTTGGGGTATAATGCGCCGACCTGCGCAGAAATATTCCCCTTCAAAAATCCCGACCCAAGGATCAGAAGCAAGAGCGCCAACAGAAAGCTGGCATAAAAGGACATCGCCAGATGCCCCGCGCTCATCAAGACTACGCCGAGCATTACCGTGCGCTTTGCGCCCAATATCCGGTCGGCAACCCATCCCCCAACGATCGGCGTGAAATAGACAAGGCCCGCATACCAACCATAAATGATCGCCGAAAAAGCAACGTCGCTCATCGGTCCGCGAAATTCGAACATATTACGCAGTGTTGCCAGCCCAATGACCTGCGCCGCATTTTCAGGCAGCAGCACTTCTTTCACCATATACAGCGTGAGCAGCGCAGACATGCCGTAAAAGGAAAAGCGTTCCCACATTTCGGTGAAGGATAAATAAAATAAGCCTTTGGGGTGACCGGATGGCTGGCCAATTGCGGCTTGTTCGATCCTGCCCACGCTTATTCCCCCCCAGATATGCACCGCGCCCCTAGCCGCGCCTGTATCTATGCCCGCTTAGAACAGAGGCGCAAGGGAATGATGGCGGCAGCGTATCGGAGCCTAGGAAGAACCGATGCGCAACGACGCAGCAGGCGGCCATCTTTGCGCGCGTAGCATCTGCAAGACACTATCAAGGATATAATTGTTTTTGGATATATTTTTCTCGGTGTGACATTTGCTGCCATTGCGCCACTTGGGGGGATCATATATGGTTAACGCGTGTATGCGATTGTAAAAATGGCGTTGATGGTCAAATAGTTGACGTTAAAGTTAAAATAAGGGACAATGCGGACTCGCGGTCCAAGTCGTTAGTATCTTGAAATCAGATTCGGGCGTGAAAAAATTTTATGGACGTCAGCAACGCAAACAGTGACATGGCCATTAGCAATTTATCCAAGGGCTGCTCCATTCTTGTGGTCGACGATGACTCAGCCTGTCTCGAAGAATATTGCGATGCGATAGAAAATTTGGGGTATACCGTAATATCCGCCACAAGCGCACCCGACGCATTGAAACAAATCGCGGAGTCGCCAGAGATCGGTGTTGTCATTACCGACCTTGAAATGCCAACTATGGATGGCATTTCATTATTGTCTGAAATTTCCAACCGCTTCTCGCCACATCGACCTATTGTTACCCTAGCACTTACGGGGCATTCGAGTTTGCAAGTCGCGACCAAAGCGATGCAATCGCAAGCGATAGATTTGCTGAGTAAGCCAGTGTCGATGGAGCAAATGGCCGAGGCATTGCGCCGGGCATCCGTGCATTATTTTGCGACGGCTTATCGGTTTCAGATCACGGCCCTGACCAAACGGCTTGATCCCCCAATCTTGCGCGACCCCTTGGCAGGACAGGAGGGTACACCAACGGAAGAAGAGCTTCAGGCGTTTACCCGCATGCTGTTAAAATTCCAGCATAATAGATCGAAATTTTTCGACCCAGCGGTGCTCGCGGGGCCGTCGTGGGAAATATTGCTGGATATTGGGGAAGCCACTTTGCGCGGGGAAGCTGTGCCGGCTTCCAGCGCATCGGCGTCCACACATGTTCCGCTCAGCACGGCGTTGCGGCATGTCAATAATCTTGTTGACGCTGGTCTCGTCCGGCGTTGGATTGACCCAACCGACAAGCGCCGCACATTGTTAGAGTTGGAGCCCGACGCCGTTAGCGCGATGCAGCGTTATTTGGAAACAGCTTGGAAATTGCACCCACTAAGCGAATAAACAGAATCCTGCCTGTCAGGAAATGATGGCGCGTTAGGCGCCTTTGGCTGGCCCTTGGTCTTCATCCTGCGTCTTCAAATTCTGCAAAAGGTCCGTCGCGCGGACCACCTGCTCCTCTATACGCATCACCTTCGCGAGCAAATATTCTGCATCCTCGGTCGAAGCGTTTCCCATTCGCGCACGGATATTCCCGCAGGACAGCCGGATGATGTTCAACGGCTGCATAAGGTCATGCAAAATTTTCGCGTCCACATCCTGAAGTCTGTTCATAGGCGCAATATAAAGCTTTGCTAAAATGTGTGAACTAAATTCATGCACTTTGCGATATCATGGCGACAATCGCGGCATCATATAGCCCATATCGGGGCCGATGGTTACGACGCGATAGCCATATCTTTAAAGTTGTCGGTCAACAATGTACGCTGGATCTCGGCGCTGGCTTCTTCCGTCAGCCTTAGAAAAACGCGGCGCTGATCGTTCGGGTCATATTCCCGCTCGATGATTTTACGCTCCGTTAAAATGGCGAGATGCCGTAGCGCGGTTGTCACAGGTGAAAAGGACGCATGGCACGCGCTGGAAACGCTCGTCTGGAGTCCGGAATGCTGGCGCACAAACAAATCGAGCAATATAAACCAGGCAGGGTCGGCGAAAAGATTGGCAACCGACACCAATCGCGAACGGCGCTTGGTAATCTCAAGAAGGTCCGCCGCCTTTTTCACCGCAATATGCGTTAAGGCGTTGCCCGTGGCTGCTGTGCTTGGCCGCACGTTTACGTCGTTGACATCTGCCTCTACTGTGCGCAGCATGTTCTCCAATTGCGCACGCGTCAGCTTAATCGGAACGTCAAAGGTGTGCATTTGGTCAGTCACATCCGTATTGCTCTGTGAATCAAACATATTTTCCCAGCCATCCACATCGCAGACAATATTGGTGCATGCGTTCGCAATGACCGCCGACGTTCCGCGTTTATTTCAAATGAATGTGGCAAAGTATCAATGCGACCCGATACTTATACCCCATATTCAATTTGTTAGGCCGGGCGCACGTAAATGCACGGCATATCGCCGCCGGAACGGTAGTAAATATAGCCAATTTGAAACTATTTCGACAAATTTAGCTTAAACTAGGGCTTAGAGGCATATTGTAAGAAGATGTAAATTCTTACTGTCCTAAAGATGCCATCAGCCTTTGGCGCCCTGTTGACCATATCTGGACCGGCCAAACGCGTTTTGCGCTCCACCTAAAGACGCATCAACGGCGTTCGATCAACCGCGCAATCCTTGTCAGTACCCCGAAAATGTCCTGAAGCTTATTCACCCGAGCAACAAAGGGGCAAGCTTTGCCCGTTGCCATGCCGCATCCCCAAATTGCGACGCATGAAAAATCGCGGCACGGCGATGGAGGCCGGCATCGCAATCATGGGTAAAGCCAAAGCCACCATGAAATTGAATGGCGCGATCGGCGGCAAAGCTATATGTTGCATCCGCCGCCGCCTTGGCCATGCGCACGGCGATTTCGCCAACGCCTTGGTCGCTGAAACTATTGGCAGCGCTGTATAAATGCGACCGCGCCTTTTCATATTCGACATAGGCATCGACCGTCGGATGCTTCAGCGCCTGATATTCGCCGATTAACTTTCCAAACTGCTTGCGCGTTTGCAGATAGCTGACGGTATAATCGATCACGCTTTGCGATCCGCCACACATTTCCGCGCTTTGCAGGAGATTGGCGGCCTGTTCGATATGCGACAAAGTGGATGTCGCGCGCGCGACTTCGAGCAACGCGGCGCGCGATACGACCAAGCCATCAAGCGACACAGCAAAGCTGCGTTTGGTTTCGTCGATAATCGCCTCACGGCGCAGGCGACCCGCGACGTCCTGCGCGGTCAGCAAAACCAGGGCTGGCTTGCCATCCAACATCACCGATGCAATGACGATATCGGCGGTCTGTGCCCATGCCGCGAAAAGCTTTTCGCCAGACAGATGCACATTGTCACCCTCCAGCTTTGCCGTCGCTAGGATGTTCTGAAGGTCCCAGTCGCCATGCGCTTCGGACAAAGCCAGCGTGCCGATTGCGCCTTCGGCAAGGCGGGGCAGCCATGCAGACGTTTGTGCTTCAGTGCCGCCAAAGATGAGCGCTTGCGCCGCCAAGGTCGATGACACCAAAGGCGACGCCATCAGGTGGCGGCCCATTTGTTCCACCACCGGCACAACCTCAGCCAGCGTCAGGCCAACGCCGCCATGTGCCTCGGGAATCGATATAGCGGTCCAGCCTAAGGCGGCCATCTCGGCCCAGACATCGGCGTCATAGCCCAAATCGCTATCCATCAGCTTGCGGACACGAGCGATAGGCGATTTGTCACGGCAAAAGCTCGTGGCTACATCCAAAAGCTCGATCTGTTCTTCGCTATACCCAAGCCCGGCCATTTGCATGTCATTCTCTCCTCACGCTTATGCTGCATCTATGGCGCGAGGGAGGACACAAAATCAAGGCGATTTAACTGTTCGGTTAAAAGCAAGCCTTAGGCTTGCTCAAGAACCTTTCGGCCGGGCCGTACTTTCATTTTATGGCCGGTCTTGGTGGCGAGTGACACGTCCTTGACCGTCTGCATAAACACCCATTCATTGGTTGCCGCCTGCGGGGTGAGCGACAAATGCATATAGCCGCGGTTGGAGGTATCAACCCAGCGCAATTCCTGTTTGCTGCCGTTAAGCAAGCTGCGCGCGACGTCGGCTGGGTCAGTAAACGGAATCGCGCTTTCAAAGCCTGGTGACGAAACGCTATGCCCGCCAAATTCAACGCCGGCTGGCTTTCCGCCTTCGGGCAAGTCATACGCCCAGCCATTGTGGCTATCGCCCGTGACCACGACCAAGTTCGCGTCTGCGCGCTGCGCCGCCGCCAACAAGCGCGCACGCGCCGCGGGGTAACCACCCCAATTGTCGAGATTATACGGCAAGCCTGCCTTTGTCGCAGCGATACCCTGCCGCACATAGTTTTTAGCGCGTTCAGGCGCAACTTCGGGAACCCAATCCATCGCGTTTTCTGGCGTGTAATTATAGCCCATATTGGTGCCTGAACCCAGCACCGCCCATGTGGAACGGTTGCGGACAATCGCGCGGGACAACCACGCCTCTTGTTCGCTACCCAACATCGTCATGGACGGATCGCGCCATGCGCCGTCGCGATATTCGGAAAGTGCCTTTGCCGGATCACCCGAACGTAGCAGTTCGCCATAGGCATAAGGCTTGGTCCGCGCCACTGTGCGCGTGTCTGTGCGGTAATAAGTTGCAAGGTCGCCAATCGCATATTCTTTCCATGGCTGCTCACCGACAGGCAACCATTCGCGCCATACCTGCATCGCGGCGTTGCGCCGGGAATTCCAATCACCCTCATCCACGCTGTGGTTTTGCGCGCCACCTTCCCAACTGTCATTGGCGGTTTCATGGTCATCGGTATTGACGATCATCGGGAAGTTCGCATGCAGCGCCTGCAACTGCTTGTCCGAACGATAGCTGGAATAGCGCAGACGATAATCCGCCAGCGTCAGGATTTCATCGGCCGGGAAAATGCGCGCGGCAAATTTTGCGCCGCCGTCATAGCCACCACGACCATATTCATAGATATAATCGCCCATGTGGAGCACCAGATCAATGTCGTCGCGCGCGGCGGCATGGCCATACGCGTTGAATTCACCGAAGCCCAGATTGGAGCAAGAGAATATCGCGATGTTGAATTTCGCCGCTTTGCCCACGGGCAGAGTCTTGGTGCGGCCAACAGGCGAAATGCTGCCATCCGGCGCGATGAAGCGGAACCAATGCCATTTGCCGGGCGCAAGATTATCGACGGTGATTTTGACCGTATGGTCGCGCCATGGCCCAGTGACCATTTCGCCGCCGCCCGCAATCTTGATAAAGTCCTGACTTTCGGAAATTTCGACGCGCACTTTGGATGCGCCGCCCGTTGCGTTGACATAGCGTGTCCATAACAGCACCGAGTCCGGCCCCGGCTCGCCGCTGGCGACATTATGCGTAAATCCGGTGAGCCCAAGAAGCGTCTGCGCCATCGCAGCGCCGCCGGGCAGCATCAGCCCGCCAAGACCAAATCCAGCGGTTGCCAACAAATGACGGCGGTTGATTATAAATGACATGATCGGCTTCCCCTTTTGCGTTTCCAGCAATCCCTGCGGCGCATTGTCACGACGCTTCGTCATCGGCGTTAATCGATTGCTGTTGCAGCGCTGTGACAGGCGCGATTGCGGTCCTAAATAAAACTATCCAGCCATTTTTCGGCCAAAGCCTCCGCCTCACTGACGCTAAAGGGCGCGTTGCCTAAGCTGAGTTCAAGCCATAGACCATCGACCAAGGCGGTCAGCGCCACTGCCGCCAATCGGGCGTCCGCTGGGGCCTGTGGGCAGGCAAGGATGAGGCGCTCCATATCCTGCCGGTTTTCAGCGTAGATTTCGTCATGGATGTCGCCAATGGCCGGCACCGTGCGCGACAGGCTCCAAAACGCCAGCCATGTGGCGAGCAGCTCCGGATCCGCAATCGGCGCGCGGAAACTGGCGGTGACAAAGGCCAGCAACCGGCCGCGCGGGTTATCGCACGCAACAGCCTCAACCGCAGCGTGCAACGCCGCCGCTACGCGCGCCCCCGTCGCGCGATAGGTTGTGGCCACCAACGCATCAATTCCGTCAAAATAATGCCGTAGCAACCCCGCCGACACCCCTGCCTCCAGGCAAATTGCGCGCACCGACGTCCCATGTGCACCCCGCGTCGCTAGGCAACGCGCCGTGGCTGCAATCAACGCGTCGCGGCGTGTATCGGCACTTTTTCGGGTGAAGACTTGTCGCGGTTGCATGCCGCTGTTATACACTCGTATAACAAGGGGAGCAAGATGTCCGAATCAGGCGTTCAAACACCGGATGATCATTTGGAAGGCTGGAGCCTGCCGGCCTGGACCTATGATGATCCCGAATTTGCCGCGCTGGAGGTGGACCGCATTTTCCGGCCGTCTTGGCAAGTGGTGTGCCATGTCAGCGACGTCGCGCATGTGGGCGACTGGCACAGCCTCGATTATATCAATGAAAGCGTTATTGTTGTGCGCGGCGCGGACGACAATTTGCGCGCATTCACGAATGTCTGCCGCCACCGGGGCAGCCGCTTGGTCGATGGTTCGGCTGGCTGCGCGAAGAAATTAGTCTGCCCCTATCACGCATGGACCTATGACCTTGATGGCCGATTGACGGGCGTGCCCGACAGCGCCTCTTACCCGACGCTCGACAAGGATAAGGCCGGCCTTGTGCCCGTCGATATGGAAATCTGGCGCGGGTTTATCTTCGTCCGTCTGGAAAGCGGCGGGCCTTCGGTTGCCGAAATGATGGCCCCTTATGAAGCGCAAGTCGCACCTTACCGATTTGAAGAATTACGGGCGCTTGGCCGTGTCACCATGCGCCCGCGCGACGTAAACTGGAAAAATGTCGGCGACAATTATTCTGACGGCCTGCATATCCCCGTCGCGCATCCCGGCCTCACACGCCTGTTCGGCAAAAGCTATGGTGTTGAGGCGGAACCTTATGTCGACCGCATGTGGGGCGACCTTGTCGACCGGCCATCGACCAACTGGTCGGAACGCGCTTATCAGAACTTACTGCCGCCGGTCCCCCATTTGCCCGCCGCCAATCAGAAACGCTGGCTCTATTTCAAGCTGTGGCCGTCGGTTGCCTTCGACATTTATCCCGACCAAGTGGATTTCATGCAATGGCTGCCCACAGGGCCCGATAGCTGCGTCATCCGTGAAATCAGCTATGTCCTTCCGGACGCGCCCGATTACGCATGGCGCCGTGAAATGCGCGCGGCGCGTTACCTTAACTGGCGGATCAACCGGCAAGTCAATGCAGAGGACACCGTCCTCATCACCCGCGTGCAGCAAGGCATGGCGAGCCGCAGTTTTTCCATGGGCCCGCTGTCCGACAAGGAAGTGTGCCTGAAAAGCTTCTGCCGCCAAATCCGCAACATCATTCCAGAGGCGCGCCTCGAACAACGCCCGGCATCGGGTTGGAGCAAAAAATGACTCAGAAATATGACGCCCTCATCATTGGTGCTGGCCATAACGGCCTTGTCTGCGCCTTTTACCTCGCGCGCGCTGGCCTGAAGGTCCGCATTGTCGAGCGCCGCGATGTTGTCGGCGGCGCGGCGGTGACCGAAGAGTTCCACCCCGGTTTCCGCAACTCGGTCGCAAGTTACACCGTCAGCCTGCTGCAGCCGAAGGTGATTTCTGACATGAAGCTGGTCGACCATGGCTATCGCGTTATTGAACGGCCCATTTCCAATTTCCTGCCACAAGAAGATGGCGGTTATCTGAAACTCGGTGGCGGGCTGGAACGCACACAGGCCGAATTCGCGCGCTTTTCAAAGCATGACGCAGCGGTCTTGCCGCAATATTATGACATGTTGGAAGGTGTCGCGGACGTCCTGCGCGATCTTGCTTTACGGTCGCCGCCCAATGTCGGCGACGGCCTAAAAACCCTTATCGATGCCGCCGTGCAGGGACGCGGGCTGATGAAGCTCAACCTGTCGCAACAGCGTGATGTGTTGGAACTGTTCACCAAATCGGCGCGCAGCTTCCTCGACAGTTGGTTCGAAAGCGAAGCGGTAAAGGCTGCGTTTGGTTTTGACGCTGTCGTCGGCAATTATGCCAGCCCCGACACGCCGGGCAGCGCTTATGTCTTGCTGCACCATGTCTTTGGCGAAGTGAATGGCAATAAGGGCGCTTGGGGCCACAGCATCGGCGGCATGGGCACGATCACGCAGATCATGGCGAAGGTATGCCGCGATCTGGGCGTCGAAATCAGCCTCGAAGCGCCCGTATCGCGCGTCTTGGTGGACGGCGAAAAGGTCGCGGGCGTACGCCTTGAAAGCGGCGCGGAAATCGTCGCGGACCGCGTGATTTCGAACGTCGGGCCAAAGCTGCTGTACGAACGCCTATTTGACGACGCCGACCTGAAACCCGAATTTAAACGCCGCGTGAAGGGCTTTAAAGCTGGAAGCGGCACATTCCGCATGAACGTCGCTTTGTCCGAACTGCCCAAATTCACCTGCTTGCCCGAAACGGGCGAGCACCATCAATCGGGCATCATCATCGCGCCAACATTGGATTATATGGACCGCGCATTTTTGGATGCGAAGCGCGATGGCTGGTCGCAAAAGCCTATCGTGGAAATCCTCATCCCATCGACCGTCGATGACAGCCTTGCGCCCGCAGGGCAGCATGTGGCGAGCCTGTTCTGCCAACAATTTGCGCCTGAGCTGCCCAATAATGCGGATGAGTCGCCCCGCGATTGGGATGCCGAAGAAGGCCAAGCCGCCGACGATATCATCAGCACAGTTGAGGCTTATGCCCCCGGCTTCCGCGCGTCGGTTCTGGGTCGCCAAATCCTCAGCCCCAAGGGGCTAGAGCGGAAATTCGGACTGGTCAGCGGCGACATCATGCATGGCAATATGAGCCTTGACCAATTATGGTCCGCGCGCCCAATCTTGGGCCATGGCGCGTATCGCGGGCCGTTAAAAGGCCTGTATATGTGCGGCGCGGGAAGCCATCCCGGCGGCGGCGTAACAGGTGCGCCCGGCCATAATTGCGCGGCAGAGGTGTTGGCCGACCGCAGTATGTTCAAACGCATATTTGCTTAGACTAGCCAAAGCGTCACAAAAAAGCCGGACCTTTTCAGATCCGGCTTCCTCCCCCTGTCGCTTTTAGCGACAAACTGTGTGTCGTACGTTTCTGAACGACCTATCAATGTCTCTTGTTACAAATTTTCTGCGTCAAGAAAAGCAAAAAAATTGTTAGAAATCACGCGAGATTTTCACACCGATTACGCGAGGCTTGATAACGACATCGTAAAAGGCGCCGCCCGTTGGCGTTGATGCCGTGACACCCGTTCCGCAGGTTGTTTCAATACATTGGACGCCGGTGTTGACCACGCCGCGTGTGTCGAACAGGTTTGTGGCAAATGCCTCAATTGCCCATGCTTCCTGCTTCACGCCAACGGAGACGTCAGCCGTGGTATACGCATCCAGATTGCCCTTGATGCTATTCTGCACGGGCCGCAAATCGCTTCGGCGGCTGCCGGTGTGATTGACCGCAAACTGCACATGACCATCCCAATCGGCGATCGGGAATTCATACCGTGCAATCGCATTGCCCTTTAACTTGGCGGTCACAGGCAGACGCGATCCCGATGGCGCAAGCAATTCATTGCCCGCCGTGGTGCAATCAAAAGTTGCGTTGGCTACCTTACAGAAATCGCGTTGGCTTTTCGCATCATTATAGCTGAAACCAGCGTTCAGGCTGAAACCGCCCGTCCGGAAGCCAGCGTCCATTTCGACACCACGAATACGGGCAACACCCGCATTGCGGATTTCGGTCAAGCCATTGGCACCCAAGAATGAAAGCTGGATATTGTTCCAATCTTCCTGAAACACGGCGCCGTTCCAACGGAATGCACCGAAGGTGGTTTTCCAGCCCAATTCATAATTGTCGAGCTTGTCCGAACCATAAGGCGGCAAGGTGCCGCGACGGTTGATCCCGCCCGGACGGAAACCGCGCGACCATGTGGTATAGAGCAGAACATCGTCGGTGACTTTATATGTGGCGTTCATTTTGTGGATGAAACCATTGTCCGACGTGGATTTGTCCACATTGGTGCAAGGGCTGCCATCGACGAGGATTGGCACAGGCGTTCCCGCCGGATTGGCGCGCCGCGTGGTGCCATCGGTGTTGAGGCAGGCGGATTCGCCGGTCTTGCTCGAAAATCCAGCCGCATAGCCGAAGAAGCCCTGCAACGAGTTATCGAACTTATAATAACGCAAGCCGCCGGTCAGCGAGAGCTTCTCCGTCAAATCATAGGTCAATTCACCAAAAGCCGCATAATCGCGGTCAACCCGCTGTTGCTTGGTCAACCAGATATTGCTGTCGGTTCCCTTCACAGTGATGGAATCGGCAATTTTATCGATGATGTAATTTTGTTCGATGTTATGCGATTGGCGTTGCGCAAATACACCGCCGATGAACCGCAAGGGCGCGTCGGCAGGGCTTGCAACCCGCAATTCGCCAAAGCTTTTCTTATAACGATCAACGCCTTGAATATATTGGTTCGGGTTCACAAGTGTCCCGGCATTGTCGTAGAAATAATTGCCATAGCCAGACAAAGCGTCATAGAAATACGCATAATCCGAATAATCCGACTGCGTTTCGGTCTTGCGGCGCAAATGGCCGCCCGTCGCGGTCACATCCCAGCTGCCGATTGTGCCTTCAATCGTCATTGCCGCCTGAATCCATTTATCGCGGCTGCCTTCGGGATTATACTGAACGGTTTGCAGTTCGGCCTTGGATTGCCCCGAACGTTCCTGCGAGAAGCTACCTTGCGTATTCTGAACCTGCCCCATCACTGTTGGCTTAATCGTCCAATTGTCATCAAGGTCGATGCCGAGCGCCAAACGCGCACCATAGGTTTCGGCATCGTTATAGTTTTTCTCAACCAAGGCAGTGTTGCTCTGCTTAATGCCTGACGAGGCATAGGTCCGGCTACCCGCAATATTGTCGATATAGCCGCCATCATCGCGATACCAGCCAACCAAACGCGCGGCCGCACCTTCCGCAATCGGTACGTTGACAAAGCCTTCGTAAATCGACCCGATGTCGCCATGCGCAACAGTGTTCAACTCAACGCCAGCGCTTCCGTAGAAACCGGATGGATCCGGCGCATTTGTAACCAGCTTCAACGTGCCAGCCATCGAGCTTGCGCCATATAATGTGCCCTGCGGTCCAGCGAGCGCCTCAACACGGGCAAGGTCATAAGCATGCAGATCGAGCGCACCTTGAATGGTGGTGATCGGCATTTCGTCGAGATAAGTACCAACCGTTGGCAGCGACGCCGAGTGGTTCGCGTTTTCGCCCGAGGCGACGCCGCGGAAATAGACCTGCGCAAAGCCGGGTCCGCCTTGCTGAATAGTAACCGACGGCAGGAATTTCACAACATCCTGCAATTCGCTGACCTGCAATTGGTCAAGCTTTTCATTGCCAATGGCATTGATCGCGATCGGCACGTCCTGCAAATTCTGTTCACGCTTTTGCGCGGTGACGACGATGACATTGCTGTCTGCGTCAGCGGCTTCCTGCGCCATTGCAGGAACGGCAAAAGCTGTTGATGTTAACAACATAACTAATGCTGTGCGAACGTTCGATTTCTGATTTTTTAGGCGCATGTCGCAACCCTCCCTGTTTACCTTGCAATAAATAGGCCCCCAATAAGGCGTCCACGCAATATGTTTTCGCAATATGCGTCATTTATTTGTAATTTTAGGTCACTGTGTTGTAATGCAGCAACTATATTGCTGTGGCAGGATAGATTTCCCAAAGCGACCCCAGCGCGCGTTTCAGTGGCTCCAAATGCGCGGCATAAGGCTTCCATTGATCAACGCCGTCACGGTTGATCGGACGCCGCACCTGCTCGCTGGATGCCGTACGCACGGCGCGCGTGCTCTGATGGAAATTCAGACAATTGTCTTCAAACGGAACGCCCAAGAAATCCAATAGCCCGCGAATTTCTTGTTCTGGATTTTCCAGCAATTCTTCGTGAATGACGCGATAGATATGACCCGGCTTACCCGCGTCAAAATGCGCCATCAACCGCACATAATCCGCATAATATTGCCCCATATGGGCAAGGTCGTAACTAAACGCCTGCCCCTTTGCGAAATGCTGCCGATAATTGGAAAAGCAGCAATCAAGTGGATGCCGCCGCGCGTCGATGATTTTGGCGTTGGGCAGGATCAGGCGGATGAACGCGATATAATTCCAGTTGTTGGGCAGCTTATCAATGAAGAACGGCTTGTCGGTCTTACGCTGGATATATGTGCGTTCGATAAACTCCGCGCCCAGCCGTTCGGCGTCCTGCGCGCTAAAACCAGACAGCGCGTCAATCCAGTCCGACCCGCGCCCCTCGCGCAGCGCCATTGCCGGAATATCGGGCAATTCCATCGTGCCTTCCACCATCGAATGGCTGGCAAGAATTTGTTCAATCAACGTTGAACCCGCGCGCGGCATGCCAAGGATGAAAATCGGGTCGGGCGCATCATGCCCCTGCCCCGCGCGCGCGCGCCAAAATTCAGGCGTGCACAGCGTGATGATTTTATCGACCTGGTCGCTTATGGATTGCGGATCATAATGTAGCTCGGCGCTACGTAGCAAGTTCCCCTTTGCATAATGCGCGAATGCTGCGGCATGGTCAGCGCGCTCCTCCATCGCCTTGCCCAGTGCAAAATGGAGATGATAGGCATCCTCTGTGCCAAGGCCGTCAGACGTCAAAGCCGCGTTCATTGCGGCAACATCATCGTCGGAGAAGCTTACCGTTTTTAAATTGGCGAGGCTCCAATAGACTTCACCCAAAGTGGGTTCGACCGCCAAAGCGCGGCGATAGGCCGCAACGCTCTCATTCTGATTACCGACGGTCTTGAGCATATGGCCATAGCTCATCCATAATTTGGCATGGTCGGGAAAGCGCGTGGTCAATTCCTGGTACAGGGCAATCGCCTCTTCATAGCCGCCAATCCGGCCAAGCGCCGCCGCTTTCAGATTTTGCTGAACGGGGTTGTCGCCGCCTTGCGCCAAAACGGCGTTGAGATGTTCCAACGCCTCTGGAAAGCGATTTTGTTTATACAGCACTGTTGCCAAATTGGCCCGTGCTGCGCCAAAATCGGGCGTCAATTCCAATGCACGGCGCAGCAAGGCCTCGCTGTCTTTCAACCGGCCAACGCGCGCGGCCAGTTCGGCCATCATCCGGATCGCCGCCACATCGGTTGGCGCATCACGCAAATGGCCCCGCAAAATCGGTTCTGCATCCTCCAACCGGTTTTCCGACAACGCCACAGCCGCCGCCATGAGGTTGGGGTTGCGCAAGGCGGCTTCAATCGCGGGGCGAGCGGAGGGCTGGTTCATGTCATCTGGTCTAAGCCAAGCGGCCGCGATTTTGAAGCAGCCAAATCATCTTGCGTATCTATGTCGCGCAAACTGCCTGCGGGCGCGGCCAAGCTGCAGGCGCGCGCAAGGATTTGTCGCGCGCCCGCATCGCCTTTGGTCTCCAGCAAAAATGGCCAGCTTGATCGCGGGAAAATAGCGGGCGGCATGGCTTGGTTTCCGTCCGACGATGCCATGACGTCGCCATGGCACGCCGCCATCAGCGCGTGGATATGGGATGCCGCAATGAATGGCATATCGGCCAGCGCAATTAGCAAGGCTTGCGCCTGCGTCTTTGCAGCCGCATCAACCGCGAGATGCAGCGAAGTGGACAGCCCAACTGCTGCGCGCGGGTTATCGACAATTCTATAGCCCAAATCTGCATAATGTGGCGCTATGCCAGCCTTGGGCTGACACACCGCAAAATGCGCTGCGGCGTCCACGCCGGCCAAGGTCCGCCCGGCGCAGATGCCCAGTGGCGCGCCCCCCAAATCCGCCATCAACTTATCCGAACCAAAACGGCGCGCATGTCCCGCAGCGAGCAAGACAATTGCGACCTGCTTTGCCTCCATTAACGCAGGCCTAGATTGAATGCGCGGATCATCCCGCCTGCAATCGAGAGCGCAATTTCCGGCGCGCTGATCGCGTTGATCGCAACGCCCGCTGGTCCCTCTATCCGCGCGCATTGTTCCGCGCCGACACCGGCCGCAGACAGGCGCGACAGCCGCGCCTGATGCGACCGTGATGAGCCCAAAGCCGCCACATAAGCGGCAGGACTCGCCAATGCAGATATCAAAGCGGGATCATCAATCTTGGGATCATGGCTCAAGGTCACAATCGCGCTGCGGCTGTCGGGCGCGAAGGCCTTGACCGCTTCGTCCGGCCAGCGGTCGTCAAGGCGCACGCCGGGGAAGCGGTCCGCCGTCAAAAACCGTCCACGCGGGTCGCATAAGGTGACATCTATCCCTTGCGAAACCGCAATCGCCGATAATGCCGCCGCAATCTCCACCGCGCCGACAATCAACAGGCGGCGAGGGGGATAATAGACGTTGATAAAGCCGTCAGCCTCTGGCTGCTGCGATATCCTACTGCGACCCGTGGCAAGGTTTGTCACAACGGATAATGTCGCTCCGCTGCTGCGCGCGCGCAATATGTCCGCAAACACGCTTTCGGGGAATCCTTCATCCGACACCGGCTGCACCAGCACGACAATATCGCCGCCGCACGGCAGGCCAACGTCCCACGCCGCATCATCGGCAACGCCGTAACGCCGCAACACCGGTGGCGCGCCAGCCAGCACCATCTGTGCCCGTTCCAGAACATCGGCCTCCACACAGCCGCCGGACACCGACCCGACAAACCGCCCGTCGGCATGGACCAGCATATGCGTGCCCGTTGGACAAGGCGCAGACTTCCACGTTTCAACTACCGTCGCAATCGCCATCGGCGCGCCAGTCCAATCACGTGCGGCGGCAAGGATGCGATCATGGTTGGCACTGCCTGTTTTCATAGCTACCCGCTAGCAAAGTCAAAGAAGCGTTGCTATATGAAACGCGATATTGGTTGGGAGCTTCTTCACATGGCAATTCAAACGTCAATCAACGGCAAAGCAGTGGCATTGTCCGCTGAACCGGACACCCCATTATTATGGGTCATCCGTGAAGAACTTGGCCTGACGGGAACAAAATTTGGTTGCGGCGTTGCTGCCTGCGGGGCCTGCACGGTGCATGTCGATGGCGAACCCACCCGTTCATGCAGCGTGCCGGTTAGCGACGTTGCAGGCAAATCAATCACCACGATTGAAGGGCTGAAATCCGCCGATGGCACGCTGCACGCGGTCCAAACAGCGTGGATTGCGGCGCAAGTGCCACAATGCGGCTATTGCCAGTCCGGACAAATCATGGCCGCAGTGGCACTCATCGAAAAAACCGGTCGGCCAAGCGATGCGCAAATTGACGCGGCGATGACCAACCTATGCCGTTGCGGCACCTATCCGCGTATTCGCAAGGCCATTCGCGCCGCCACCGGACAGGCCGCCCAAGCTACTCAGGGAGCCGTCTGATGACCGATAACCCCACGCCCGATATTGCACCAGAAGCTCCGCTCAAGCGCAAAGGCGTGAAGCGCCGTGCCTTTTTAATCGGCGGTGTCGCCATCGTCGGCGCGGGCTTGTTTGGCATTTCGATTGCTGACCGCAACGCTGCTAAAGACGCCAAGGCGCGCATAACAGGCGAAGGCGAACATAGCTTTGCGACATGGCTGAAAATCAGCGAAGACGATGTCGTCACCATTTATTCGCCGCACACCGACATTGGTCAGGGGTCAAATACGGGCCTTGCGCAAATGCTCGCCGAAGAATTGGATGCGGCATGGGAACAGGTGCGCATCGTTTCTGCGCCTGCGGAACCGGCCTTTGCCAATGTCGGCTTGGGTCGCGGATTTCTGACTGAAATGACGGGTCAACCGGCAATTATCAATGGCATTCCGCAATCCTTTTTGGCGTTCATCGCGCGGCAAATGAATCTGCAGATTACCGGCGGTTCAACCGCCTTGCGGTTCACAGGTCAAATGACCTTTCAAAAGGTGGGCGCGGCCACGCGGCTTGCACTGATGGAAACCGCCGCCAAGCGGTTAAATGTGCCGGTAGAAGAACTGACCACGCAGGACAGCCGCGTCATTCACGCCAAATCAAGCCAATCGTTGCGTTATGGAGAGCTTGCGGCGCAAGCAGCGACCTTATCGCTCGACAACGAACCCAAGCTGAAAGACCCCACACAATATCGCCTGATGCGGCAATCGATGCAGCGCCTCGACATTCCCGCCAAGGTGGATGGCAGCGCGCAATTTGGTATGGATTTTGCGATCCCCAATATGCGGGTGGCAACGATTCAAGCCGCCCCTGTACGCGGTGGTAAGCTGACGTCGGTCGACACCGCGCCTGCCATGGCGATCAAGGGTGTGGAAAAGGTCATCAAGCTTGAAAATGCCGTTGCTGTCGTGGCCAAGGGCTATTGGCCCGCAATTTCCGGCCTACGCGCTTTGGCACCCAGCTTTAGCGACGGTGGCCATGCCGACGTTTCAACCGCATCGATTTTCAAAGCGCATGACGATATCATCGCCAAGGGAGAAGCCGATGGCGAAGCGGGCGAAGGTGATGTGCAAGCAGGGCTGGGCGCCAAGCCCATTCAAGCCAAATATCAGGTGCCGTTCCTTCACCATGCGATGATGGAGCCCTTTGCCCTCACCGCCCATTTCAAGGACGGCAAGCTCGACATTTGGGGCGGGATGCAAGACCCGTTGGCGACCAAAATGCTGGCGGTCGAGGTTTCGGGCCTTGATGCGGATGACGTCACGTTCCACCCCATGATCATTGGCGGCAGCTTTGGCCGCCGCTTGCCCATGTATATGGAAATTGTGGACCAAGTGACGCAGCTTGCCATGCAATTACCTTATCCGGTCAAGCTGATCTGGAGCCGGGAGGAAGAAGTTTCCCAAGGCGCATATCGCCCGCAAAGCTCGGCTTTGCTGTCGGCGGCGTTGACGGACAAGAAACGCATTGCCGCTTACCGCAATGATTATGCCCAACCCGAAAGTTCGGAGAGCGAGACCGTATTTCCGTACATCTTGCCCGCCGTGTCGCGTCGGCATTTTGCGCATGTGTCGAACCAGAATACGGGCGCATGGCGGTCGGTCAATTCAACACAACAAGGCTTTTACAATGAAAGCTTCATGGATGAACTGGCGCATGCCGCAGGTGAAGATCCCGTCATTTTCCGCCGCAACCATTTGAAAGCGGATACACGGCATTTGCGCGTTTTGGATGAAGTCGCGGCGCGCAGCGGATGGAACACACCCTTGCCTGCTGGACGCGGACGCGGCGTGGCTTTGGTCGAAAGCTTCAAAACCATCGTCGCAATGGTCGTTGAAGCCTCAGTTGGCGAAGATGGCATGCCCAAATTGCATAAGGTCACCACGGTCGTTGACGCGGGCAGCATCGTCAACCCCGACGCCGCCATGGCGCAGATTGAGGGCGGCACGATCATGGGCCTATCATCGGCCATTGGCGAGGCGATCACGCTGGAAAAAGGCGCGGCGCAGCAAAGCAACCTAAGCGATTATCTGTTGCTGACCATGGCGCAGTCACCGTTGGTGCAGGATATCCATTTCCTCAACAGCGGCGCACCGATGGGCGGCATTGGTGAGCCCGGCGTTCCGCCTGCTGCACCTGCATTGGCCAACGCCTTGTTCGCGGCAACGGGCAAGCGCATCCGCAATCTGCCGATTATGACGCAGGCAAAGGGGTAATTTTGCCGGACGCAAAGCTACTCAAGCCCACAGATAATCTGGAGATTGCCGAAACGCTGGCGCGGGCGTTCCAGAATGAGGCAGGCTGGAGCTATGTCATACCCGACCCCAAATTGCGCGCACGGCGGCTGACAGGTGCGTTTCATTTGTTCTTGCGCGACGAACATCGCAAAGGCGCCGTGTTCGGAACCGATGGCATAGAAGCGGTCACCTTATGGCGCGGCCCCGGCCAAGCGCGCGATACGCTCTTCGACACGGCGCGGCTGTTCATTCCCTTTGTACAGCAATTGCGTTTCTCGATTTTGCGCGGGCTTGAAATATCCCATTTGATCGAAAAACATTTGCCGCAAGAACCCGTCTGGTATTTGCATTTTGCCGGTTGCGACCCCGATTATCAGGGCAAGGGATTTGGCGGCGCGGCGATCCGCGCAGGGCTAGACCGCGTCGATCAAGATGGCCTGCCTGCCTATCTGGAAACCGCCGATGAACATAATATCCCTTTGTACCAAAGCTTTGGCTTTGCCATCAAACATAGTTGGCAAGTCCCCGAAGGCCCCCAATTTTGGGGCATGCAGCGCCCCGGCAAAACCCGGCATTAATCGTCCCATCGCAAAAGCCCTTGCGCCGCATCAAAAAGCCGCCTAACCCGTTGAAACGTATCAGGTCTGCGCGAGAGCGTGGATAATAGGGAAGCCGGCGGAAATCCGGCGCTGTTCCCGCAACTGTAACCGGCGAGCTTTTGCTCCAAATGCCACTGGAAAAACGGGTGACCGTGCAACTGGGAAGGCGGGGCAAAAGCAGTGACCCGGGAGCCAGGAGACCTGCCTGATTACGGTTTGTCCTTTGTGCTTGCGGGACACTGGCGCAATCGGGGTTTTCCTCCGCGTGACGACATTTGGTTGAACGTCATGCGAAGGAGATAAAGACATGACCTTGTTAAAATATTCGGCAGCCGCATTTGCGATGCTGCCCGTAACCGCCTTTGCGCAAACCGCAGAGGAGGACATCATTGTGACCGCCAGCGGCTTTGAACAGCCGCGATCTGAAACCGGACAGGCTATCGACATTGTTGATCGCGACCGGCTTGACCAACTACAAAGCGCCACCATATCCGAGGCCTTACAAACTGTGCCGGGCGTCAGCATCGCCACGCGCGGCGGCCTTGGCAGCCAGAGCAGTGCCTTCATTCGCGGCGGAAACAGTGCGCAGACCTTAGTCCTGATCGACGGCGTGCGGATCAACGACCTGACCAGCCCAAATGGTGCATTTGACTTTGGCGGATTGATGACGGGCAATATCGGCCGTGTCGAAATCTTGCGTGGCCCAAATTCGGTCATCTGGGGCAGCCAAGCCATTGGCGGCGTCGTCAATGTCCAATGGATTGCGCCCGTCAGCGGGTTTGAGGGCCGCATTGCGGGCGAATATGGGAGCCATGACACCAAAAGGCTGAACGCCAATATTGCGGGCAGCAATGGCCTATTGGAAGGCAGCATCGGCGGTTCCTTCGTCGACACCGACGGCATTTCTGCACTTGCAGGCGGCACCGAACGCGATGGTTATGATAATAAGACGGGCAATGCGCGGTTGAAGGCGCGTGTCAGTGACAGTTTCACGCTTGATGTCCGGTCTTATTACAACCGCGCAACGGTTGCGTATGACTCGGCCTTTGGCGTCGGGGCCAACGGCTTGCCCGTGTCGCGCAACCGCCAATTTGTAGGCTATGTCGGGGCGAATATCGATGCGTTCGATGGCAAAATGCAGAACCGCATTGCGTATACCCGCACCGAGATAAAGCGCATTGGCACGGACCCAGTGGTGGGCAGTTACAATAATTTCAACCTGCGCGGGTCCATTGACCGGGCCGAACTGCATAGCGCGTTGGACGTGCACGAAACGCTGACCTTGGTTGCGGGCGCAGAATATGAACGCAGTTTCACCAGCACGTCGTTCGAAGGCGCTAAACCCAATGTCGCCCGCAATGACGTTACCAGCGGCTTTGGCCAGATGATATTGCGTCCGGTCGCTGGCCTGACGGTCACCGCTGGCGTCCGCCATGATGTGTATGGCGATTATGGCGGACAGACGACCTTTGGCGGTAACGCCGCCTTTACGCCCAATGCTGGCCGGACGATGTTCCGGGCGACCTATGGTGAAGGGTTTCGCGCACCGACATTGACCGAAGGTCAGCCGCCTTATGGCAATCCGGACCTCAAGCCCGAAACCGCGCGCAATTTCGACCTTGGCGTTGAACATCAATTTCTGGACGGAAAGGTCCAAATTTTCACGACCTATTTCAATCGCCGCAGCAATGACCTCATCGCATTTTCGGCGATCAGTTTTACATCGGAGAATATCGACAAGGTAACGTCAAAGGGGCTTGAGGCGGGACTTAGCCTGAACCCCACCGACCGCGTCGACATCCGCGCAAGCTATACTTTAGTGGACGCCATCAACCGCACCGCAGGGGCCAATTTTGGCAATCGCCAAGCCCTGCGCCCACAACATAGCATGAGCCTGACCGCAGATTGGCAGACGCCCTTTGGTTTGTCGGTGGGGAGCAGTTTACTGCTCATCGGCGACAGCTTCGACAATGCCACAAATTCCGTCCGGCTTGATGGCTATGCATTGGTCGGGCTTCGGGCATCGATGCCACTGAGCGACGGGTTGGAGATGTATGGCCGCGTCGACAATCTGTTCGATGCCGATTATATTATGGTCGCGGGCTATAACAGCTTTGGTCGCCGTGCCACGATTGGCGTGCGGGCCAAATTCTGATGCGCTTTGGCTGGTGCCTCCTTTCGGCTTTTGCCGTGGCGGGATGCGCCAGCCAACCGGTCATTGCGCCGCATGGCATCGTGTCCAACAATCCGTGCATTGATGCCGTGCTGGCGCAGATCGCTTTGCCCGGACAAATCAGCGCGGTCAGCATCTATTCGCATGAACCGGATAGCGCGTCCGCGCCACTGGCATGGGCGCGGCAATTGCCCGCCATTGGCATAAGCGCAGAGGAAATATTGTTGGCGCGGCCCAAGATGGTCCTCACCGGAAATCTTGCAAGCGGCGGCACCAACGCCTTTCTGGCGCGCGCCGGCATTAAAACCGTGGCATTGGGGGTCGCGCCGACGGTCGCCGACGAGTTGCAACAGATCCGGACAATTGCTGCTGCAATCAACAGGGTTGATGCTGGAGAAAGGCTGATTTCCGACATTCAGGAATCGCTACCCAGCACCCCCATTTCCGGACCGCCTGTATCGGCGATTATCTGGCAAAGTGGCCAGTTTGTAGCGGGCAAAGGCACGTTGCAGGACGAATTGTTAATGCGCCACGGCTTTCGCAATGCCAGCGCGCAATATGGCCTATCATCATGGGGGATGTTGCCGTTAGAGACCCTGATGCGCAACCCGCCACAAGTGATCTTCATGCCAACCCGCGAGCGCCGTTCCGATGCCCTGGAAATGAGCGCTCGGTCAAAACTGCTTGCCCATTTGGGTGATCGCACCCGCATTGTCGAATTCCCTGACCAATATTGCGGCGGGCCGACGATTATCAAAACGTCATCGATATTGTCCAAGACACGCGCTACTTTCCATCAGGATAAGCCATGAATAAGCGCGCCTTAACATCGCTCCTCCTGCTCCTCACGGTTGCGGCGTTCCTGCTGTCGCTCATGGCCGGAAAGGTTTGGATTTGGCCGAGTTCGTGGGCGGCGGACAATGCCGATGGCTGGATTTTCTTGGAACTGCGCTTGCCCCGCGCGCTACTTGGCCTTTGCATTGGCGCAGTGCTCGGGCTTTCGGGCGCAGTCATGCAGGGCTATCTGCGTAATCCTTTAGCTGACCCAACCGTGCTGGGCGTTTCGGCGAGCGCAGCGCTGGGCGGCGTCGGTGCGATTTACCTTGGGCTCAACATGCTGCCCTTCGGCCTGTTCGCCTGCGCGATGCTGGGCGCTGGTGCGAGCATATTGTTGTTGCTCGCCATTTCACGTGGCGGCGGTCCCATGGGCTTCATCCTTGGCGGCATGGTGCTGTCGACTTTGGCGGGCGCGCTGACCGCCTTTGTCATCAGCATCGCGCCAAACCCGTTCGCCGCCAGTGAAATTATCAATTGGCTGATGGGCGCGCTGACCGACCGGTTGATGGCCGATGTCTGGACCGCTTTGCCGTTCATGGCGCTGGGCGTCGCTTTATTGCTTTCTACGGGCCGCGCACTGGATGCGCTGACCTTGGGCGAAAATGGCGCAAAAAGCCTTGGCGTCAACCTGTTCCGGCTGCAGTGGATCATTGTGCTGGGCGTTGGTCTGGCTGTGGGCGCATCGGTCGCGGTGTCAGGTGTGGTCGGCTTTGTCGGGTTGATCGTCCCGCATCTTATCCGTGCCATTTATGGCGAGCAGCCATCGAAAATATTGCTGCCGTCGGCCTTGGGCGGCGCGATCCTTACGCTGACCGCCGATAGCCTTGTCCGGTTGGTTCCCGGCCCCAGCGAAGTGCGGCTGGGCATTGCGATGGCCGTGCTTGGTGCGCCGTTTTTCCTTCTGCTGCTTCTGCGCTATCGCAAGGGTGCCGCATGACCCTGACCGTCCGCAATCTTGGTTTTGCCCATACAGGTCGGCCCACGTTGGAAGGGATTGACGCGACATTTGAAAGCGGAAAGCTCACCGTCATTCTTGGCCCCAATGGCGCGGGAAAATCTACTTTGCTGGCATGCCTTGCTGGCCTTTTGGAACCGCAAACCGGCACCGCCAGCCTGCATGACACAGACATCACCCGCATGCCCCCGACTGACCGCGCTCGGCACATCGGGCTGTTGCCGCAAGGCGCAGAAACGCATTGGGCGATCTCGTCAAAGGCTTTGGTTGCACTTGGCCGCATTCCCCATATGCGCGGTGCAGGGACATCCGCAGACGACCGCAGGGCCATAGCTGCGGCGATGTCGGCGACCGCCACCGAAGATTTCGCTGATCGTCCGGTGACACAGCTATCCGGCGGCGAACGTGCCCGTGTTCTGCTGGCGCGGGTGCTGGCGGGGGAACCTTCATGGATATTGGCGGATGAACCTCTGGCCAATCTCGACCCCGGGTTCCAACTCGATATTTTAAACTTGCTGCAACAACAGGCCAAAGCCGGAAAAGGGGTTGTCGCGGTGTTGCACGACTTGCACCATGCAGTGCGTTTTGCCGACCATATAGTGTTGCTGCACAAAGGCCGGCTATTCACGCAAGGCAGCGTCGAAGATGTCATCACCGCCGCCAACCTCGCGCATGTTTACGGGATTGACGCGAATCTTTTCAAGGACGAGGAAGGGGCCGTCCAGTTGTTCATCAAAGGCAAGGTCAGATCATGAAATATGCCCTCCCGATTATCGCTCTCTTGCTCTCTGGCTGCGCCATGAGCGTTACGTCGACGTCCAACATGGCCGCAGTTACCCCGCAAAGCGCGCAGGAGGCGCTTCGGCCTTATTACGCGACCCTAGACGTAAAGTTGCCCAAGGCCGCTTCTAACCCCGCTCTAGCGGCGGATACGGTCATCACGCGTTTCGCCTTTGGGAGTTGTCAGAACGAAAATCGCGACATGAAATTCTGGGACGTCATCGCCGCGCAGAACCCGCAGGCTTTCCTGCTGATTGGTGACAATGTCTATGGCGACACAAGGCCCACCAATGGCGCGGATATCCCGACGCTGGCGGCAAGCTATAAAAAGCTGAATAGCCGCGTGGAATTTGACCGCTTCCGCCGCAGCGTGCCGATGATGACCGCATGGGACGATCATGATTATGGCGCCAACGACGCAGGCGGCGCTTTTGCGTTTAAGGAATGGGCGGAGAAAGCCTATGAAACTTATTGGGGATCCTCAGACGAGGTAAAGTCCCGTCCGGGCGTGTATGAAAGCCGCATAGTCGGGCCAGAGGGCAAGCGCGTGCAGTTCATCATGCTCGATGGCCGCTTTTTCCGTTCTGACCTTGCGACTATGCCCTATCGCGACCCCGGCCCGACGCTGGGTTGGTACATTCCCAATATGGACCCCAAAGCGACGATATTGGGCCAAGCGCAATGGGAATGGTTGGCGCAGCAACTCGAAAAACCAGCCGAACTGCGCTTCATCATTTCATCAACGCAGGTGATTACCGACGCACATAATTTCGAAGGCTGGTCCAATTTTCCCAAGGAACGCGAACGCCTATATGCGTTGCTCGGTCAAAAGGGCGTGAACAACGCCATTTTCCTGACCGGTGACCGACATAGCGGCGGTTTCTATAAGACCAATGCACCGGGCCTTTCCAAGCCCTTATGGGATTTCACATCCAGCTCGCTCAATTTCGCCTTTGGCAAAGGCGATGGCAGCGAGCGTGAACCCGACCCACGCCGGACTGGCGGGTTCTGGGGCATTCCCAACTTTGGTCAGATCGACATTGATTGGGCGGCAAAGAAGGTGACAATGACGCTACGCAAAGATGATGGCAGCATCATCGAAACGCAGATGGCTAACGCGATTGATTGATCGCTGAATAATCGACGGCTGCGACCTTTTCCATAACCGCTGTGCGAATGGCCTGCGCCGTCGCCAGCGGCAGGGCCACCATTTCCAGCGAGCCGCCTGCGATCCCGAATTTGAGCGAGGCCAGCCCGTAGCGCCGCGCCAATGGCCCTTGCGCAATCTCCACGCTTTGCACCTTCACTTGTGGTGCAAGCGTCAATTGCTGCTGCCACCAGCCGCGCCGAAGGTATAATTGCTGATCATCTAAGCCGAAGCGGTATTTGCGCCAGTCACACCAAAACAGCAATGCGGCAGGGACCAACAACAGCAATAGCAACAATGTCGGCGCAAGGGGCGTTTCTGCAAATAGCACCAATGCCGCCATCGCAACCAATAAGGGCGGCACAAGCAGGACCAGCTGGATTATCCAGTGCAAAGCTACGCCTGTGCGTAGCCGTTCGTCGCCATCCGGTGCATCAATGCCCGCAGCCTGCGATATGCGCCACAGCTCATCCAATGTGGCTAATGGCGCGGCGACATAATTGCTTTCTTCCTTGCTATCCTGCGCTAGGCTGACGAATTTCAGGCTGTGCCAGCCGCCCCGTTTGCGGAACGGACCCGTTTGCACGACGGCGGCCTGCACCCGGTGCGTAGGCATGACAACATCGGTAAGGGTGAACAGCCCGCGCTGCCGCCGAAACCCCTTTGCCGTCTGGGTTAAGCGAAACCCGTGTTCGCGCAAATATGTCCGCACAACACCGGTGGCCAAGCCAATGAAAATCAGGCTGCTGAACGCACCAAAGGCCAAGATCAATTGCGCTGCTATGCCGACGCCATTGATCGCGTTGACGTTCACGCCGCTTTCTTGCGCCAAGCCCACCCAGCGTTTGAGATCCCAATAATCAAATGGCAACAGAAAATCAAACTGTTGGGCAAGCCCGCCAAGAACCGCAAATATGATGAGGGAAAAGGAATAGAGGCCAAGGATGAAAACGCGTTTGCCATCCATCGCGAAGATCGTTTCTGCATCTTCGGGCTCGACGGTCTGTGGAACATCTTGCGCCACCGTTACGCCAGCCTTGCGCGCGCGGATCAACGCGCGCAACCGGTTCGCTTCCTCCAAAGTGACGAAGCGCAACGTCGCATCATCCCCATCGCCGCCGCCCGTTTCAAACTTGACCTCGCTGAGGCCCATGATGCGCGCCAGCAGCTTTTGTTCAATGCTCACATCCTGAATGCGGTCATAAGGAATGGAGCGGGCAGTGCGGTTCAACACGCCTTTTTCAATGCGGACATCATCTGCCCCCACATGATAGCGAAAACGCAGCCATATGAGCCAGCGGAAGAAAAAGCTTAAAACCAGCACTGCTGCAATCATGATGGGGATGAGCGCAGGATTATCTGCTTTCCGCGCGCCAAAAACCGCAGCAAGCAAAGGGAATAGCAGTTGCGGCAGGCCCGAAATAAAACCCACGAACAGGCCGCTTATATGCAAACGCGCGCCGTCCTGCCCTGTCCCGTCCCTAGGGTCGTCCGTGGCTTGGTTCACAATATATCTTGCCGAATGGCGGCGCGAATGGCCTCCCGCATTGCCAGAGCGTCGGCATGCGCCAAGCCCGGCAGCGCCACGGTGCTGTTGTGATTACCCGCCGTGTGCACCGTCAGCTTGGCAAGGCCATAGCGTCGGTCAATTGGCCCTTGGTCCACATCAATATGCTGGATCCGTCCAAAGGGAACAATCGTGTCGCTGTAGAACATATATCCACGCACAACGCGCAGCCGGTCCGTTCCCATATCATAGCCCCAATGCCGATATTTGCGGGCTGGCAATGTGTATGCGCCAAACGCATAGACCAAAAGCATGGGGACAAGGAAGGTGCCGGAGGGAAGCAACTGTGCAAACTCCAACACCCCTGCCCCAACAACAAATGGCAGCAAGCCAAAAGCGGTGGCGATCCGGCTTGTCGTTATGAATGCAGGGTCAAGTGGCGTCAGTTCCGGCGGGGCATCATCGGTCATGTCGCTGATATGCGCACACTGTGTTGTGTTGGCAAGACGGTTTATCTGTCCTTCACCTCGGCAGGCGGCATCTAGCGGACCCGTGAGACAAAATGCTTCTCCCCTCCCGCCTGCGGGAGGGGTCGGGGGAGGGTAAAGGACGAAGCTCGCTGCGCTCGCCCCTCCGCTAGCCCCTCCCGCAGGCGGGAGGGGAACTTCACGACCAATTTTTCGAGACAACACTATAAATCCTCCCCATCGCTCGTCGATGGGGAGGATATTTTCGTTACCGCGCCAGTGCGGCGTTGGCCTCATCCACCAGCTTCGCGATGATATCGACGACAGGCCGCTCCACATGGACCATGCCCACCGACTGTCCAGCCATGACCGAGCCATATTCGACATCGCCGTCAATCACCGCGCGGCGCAGTGCCCCTGCCCAATATTTTTCGATCTCAAGCTGCGCCGTTTCCATATCAATTTCGCCGCGATCAAGCATGGCCGCGACTTCGACCTGTTTCTTGGTAAACTCTTCGGTGCCTTTGTTCTTCAACGCCCGTACGGGAATGACGGGCAAGCGCGGGTCAATTTGTACGCTGGCGATCGCATCGCGGGCATTGGCGCGCAGGAACGCGGCCTTAAAATTGGGGTGCGCGATGCTTTCATGCGCGCACACAAAGCGCGTGCCCAATTGAACACCCGCTGCGCCCATTTCCAGATAGCTTGCAATCGCGCCGCCACGGGCAATACCGCCCGCGACGAAAATCGGCAATTGTTCGCCAAGCTCGGGCAAGATTTCCTGCGCCAATACGGATGTTGACACGGGCCCAATATGCCCACCCGCCTCACTGCCTTCAATCACCAGCGCATCGACGCCGGAGCGCGCGAATTTCTTCGCCAGCGTGAGCGCGGGCGCAAAGCAAATAACCTTCGCGCCAAAATCCTTAATCGCCTCAATACTGCCCTTGGGCGGCAGCCCCCCCGCGAGCACGACATGGCTCACCTGATGGCGCGCGCATATCGCAATCAAGTCCATAATCTGGGGATGCATAGTGATCAGGTTTACGCCGAACGGCTTGGATGTAAGCGCCTTTGTCGCGGCAATTTCGGTATCCAACAATTCCGGCGTCATCGCGCCACAGGCAATCACGCCAAAGCCACCCGCATTGGAGATGGCCGACACAAGATTGCGCTCCGACACCCAAGACATCGCCCCGCACATAATCGCGACGTCGCAGCCCAGAAAGTCGGTGCCGCGTTGCATGAGATGTTGGAGTTTAGTCATATCGAGCCTTTTATACATAGATCGTCATTGCCGCGAAGGCGGCAATCCAACTCCTGTCCTATATTATGGAAGCGTCGGGGTTGGGCCCCCGCCTGCGCGGGGGTGACGACGACGTGTTGAGGCTCACTCCGCGTCCAAGCCATAAGCGGTATGCAGCACGCGGACGGCAAGCTCAGTTTCATCCTCATCAATCAGCACCGAGACTTTGATTTCGGACGTTGAAATCGCCTGAATGTTGATTTTGCGGTCGGCAAGGCTGCTAAACATCGTTGCGGCAACGCCGGCATGGCTTTTCATACCCACGCCCACCACCGAGATTTTCGCGACCTTAGTGTCCGGAATAAGCCGGTTATAGCCAATGGCATCGCGGCGGTTTTCCAAAATGTCGGTACAGCGCGCAAGGTCGGTTTGCGGGCAGGTGAAGGTCACGTCGGTTTCCCCCTTATCACGGCCAATATTTTGAATGATCATATCAACGTTAATGTTGGCATCTGCCAAGGGCGTGAAGATATTGGCCACTGCGCCCGGACGGTCGGGGACGCGGGTGAGCGTTATTTTCGCTTCATTTTTGTCATGCGCGATGCCGGTAATCAGTTGGCGTTCCACTTGGCTATTCTCCAATTCTGCGTCGGTCAGTATCATCGTGCCGGGGATGCTGTCGGCGTCGGGTGCACTGTCGTCAAGGAAGGAGGACAGCACTTGAACCCGCACGCCTTCCTTCATCGCAAGGCCGACCGAGCGGGTTTGCAACACTTTTGAACCAACCGAGGCCAGCTCAAGCATTTCTTCGTAGGTGACCGCTTTCAACTTGCGCGCGCGCGCAACAATGCGCGGGTCAGTGGTGTAGACGCCGTCCACATCAGTATAAATATCGCAGCGGTCAGCCTTTACCGCGGCGGCAATAGCGACGGCCGATGTATCCGACCCGCCACGGCCCAAAGTGGTGATACGATTATCATCGGTCAGCCCCTGAAACCCCGGAATGACGGCGATAACCCCTGCCTGCATCGACGCCAATAAATCGTCGGTATCAATGCCCCCAATACGCGCCTTGGCATGGGCATTGTCGGTATGGATTGGCATTTGCCATCCCAACCAACTGCGCGCTTCGCAGCCAAGCGCTTGCAAGGTGATAGCCAGCAAACCAGCGGTAATCTGTTCACCCGCAGCCACAACCACGTCATATTCGGCCGGATCGTAGAGCGCATTGGCCTCCCGACAGAAATTGACCAACCGATCCGTGTCACCCGCCATGGCGGACACGACGACAGCCACTTCGTCGCCGCGTTCGGCCTGACGCTTCACCAATTGGGCCACGCGGCGGATGCGTTCGGTGCCGGCCATAGACGTGCCGCCAAATTTCATTACTATGCGCGCCATGAAAACCTTCAATAATTGCTATATTACAATCGCGTGCCCTGATAGGGACAGGATATGACAAACGCAAGCTTACCCAAGACAATTAACGCTGCGGAAGCGGCGCATTTTGGTGCTCTCGCCGCTGAATGGTGGGACCCAAAGGGCAGCTCTGCGATGCTGCATAAGCTAAACCCCGTTCGGTTGCGCTTTATCCGGTCTGCCATCGACGCGCATTTGGGCAGTGATGCGAAGTCGCGACACCCCTTGGCAGGCAAAATGGTGTTGGATGTTGGGTGCGGCGCCGGCCTTTTGTGCGAACCGCTGGCGCGGCTTGGCGGGAATGTTACGGGCGTTGATGCCGCGCCGGAGAATATCGCGGCGGCACAGGCGCATGCCGATTTGTCCGGCCTTGCCATAAACTACCGCGCTGGCGAAATCGCTGCGCAGGGCCTTGGGCAGTTTGACGTGGTGACCTGCATGGAGGTCATTGAACATGTTATGGACCCAGCGGCATTCATCCACGAATTGGTCCGCCACCTCAGGCCCGATGGGCTATTGCTGCTCTCGACGCCCAACCGGACAGCAGCGTCGCGCGTATTTCTGGTGGAGGCCGCAGAACGGCTTGGCCAGGTCCCCCGCGGCACGCATGATTGGGACAAGTTCCTGACACCCGAAGAATTGACCGCTTTGCTTGCAGATGCAGGGCTGGAGGTCGTGGACATGCAGGGCATCGCCTTTTCGCCAATGTCCGGGTTGCATTTGAGTGATAACATGGCGTTGAATTATATACTGCGGGCGCGGTTGCGGGGGGGATAACGGGCTTCTCCTCAGAACGCCCTTTTCCGTCTCACTCCGCCGTCACCCTGAACTCCCTACTTGGTCACCCTGAACTCCCTACTTCGTCACCCTGAACTTGTTTCAGGGTCTATTCATCAGCTGCAACCGCCGGTCATTTAGCACGATGGACCCTGAAACAAGTTCAGGGTGACGAGGCTTTAAATGAACCTTCGTTCCTAACGCGCCTCAATCATATCCCGCATCGGCATATTGGTCATCGGCAAGGTCGCTAAAGCGCGTGATCTTCGCTTCGAATTTCATCCGCACGCGTCCGGTCGAACCATGGCGTTGCTTGGAGATAATCAATTCCGCAATGCCGTGAATCCGCTCCATTTTTTCGTTCCAAGCCTCAAATGCCGGCGTGCCCTCATCGGGCTTTTTCATCAGTTCATAATAATCTTCGCGGTAGACGAACCATACCATATCGGCATCCTGCTCAATAGAGCCGGACTCGCGCAGATCGGACAGCATTGGCGTCTTGTCTTCGCGCTGTTCGACCGCACGACTAAGCTGCGACAGCGCAATAACAGGGATGCTCAATTCTTTCGCCAAGGTCTTCAGCCCCCGGCTGATTTCCGAAATTTCATTGACGCGGTTGTCGTTCGCGCGGCTTGAGCCTTGAAGGAGCTGCAAATAGTCAACAACGATCAGGCCAATTCCGTGCCGCCGCTGCAACCGCCGCGCCCGGGTGCGCAATGCCGCAATGGTGAGCGCCGGCGTATCGTCAATGTAGAGCGGCAATTCCTGCAACTCGCGCGACGCGCGCGACAACTCACGGAAGTCGTCACGGGAAATTTTACCCATGCGCAGCAATTCAGAACTAATCCCCGATTGCTCCGCGAGGATACGTGTCGCCAACTGGTCGGCGGACATTTCAAGGCTGAAAAAGGCGACTTTTGCACCAGACCCCTTGGACTCTTCGATGCCGTCTTCACGCTCGCGTATCCAGCGCCGTGCGGCATTAAACGCGATATTGGTGGCCAATGATGTCTTACCCATGCCGGGACGTCCGGCCAAAATCACAAGGTCGGAATTGTGTAAGCCGCCGCATTTGGTGTTGATGCTGTTAAGGCCAGTGGTGATACCCGAAAGGCTGCCACCTGAATTAAGCGCCTTCTCGACATTGCGAATGGCCTCAGTCGATGCGGTGAGGAAGCTCTTCATGGAGCCGGTTTCGCCTTCACCCTCGGCGACTTTATACAGCGCGCTTTCCGCAGCTTCAATCTGTCCCTTTGGATCGACGCTTTCACTGGTGTCGAGCGCATTGTCGACCAGAGTCCGGCCCACCGTCACCAGTTCCCGCAGCAAGGCCAGATCGTAAATCTGCTGCGCAAAGTCGCGCGCGCCAATCAAGCCTGCGCCATCGGCGGTGAGTTTGATAAGATAACTTGGCCCACCCAGTTCCCGCATCGATTCGTCCGCTTCAAAAAACGGCTTCAACGTAACCGGCGTGACCAGCATGTTGCGGTCAATCAGGCGCAAGATATGTTCATAAATCCGGCCGTGCAGGGGTTCAAAAAAATGATCCGGTTGCAGCTTGATCGAGACATCCTCAATCACGCGGTTATCAATGAGGATAGCGCCCAAAAAAGCGGCCTCCGCCTCAATATTGCGCGGTAAGCGTTGGGGTTCAGCTTCATTTGCTGCGGCAAGTCTGATGAGTTCGGCCATGGCTCCCTATCCTTTACCATATCCCCCTGCGCAAGGGGGGCAAAAAAGAAGTGCGGGGATATGGCTGTGGACAATGTTTTGCACAACGCATTTGCTTGTATCGCCTTAACCCCTTGCCCCAAAAATATCTGAAGCTAACACAGACCTATGGCGGACCCGCGCATCATCAAAGTGGAACTGGACGAAGCGACGATCCTGCGGCGTAATGCCGATATTGAACAGGAACGCCGCGTCGCCATTTTCGACCTGATTGAAGATAATTTCTTCAAGCCGCTGCGCGATATGGGCGACGGCTATGCAGGACCATATCATTTAAGCATCAGCGTGGCCGAAGGCCGCCTCATCCTCGATATCCGCCGGGAAGATGGGACGCCGCACGAAACCTTGGTGCTTGGCCTTGGCCGGTTTCGGCGTCCATTGAAGGATTATTTCGCCATTTGCGACAGCTATTACCAAGCCATTCGCAAGGCCAGCGCGGCGGAAATTGAGACCATCGATATGGCACGACGCGGGGTACATAATGAAGCGGCGGAACTGTTGATGGAGCGGCTGGACGGCAAAGTAGAAGTGGATTTTGCCACCGCCCGCCGCCTGTTTACGCTGATCTGCGTGCTACATATTAAAGCGTAGCGTCCAGCATGCCATAACACCCCTCGACTTCGCAAGGCGGGAGCGCCTAGTAATACAGTCGAATCAAAAGACGTAATCGGGGTTGCATGCTAAAGCGAAATCGCAAATTGATCCGCTGGGGCGTGGTGCTGCTGGCTATAGCCTTTCTCGGCTATGGGCTGTGGAATTTTGTCACCGGCTGGACCCCATCGCGCAACAGCTATCCCGTGCAGGGCATCATCGCGAACGCAAGCAACGGCCAACCCAGATGGTCGGAATTGGCCGCAACGGGCGTCGATTTCGCTTATATTACCGCCGTCGAAGGCGCGCGTGGCCGCGATCCGCAGTTTCAGGCCAATCTGGCGGCGGTGCAAGAGGCGGGTATTCGCTTTGGCGCGCTGCATCATTATGACCTGTGCCGTTCGGCGTCCGAACAGGCGACGATGTTTATCACCAGCGTGCCCCGCAACGACCGGGCGCTGCCCCCTGCGGTACAAATGGATTTTGCCGAAGGCTGCAACAGCCGCCCGAACCGTGCGCTGATTTTGGCGGAATTGGCAACTTTCTTAAACCAGATTGAGGCGCATAGCGGCACCCCCGCAATCCTGTTACTCACGCCCGCATTCGAGCGGGAGTATCAAGTGGGTAAGTCGATTGATCGCAACATCTGGCTTGAGGGGAACGGCATCTCCCCCGATTATTCCGCAAGGCCTTGGGTCATGTGGACCGCCAACACGCAGCGCCGCGTCAGCGGCATTGACGGTGCAGTGCGCTGGGTCGTGGTGCGCAAATGAGCGCGATGACAGCACGCTTGGTGCAAGCCGCCATCGACGCGGCCAAGACCGCTTATGCGCCTTATTCCAACTTTCATGTCGGCGCGGCCTTGTTGCTCGACAATGGAGAGATTGTGACCGGCAGCAACTTTGAAAATGCCAGCTATGGCATGACATTATGCGCCGAAACCGTCGCCATCGCTAAAGCCAATAGTGACGGCCAATTGCGCGCGATCCGCGAAATCGCTGTCGCGGGCGGCTTGGCCGGACATGTTGGCACGGGCGCAGACCCCATCACGCCGTGCGGGCGTTGCCGTCAGATTATCAAGGAAGTGGCCGACCTCACCCAAAGCGACATTCCGGTGCATTGCGCTTATGCAACGGGCTATGCGACATATCGTTTGTCGGAATTGCTGCCGCACGGCTTTGGTCCGGCCAGCTTGAAGTAATCCGCTTTTGGGGTGCGCAAGATACGCACAATTTTTTCGTGACCACCTCTTGCACGCACATCGCAAATTGGCAAAAGCGGTTCGGTTAACAGGGAGTGATTATGTCCATATTGTCCGACATCTGGATCCGCGAACAAGCGCAAGCAACGGGCATGATTGAACCCTTTGTCGAGGCGCAGCGCCGGGATGGCTGCATCAGCTATGGCCTGTCCTCTTATGGTTATGACGCCCGCGTGGCCGATGAATTCAAGATTTTCACCAATGTCGACAGCTCCGTCGTCGACCCCAAGGATTTTGACCCGCGAAGCTTTGTGGACCGCAAGACCGATGTCTGCATCATTCCGCCCAACAGCTTTGCCTTGGCCCGCACCGTCGAATATTTCCGCGTGCCGCGCGATGTGCTGGTCATCTGCCTTGGCAAAAGCACTTATGCCCGCTGCGGCATCATCGTCAACGTCACGCCATTGGAACCCGGCTGGGAAGGCCATGTAACGCTGGAGTTCAGCAACACCACGCCCCTGCCCGCCAAAATCTACGCCAATGAAGGCGCGTGCCAGTTCCTGTTCCTAAAAGGCGAGCAGCCCTGCGAAACCAGCTACGCCGACCGCGCAGGCAAATATATGGGCCAGCGCGGGGTGACATTGCCGAAGCTGTGAAGGGGTTTACAGACTTGGATGGTTGGATGGTTGGAAATGGGTGGGAGCGGACTGTCCGGTTTTGAAGAGGAAAGATGCGAATCCCGCATTTCGCGCGTTTCGCATTTGATCGGCGGTCCAGCTGCACATGCTAGGCATTTGTTTAAGGGAAACGGTGGCAACCAAAACTGCGGGGGTCCGCTGCTTACCTATCTTACGTTGTTGAGTTTCCAAGAAACTTGTGTAATTGTTTAGCATGGGTCAATGGAGGGCAGCATGGCAGATGATTATCCGTACATGGTATCAAACAACAAAATCAGTCCAATCATCGAGGCTATTCACAGCGCGGCAAAGCCTTCCACGTTTTCAAACGAATTTCTAAAAAAGTTGGGCTTCAACAGTTCAAACGACCGCGCCGTAATTCCGCTTTTTAAGAGGCTAGGGTTTTTGACCGAGAGCGGTGTGCCCACTCAGCACTATGACGACTTGAAGGACAAAACAAAACGAGACAAAGCGCTCGCCCAGAGAATTCGAGAATTATACGCTGATATCTACGCAATCAATACCGACATTCACAAGAGTTCGGAAGACGAGATTAAAGGTGCGATCTCGCGTGTAACTGGGAAAGATGCAGTTACAGTTGTGCGATATTATAACACGTTTAAAACGCTCATAGCTTTAGCGAATTTCAATAATATTCTAGCCTCGACAGATGAGAATGAGAAGGAAGAGAAGCAAAAAAAACCCAAAATTGATGATCCTGTAAAGGATGACGATGGGAAACGGTTGAGCAGTTTCCACTATAATATTCAGATACACCTACCGCCAACGACCGACATATCAGTATATAACGCTATTTTCAAAAGCCTTAGAGATAATCTAATCATTTGATTGAAATATATGAATAATATTGACACTTTAAAAAAGTTTGTTTTCGATGGGATCTTGCTTGGAGACACCTTCGAGCGCTTAGAAGCCGATGGGATAACCGTTAGGAATGGTCTGAGCGAGATGCCTGTCGAACGCTTAATCAATTTTGATTTTAGTCCACGTATTATTCACCAGGCGAACAAAATGTCATCCATCTATGTCGTTTTCTTTTGTCTGGAAAACTCCGTGCGGGAACTAATTACAGACAGGCTAGCAGAGCGTCATGGGATTGACTGGTGGGAAATTTGTGTTCCAAACAAAATAAGAGATTCGGTTGCAAAGCTCAAAGATACTGAGGAAAAGAATCGGTACCATAGTCAAAGATCAGTAGCCTCGATCGGCTACACGATGTTTGGTAATCTGGCCCAAATTATAGTTCACCGGTGGGATGACTTTTCAGACTTGTTTCCCACTCAGGCTTGGGTGAACTCACGGTTTACCGATCTTGAGATGTCTCGAAACATAATAATGCACACCGGCGTTCTACCGGATAGCGAGATCGAGCGGATCGAGAG
Source organism: Sphingorhabdus sp. EL138 (assembly GCF_945890115.1). Classification (GTDB taxonomy): domain Bacteria; phylum Pseudomonadota; class Alphaproteobacteria; order Sphingomonadales; family Sphingomonadaceae; genus Sphingorhabdus_B. The sequence goes on from NZ_CAMDCK010000002.1 coordinate 49,135, forward strand.
TATTTGTAGAGACTGGGTAAGGCAAGTTGGCTAAATTCCATGTATAACGTCGAGAACCCAATGCTATTGATGCTTCCGCCTACAAGCTAGCTGCTTGAGTGATGAAACGTCCAAAACTTATCACAAACAAACATATCCGGAAAACCAACAGCTTGACTATATTATCCATATAGGTTAATACAGCCAATCCATGCAAACCATATCAGACTATGAACCCGAATTCACCCCCGTCGCGCTTGACCGTGTGCGGCATGATGGTTGGACGCCGGAGCGGCAGCGGTTGTTTTTGGTTGCGCTGGCGGCGCTGGGCACGGTTGATGCTGCGGCGCGGGCGGTGGGGATGTCGCGGATTTCGGCCTATAACCTCAAAAAACGTGCCGACGCGGGCAGCTTTGCGGAGGAATGGGACCGGGCATTGGGGTTCGGGCGGGGCATGATGTTTGATTATGCCATGGAACGCGCCATTTACGGCGTCACCTCGATTAAAATGCGGTTGGGCGGCGTGTTTGAAGTCCAAACTGGCCCTGATACAAAGCATATCATGAAAGTGTTGCGCTTGCCCCCGCCGCGCCGCAATGCCAAGGTGAAACCGCGCGCTGCCTAAGTTTACAAAAAAGGCTGCTTATGCATATATGTTTGTAAACTTATCACGCCGTCACGCCCAAAGAGAGGATTATCCATGCCAAATACCCCACGCGAATTCGATATCATTGTTTATGGCGCGACGGGCTATACAGGGCGTTTGGTGGCCCAATATCTCAAGGACAAGAGCGGCCTGAAATGGGCGATGGCGGGGCGCAGCCTTTCCAAGCTGGAGGAAGTCCGCGACCTGATTGGTGCCGCCGCAGACACAGATTTGATTGTCGCCGATGCGTCTGACCCCGCTACGCTCGATGCGATGGTTAAGCGGACGAAGGTCGTTTTGACAACCGTTGGTCCCTATCAGCTTTATGGCAATGAACTTGTCGCCGCCTGCGTTGCCAATGGAACCGATTATACCGATTTATGCGGCGAGCCTGCTTGGATGCGCCAGAAAATCGACCAGCATGATGCCGCTGCCAAGGCATCAGGCGCGCGGATCGTGTTTTCCGCTGGCTTTGATTCCATCCCCTTCGACTTGGGCGTGATGATGCTGCAAAAACATTGCGTGGCGACATTCGGCGCGCCTGCGCCTCGGGTAAAGGGCCGTGTTCGCGCCATGAAGGGTACGTTTTCGGGCGGCACCGCAGCCAGCCTGAAAGCGACGATGGCCGCCGCAAGTAAAGACCCTGCGGTCATCGGCTATCTGACCAATCCATTCAGCCTATCCGCCGATTTTGCGGGCCCGCCGCAACCTGCGGGTAATAAGCCCGAATATGACGAAAGCTTGGGCAGCTGGGCGACCAATTTCGTCATGGCCCCGATCAACACCAAAAATGTCCACCGCACCAACCATTTGCTCGGCCATGCATATGGCGCTGATTTTATCTATGATGAAATGATGCTGACGGGCCCGGGCGAACAGGGTGAGGCCATTGCCAAGCATGTCGCCTCCACCCCCATGATGGGCGGCGCGGATGACCCCAAACCCGGCGAAGGCCCGACCAAGGAAGAACGCGAAACCGGCTTTTATGACGTTTTGTTCGTTGCTGAATATCCCGATGGCCGCACGGCGCGATTCAGCGTCAAGGGCGACCGTGACCCCGGCTATGGTTCGACCAGCAAGATGATTAGCGAAACCGCCATTGCGTTGTGCGAAGTTGACGGCGCTGGCGGCGTCACCACGCCGGGCGCGGCCTTAAGCGAGCATCTTGTGGACCGATTGCAGAAAAATGCCGGATTGATTTTCGCGGTTGAAGGCTGACCGCTTTCCTAAAGCGCCGGACGGAATAGGACAGGAACGATAATGCAAAAATTATGCGCATATGCAGGCATCATCGCCATTAGTTTGGCATCCCCTATAAGCGCAATGGCCAGCCCCCCCAGCAATCCCAATCCACAACGCCTGAAGGCGGATGTTGAAAAACTCGTCAGCTTTGGCACGCGCCATACATTGTCATCGGCCACGGACCCGAAACGCGGTATCGGCGCGGCCCGTAAATGGGCGCATACCGAGTTCGAGAAAATCGCCAAGGCGTGCAATGGCTGCTTGCAGACCGAATTGCTCGAACGCAACATGTCCGGCCCGCGCATTCCCAATGGCGTTAACATTGTCGACGTGCTCGCGATCAAGCCCGGCAAAATGGGCTGGGGCCATGTCATCATAATCGCCGGACATATCGACAGCCGCGTGTCCGATGTGATGGATTTTACCAAGGATGCGCCGGGCGCCAATGACGATGGTTCGGGCAGCGCCTTGGTGATTGAGGCGGCGCGTATATTGTCGCAACAGCCGCAATATGAAGCGACCATTGTCTTTGCCTTGCTGTCGGGCGAAGAACAGGGCCTGATGGGTGGGCGGCTGCTCGCTGAAACTGCCAAGGAACGTGGCTGGAAAGTCAGCGCGATGTTGAACAATGATATTGTCGGCGGCACGCTGGGCACTGACGGGCGCAAGGTTGATAATGTCGTGCGGGTGTTTAGCGAAGGCATTCGGGCATCCGAAGATCTGGCTGGGCAAATGGCGCGGCGGAATAGCGGCGGTGAAGATGACGGCCCAAGCCGTTCGCTAATGCGTTATGCGGACAAGGTTGCGGCGCAGGCCTATCCGGACGTGAAGCTTGACGTCTTTGGCGTCCGCCGACCTGACCGTTTTGCACGCGGCGGGGACCATTTGCCCGCGCTCGAGCTTGGCTTTCCGGCCATCCGTTACACCGTCGGCGTTGAAAATTATCATCACCAGCATCAAGATCTGCGCACCGAAAACGGCATTGAATATGGCGACACCGTCGACAAGATGGACTTTGCCTATTTGGCAAAGGTGACCATGTTAAACATTCTGACCGCAACGGCCTTGGCCGATGCCCCGCCAGCGCCAGCCTCTGCAACATTGGGCGGCGCGGTTACCTCCAACACCAATGTCAGTTGGGACGCTAGCCCCGGCGCGCAACGCTATCGCGTGTATCAACGCCGCGCCGATGCACAGGATTGGGTCTTTGTCCGTGAACTGCAAGGGACCGAAACATTGCTGGAGGGCGTGATCGTGGATGATCATTTTGTTGGGGTCAGTGCATTAAGTGCGACAGGCGCGGAAAGCACGATCACTTTTGCAGGCCTGCCGCCCCGTCGTTAAGCCACATATAGCAATCGTCCGTGGCGGCAGGCCAGCGAAGGTGATCGCAAGCTGTGCAGCATCACATCGCGCTGCTTATGCGCCCGCAAACTGCTATCGAGCGACGCAGCAATAGGCAAACCAATGGCAAAACCTTCTCCGATCAAATCCACTTTGGCATCGCGAGGCTGTGATCTATCTTAGGCACATCGAAAACATCCTGCTAAAGGCGTACATGATATGACCGATACAAAGACTAAGTTTGAAATTCGGCCTTTTGAAACGCTTGGTGCGGCGAACCATGGCTGGCTTGATGCACATCACCATTTTTCATTCGGCAGCTATCACGACGCTGCACGGATGAGCTGGGGTGCAATCCGCGTCTGGAATGACGATTTGATTGCGCCGCAGTCCGGCTTTCCACCCCATCCCCATGCGGATATGGAAATCATCACTTATGTCCGCACTGGCGCGATCACGCACAAGGACAGTCTTGGCAATGAAGGCCGCACGGCGGCCGGCGATGTTCAAGTCATGAGCGCAGGTAGCGGCATCCGCCATGCGGAGTATAATCTAGAAAATACGCCAACGACCTTGTTCCAAATCTGGATCCTGCCAAATCGGACCGGCGGTGAGCCAAGTTGGGGCGCAAAGCCATTCCCCAAGAATGACCGTTCGGGCGTATGGCAAATCCTTGCCAGCGGCTTTGACGAAGATAGTGACGCCCTGCCTATCCGCACCGACGCCCGCGTGCTTGGCGCGACTATCAAGGCGGGTAACAGCCTGGAATATGCTATCGGCGCCAATCGTCATGCCTATATGGTGCCGGCGACCGGCGCGATTGAGATTGACGGGCAGCGTGCGCATGCCCGCGATGGTGTGGCCATCGGCGAAGGCATTATCACCATATGCGCAGTCGAGGACGCCGAAATCATTCTGGTGGACTCGCGGTAATCCATGCGTGGGACATTGGCAAAATCTGGCGTTGACTGCTATTGCCATCACCATGGCTTTTGACCTTCCCGAAGAATATCTTGAAGAAACCTTCTTGGCCTCCACCGGACCGGGGGGGCAGAATGTCAATAAGGTCGCGACCGCCTGCCAATTGCGTGTCGATGTCTACGCGCTGGGTCTGCAACCTTATGCCTTTCGCCAGTTGAAGATTCTAGCGGGCAGCAAGATGACGTTGTCGGGGGAACTGATTGTTACCGCCCGCAGTCACCGCACGCGGGAAGCCAATCGGCAGGACGCACGCGCCCGGGTCATCGATCTGATCGACCGCGCACATATCCGCCAAGCCCGCCGCGTCGCCACCAAACCAAGCAAAGCCGCCAAGGCACGGCGGGTTGATACCAAAAAGGGCCGATCCACGATCAAGAAAAACCGTGGCAAGGTCAGTTTCGATTGATAAGGCCAGAGAATGTACACATTTGACATTGATACCAGCGCGCCGAAATCCGAAGTTTACGCAGAAATGGTCCGCTCTGCCGACGCGATGACCAGCGGTGAGCCTGATGCCATTGCCAATATGGCGAATATCGCCGCCTTGCTTTGGGCGTTTTTGCCGGACGTAAACTGGACGGGTTTCTACCGCGTGGTCGATGGCGAACTTGTCCTTGGGCCCTTTCAGGGCAAGGCAGCCTGCATTCGGATACCCTTTGGCCAAGGCGTATGTGGGACCGCGGCGCAATCGGGCGAGACGCAGTTGGTGGCAGATGTCCACGCCTTCCCCGGCCATATTGCCTGTGATGCCGAGAGTGCTTCGGAACTGGTGGTGCCTGTGAAACATAATGGCACGGTTGTCGCGGTCATTGACCTTGATAGCCCAACCTTGAACCGCTTTGATGCCGAAGACGCAAAGGGCGTTGAGCTGCTTGCCCAGATGATTTCTGACAGAATTTGACGGCCTTTTAACGCCTTTATCCTGACCCTAGACCGTCTCCGCATCGGGATCGAAACATTCCCAGCCATCAGGCCCAAGGCGTTCCAACGGCCTGTAGCGGGTCTTATAATGCATCCGTGCCGCACCATTCACCCAATAGCCTAAATAGACATAAGGCAACCCGGCGGCCCTGGCGCGCAAGATATGGTCCATGATGATGAAGTTGCCGAGACCAGAGCGACCTTCAATCTCCGGATTGTAAAAGCTGTAGATCATCGACATGCCGTCGCTCTGCTGATCCGTCAGGCACGCACCAACCAATTCGCCAATCCGGCCGGAACGCGGCGGAGCCCGGTATTCAATCACTTGGCTGCGCACGGGCGATTGTTCGACCATGTCCGCATAATCCATATCATCCATATGCGCCATGCCACCGTCGGGATGGCGAGAGGAAAGATAATGGCTGAGCAGATCATATTGCTCGGTCGTTGACCAAGGGCGGCAGGCGCTCACAACCAGATCGGCGTTGCGCCGCAAAATTCGGCGCTGTGTGGCATTGGGCTGGAATTCGTTCGTTCGCACGCGCACCGACACGCATGCCTTGCAGTCCAGACAGCTTGGCCGGTAAGCGACATTCTGGCTGCGGCGAAAACCAATGCGGCCAAGCGCTTCGTTCAGTTCATCGGCGTGGTTGCCGTTGAGTTCGGTAAAGACTTTCCGCTCGGTCCGGCCCGGAAGATAAGGACAAGGGCCAGGGCTGGTTACAAAAAATCGCGGAAAACGGACTGGTGCACTCATATTCTCTCCGCTGGGCAGCGTTGGCCTTTAATACATTATTTACCTTTTATGCACCGCGCATCCAATGCTGGAAAGCGCATTTACCATCTTTCTTGCAATGCCTTATCATTTATTCAGCTCGACCCGTTCGACTTTGTAGCCAGCCGCATTCAAACCATCAACTAGTCCTTGTAATTGATTGGCATCCCGCGCTTCGCACTCAATATCGGTAATCAAACCCTTGGCCGGCAAAGTCGTAAAAATCCGCTGATGGTAAATTTCGATGATGTTGACATTATGCTCGTTGAACAAACGCATCACCTTGAACAGCGCGCCGGGGCGGTCCTGAAGGGTCAAACGCAAACGCGCCAAGCGACCGGACCGCGCAAGATCACGCAAAAGGACATTTGCTAGCAACCGCGTATCGATATTACCGCCGCACAAGACGATGCCAACATTCTTGCCGGCAAATTTCTCAGGATGGGCCATCACCGCCGCAAGGCCCGCCGCACCGGCGCCTTCGACAACGGTCTTTTCAATCTGCAGCAGCAGGCTGACCGCAGTTTCCAGTTGCGCTTCATTTACGAGGACTATGTCGTCGACCAGTTCGCGGATGACTTCGCTGGTAAATGCGCCGGGTATTTTGACGGCTATGCCCTCCGCCAAAGTGTCGCCTTCGCATGGCATCTGCAGATTGTTCAGCAAAGCATACATGGATGGGTAAAGTTCGGCTTGAACACCGATGAGGCCGATATCGGGCTTCAACGCGCGCGCGGCCGTCCCCATGCCAGAGAGCAAGCCGCCGCCGCCAATAGGCACCACAAGCATGTCGAGGGACGGAATGCTTTCAAGCATCTCAAGCGCAACAGTGCCCTGCCCTGCGGCAACATTCGGGTCGTCAAAAGGATGCACAAAGGTCAGCCCCTGCTCGGTCTCAAGCTGCCGTGCATGTTTATAGGCGTCGTCAAAAGTCTCCCCAAACAGGACAACCTTGCCGCCAACGCTCTCTGTCTGCATGACCTTAACCGTCGGCGTTGGTACGGGCATGACGATGGTCACTGGAATACCAAGGCGGGTGCCATGATAACTCAAGCCTTGTGCATGGTTGCCAGCCGACGCGGCGATCACGCCCTTGCTGCGTTGTTCTTCCGAAAGCAGAAGGATCGCATTTAGCGCGCCGCGTTCTTTATACGCTGCCGTAAACTGCAAATTTTCGAACTTCAGGTAAATATTTGCGCCCGTCAGCTTCGACAAAGTCTGGCTGTGCAGGGTCGGCGTTGCCACGATGGAATCGCGAATACGGTCATGGGCGGCGCGGACATGGTCCAGGGTCAATAGGTCAGACATATAAAATGGCTCTAACGCATCTGGCGTTAACTGAAAACAGACATTAAGACCAAAGGATGACCAGAATAGCTTTTATCGGATTGGGCGTCATGGGCGGCCCGATGGCACGGCATCTCAAACAGGCGGGGCATGATTTGACGGTGTATAACCGTTCGCGTGCCAAAGCCGAAAAATGGATCGAAGCTTATGGCGGCACGCTTGCCACGTCTCCAGCAGACGCGGCCAAAGAGGCCGAGGTCGTGATTAGCTGTGTCGGCACGGACGATGACCTGTCGGGCGTGACGCTTGGCCGCGACGGGGCGTTCTCGACGATGACCAAGGGCAGCCTGTATATCGACCACACAACGGTTTCCGCGCGGATTGCGCGGCAGCTCGGCGTTGAGGCGAAATCGCGGGGGCTGTTGATCGTCGACGCACCCGTGACCGGCGGGCAGGCGGGTGCAGAAAACGGCACCTTATCCATCATGTGTGGCGGGACGGAAGCTTCTGTTGCGGCAGCATCGCCAATTATCGAAGCTTACTCCAAACGTATCGTCCATGTCGGCGGCCCCGGTACGGGGCAGATCACGAAAATGTGCAATCAAATCGCCTTTGCGGGTATCATCCAGTCTTTATCCGAAGCTATGCGGTTTGCGCAGTCTGCTGAACTGGACGTTGAGAAAGTATATGAGGCCATTTCCGGCGGCGCGGCGCAAAGCTGGCAAATGGATAATCGCTGGGCGACGATGGCTGAGGACAAGTTTGATTTCGGCTTTGCGGTTGATTGGATGCGCAAGGACCTTGGATTAGCATTTGAAGAAGCCCGCGCGGTCGGCGCGACTTTGCCCATCACTGCAATAATTGATCAGTTTTACGCGGATGTACAGCATATGGGCGGGGGCCGGCTAGATACCAGTGCGATTGTGAAAAGATTGCCTAAAGGATGATGAAAACCGCATTATCACTGGCGCTCCGTCTTCAAGCTCCGTCCTCGGTCCAAGCCCCGTTCGTGTCCGACAAGAAATGGCTATTGTTGAAATTATGCGCGATCGCCTTGTTCGCGAGCACCGCCGTTTCGCCAGCTTTCGCCGACGGGCTTGTTGAAAATGTGAACGGCATTACGCTAGACCAAAATGGCAAGGTCATCCGTTTTAACGCCATGCTCGTCGGCAGAGACGGTAAAGTTACGGAACTGCTGACCAAAAAGGATACGCTTCCCAAGATACTCGATTTCCGCTTGGACGGACGCGGCGCGACATTATTGCCCGGTCTGATTGATGCGCATGGCCATGTCATGGGCCTTGGCTTCCAATTGCTGACACTTGACCTGTCCAATACGAACAGCCTGTCCGAGGCACAGGCCGCAATAAAGGCGTATGCCGCAAAATATCCTGAGCGCCGCTGGATCATTGGTCGCGGTTGGAACCAGGAAAAATGGGGCCTTGGCCGCTTTCCGACAGCGCAAGACCTTGATATTGCGGTCAGCGACCGGCCCGTCTGGCTTGAGCGCGTTGATGGCCATGCGGGCTGGGTTAACAGCCGCGCGATGGACATTGCTGGCGTAAATACTGCGTCAAAATCCCCACCAGGTGGGCGTATTGAACTTATCAGCGGAAAACCAAGCGGCATATTTGTTGACGCCGCAGCGGATTTGGTTGGCAATTTTGTGCCCACGCCCAAGCCACTGGAGCGCGACATTGCCTTGGGGGAGGCGCAGAAGAAACTCCATAGCTTAGGTATCACCGCCATTGCCGACATGGGCACATCTATGGACGACTGGCAAAGCTATCGTAGGGCGGGTGATGCTGGCTGGCTGACGGTCAGGATTTTCGCGTATGCAGGCGGCATTGATAATATGGTCGCCATTGCTGGTCCGCGGCCAAGCCCATGGCTGTATAATGACAAGCTCAGGCTTGGCGGGGTAAAGCTGTATCTCGATGGCGCCTTGGGCAGCCGTGGCGCGTGGTTGAAAAAACCTTATGCCGATGCCGCTGGGCAAACGGGTCTCCAATTTCTGGCGAGCGCGGAAATCCGCAACCTCATGGTCCGCGCGTCCATGGACGGCTTCCAAACCGCCATTCACGCCATTGGTGACGCCGCCAATGCAGAGGTCATCAGCGCCATCGAAGAATTGTCCGAAACATATAAGGGTGATCAACGCTGGCGGATTGAGCATGTCCAGATTGTTGACCCAGTCGATCTGCAAAAGCTTGGCAAGCACGGCATTATTTCGTCGATGCAGCCTGTACACCAGACATCTGATCGCTTGATGGCTGAGGCACGACTTGGTCCAGAGCGTCTGAACGGTGCTTATGCGTGGCAGTCAATTGCACGCGCCGGGGGCAAACTCGCTTTTGGTTCCGACGTCCCAGTGGAATCGGCGGATCCCTTTGCTGGCCTTGCCACCGCGATGACGCGCGAAGATGCTCAGGGGCAACCTTTTGGCGGCTGGCGACCGGAAGATCGCGTATCGCGCGAACAGGCACTTGCTGGCTTTACCACGGGCGCGGCCTATGCGGCCTTTGCAGAGGGCAAGTTCGGTTCACTGACCCCGGGACATTATGCGGACTTCATATTGATTGATGTTGACCCTTTGCTTGCAAGCCCTCGCGAATTGCGTAATGCAGTGGTTCAAGAAACATGGGTCGGCGGACGGCCTGTTTATAAAAATGCTGCAGCAAATGCTGCAGGTAAAAATACAAATGGAGAGAGATAATAATGCGCGCATGGACACTGGCTAGCCGCCCATCTGGACTGCCTAATGACAGCAATTTTGCGATTGTTGAACATCCCGATGCCCCCTTGAGTGCGGACGAGTTTCGCGTAACCAATAGCTGGCTGTCCGTTGACCCATATATGCGCGGACGCATGAATGATGCAAAAAGCTATGCGGATCCGTTCATGTTGGGCGAGCCCATGACTGGCGGCGCAGTTGGCACTGTGACCGAGAGCAATAATGCCGAATTTCCTGTGGGCGCAAAGGTGCTGCACATGGCTGGCTGGCGCGACACGGTTGTCTTTGGTGGTGGCCATACGCCTCCTGCCGGAATGCCACCTGTAAAGCTGCCGGATTTAGGCGTGCCGGACCAACATTGGCTTAGCATCATCGGTATGCCCGGCGGCACCGCATGGTTTGGTCTGCTCAAGGTAGCTGAAGCGAAGGCTGGCGAAGTCATCTTTGTCTCTGCGGCGGCAGGTGCTGTAGGTTCAACTGTTACGCAGATTGCCAAGGCGAAGGGTATGAAAGTCATTGGCTCGGCTGGCGGCGCAGACAAATGCGCTTGGGTCAAAGAGATCGGTGCCGATGCCGTAATTGATTATAAATCCGGCAAGGTGCTGCCGCAATTAATGGCGGCGCTGAAGGACATAAACGAGACCGGTATCGATGTGTATTTTGACAATGTTGGCGGCGAACATTTTGATGCGGCGCTTGCGATGTCAAAGGAGTGGGCGCGCTTTGCCATTTGCGGCATGATTGACGTCTATAATGACTTTAAGGCGCAACCGATGCAGTATTTGCCCATGATCATTGGCAAAAGGATTATGATTAAAGGCTTCCTCTACCCTGATTTCTACGCCCAAGTGCCAGAGTTCAATGCGGACATGGCGGTCCTCATTCAATCGGGCGCTGTCAAAGGCCGCGAGACTGTGAAAGACGGCTTAGAAAAAGCGCCGGAAGCTTTCATCGGACTTTTCAGTGGCGAGAACACTGGCAAGATGTTGGTTAAGCTCTAACGTAAAATGCTGCGCAATAATATTTACAACAAAACCGCATAACTGCGGGCTGGGACAGCACGCCTTTCGCCCGGTCGATTATCAAATTGTTGTAATATTGACGCACCCCTAAATTTTAAAAGGGCATAGACCTCTAGAGCGATGACATTCTTCTGCGTACGCGTTAGATTGTCAAATAAGTGTCAAATAGGAGAAATTACATGTTGCGACGTGACAAATCTTTTAGCCGTACATTAAAATTGTCGGCGGCCTGCCTCGCACTTGCCGTGCCCAGCATGGCAATTGCGCAAGAAGCGCCGCAAGGCGAAGACGCTTCCGACGCAGAAATCGTTGTGACGGCGCAGGGCCGTAGCCAACTGCTTTCCGACGTTCCTGTCGCCATTTCCGCCGTAAACGCCGAAACACTGCAAAACAGCGGCGCGAACGACATTCGTCAGCTTAACCAAGTTGCGCCATCTTTGCTCGTGTCTTCAACCGGATCAGAAGCCAATGGCTCGGCCCGTATTCGCGGCATTGGGACCGTGGGCGATAACCCCGGCCTTGAAAGCTCGGTTCCAGTATTCATCGACGGCGTTTACCGTTCGCGTTCGGGCATTGGCCTGAACGAACTCGGCGAGATTGACCGCGTCGAAGTGCAACGTGGCCCCCAAGGCACGCTGGGTGGACGTAACTCGTCGGCTGGCCTCATCAGCATTTATTCGAAAAAGCCAAGCTTTACCTTTGGCGGCACTGGCGAGCTGACATACGGCAATTATGATTTCATGCGCGCCGCGGGCAGCGTCACTGGCCCGATTTCGGAGCAATTGGCATTCCGCGTTGATGGCGTATACGTCAAACGCGACGGTTTCTACCGCGATGACCAAAATGGCCGCGATATCAATAATCGTGATCGTTACTTCTTGCGCGGTCAGCTGCTCTTCGAACCCACAGACGCATTGTCCGTCCGTTTGATTGCCGATTATACGTTCCGTAAGGAAGAATGCTGCGCAGCGACCTATGTTGATCGGACCGTCAATCAGTTTATTGGTGACCTGAACACACCAAGCACGGTTGGCGCGGCATCAACAGCCACGTCCAACAACATCATCAACGTATTGCGCGACTTGGGTCAGCCAATGGCTGCATTCAACCAAGGCTTTGGTCGCAACGTTTCGGTTAGCCCGAACCGCCTATTCAGCGGTGAAACCAAAGATTATGGTTTCTCCGGTCAGGTGGACTATGACTTTGGCGGTGCAACTTTGACCTCGATCACGGCTTACCGCCAGTATCGCTCCGGTCAGGCGTCCGACACCGATTATGGTGAGGTCGACATTCTTTATCGCGCACCGAGCGACGATGCCTATCGTCAGTTCCACACCTTCACGCAGGAACTACGTCTGCAGGGTGAGGCATTGGACGGCAAGCTGGATTGGTTGGTCGGCGGGTTCTTTGCCAATGAAAAGCTGACCGTGCGTGACAATCTGCGCTTCGGTAATCAATATGGCCGCTTTGCAAATTGCCGCGTTGTTTCCGGCGGCGGCTTGGCATTTGCATACAACCCTGCTGCGCAGAGCTGCATCACGCCGTCGTTGCGTCCGACCGTTTCGGGTGCATTGGGCGCTGCGGGGCCACTCATCATTTCCGCATTTGACCGTCTCGACACTATGAACAATGTCGGCACGACCAATGATCGTTACTTCCAGAATGGAACGAACTGGGCGTTGTTCACGCACAACATCGTGCACGTCACCGACACTGTCGATCTGACGCTTGGCCTTCGCTACACGAAGGACAAGAAGAAGTTCGACGCGACCTTCGGTAACGACAACACGATTTGTACAGCAAACCAAGCGGCTTTGGCGTCGCTGTTGACGACTCCAGCTGCTGCAACTGCTGGTGCCGTCATTGGCCTTTCCTGTCAGGGCAACTCGACCGCAGAGCTCAACGGCGTTTCGATCCGTGATGACCGCAATGAAGATCAAATCACCGGAACGGCCATTCTTTCGTGGAAGCCTGTCGATGATCTTCTGCTCTACACGAGCTTTGCACGCGGGTATAAAGCGGGCGGCTTCAACCTTGACCGCTCGGCACTGAAGTCGCCAGTTCCAACCTTTGCCTCGCTTGGCGGCGCACAGGCACTGGTTGGTAGCCTTCAGTTCGATCCCGAACTGGTGGACAGCTATGAACTGGGTGCGAAATTCTCGAACGGTCCATTTGGCCTTAGCGTTTCGGCCTTCCGTTCGGACTTCAGCAGCTTCCAGTTGAATACTTTCAACGGTACTGTGTTCCTCGTTCAGAACGTCAATGGGTGTAACAACCTCGTTGGCGGACCAAATGCGGATACGGATCAGAATCTGTCTGCTGCTGGCACCAACTTCAATGCCGCGCCGAATACGACCGGAAGCTGTGCCAAGGGCGACATCACTTATGGTGTTCGTACGCAAGGTCTTGAGCTTGAAGCATCGCTGACGCCAGCACGTAACTTCCGCATGGCGGCTGGTCTGACGTATGCCAAGACCACCTATCGGGACGATCTGATCGGAACTAAGAACGGCGCACCGCTGGATTCTGCATTGCGCAAATTGCCCGGTGACAATCTGTCGAACGCACCTGAATTCGTTGCCACCTCAAGTGTCACATGGACGCCGGATATTGGCAGCAATGGTATGAGCGGCCTTGTTTACATCGACGGTCGTATGACCAGCGATTACAACACGGGTTCCGACTTGTTCCCGCAGAAGGAGCAGGACGGTTTTGCCGTATTCAACGCGCGTATTGGTCTGCGCGGCGCGGACGAAGCTTGGGGTATTGAGCTTTGGGGCCAGAATATCTTTAATCAAGATTATGCACAGGTTGCCTTCAACTCGCCATTCCAGGCGGGTCAAAGTTCAGCACCATTTGTGGATTCGCAATATCCCGGTGGTCGCCAGATCTTCTCGCAGTTCCTTGCTGAACCGCGGACCTATGGCATCACATTGCGCGGCAAGTTCTAAGAACTTCGCTCACTTAAATGAAAAAGGGCTCGCAGCGATGCGGGCCCTTTTTTGTTGGATGAAGAGACGGTGGGACCGAGTTGCAGGCAATCAGAGCAAATAGCTTCTGCACGCAGCCTTCGTCATCCTGAACTTGTTTCAGGATAACAGGCAACAGTGATGCTTTATCCTGGAGCCGGATGCTGGCAGAGCCAAAGCAAGTTCAGGATGACGATAAAAATATCATATTGAAAAAACGCGCTTAATCGCGCCGTATGCGGTGCAGCTTAACTGCTAAAACCCACGCTCAAGAAGCCCGGCATCGGCCCATTCCAGCCATCATCGCCCGACGTCGCAGCACCGGTAGACTGCTCTGGCTTAGCGACTTCAGCCTTAGGCGCCGCTTTCTCACGTGCTGGCTTGGCTGCCGCTTTCTCGCGCACTGGCTCTGGCACTTCGGCCGCTGCCTCAGGCGTGTCAGACCGCGCTTCCTTGGCCTTAGCCGAGGGTGTTCGGCGCCCCCGCTTTGCCGGCGCACGTTCTTCACCTTCGGCGGGTGCTTCGATTTTGCCAAAACGCTCGATCTTATTACCGATCAGCTTTTCAATGCTTTCAATCGCTTCTTCGTCGGCCTTTGTGACAAATGTAAATGCCTTGCCCTTGGCGCCAGCACGGCCGGTACGACCAATGCGGTGGACATAGTCATCGGGATGCCATGGCGCGTCAAAGTTAAACACATGGCTGACGCCCTTTACATCAAGCCCGCGCGCCGCGACATCGGATGCCACGAGCAGATCAATGTCGCCATTCTTAAACGCTTCCAATTGCTTCTGGCGCGACGCTTGGTCGATGTCACCATGGATTTCGCCGGAACGAAAGCCGTGGCGTTGAAGGCTGGTGTTTAATTCGCGCACCGTCGTCTTACGGTTGCAGAAGATGATCGCGTTCGACACGGTTTCCGTGCGCAGAAGGTCGCGCAAAACATCGCGCTTTTTCATCTGGGTTACGTTGACCAAAAACTGTTCGATGTTGACGTTGGCGGTCGCGGGACGGGCAACTTCAATATATTTGGGATTGGACAAAAACTTGTCCGCCAGCTTCTTGATAGGCGGCGGCATCGTTGCCGAAAACAACAATGTCTGGCGCGTTGCTGGCAATTTTGTGCAGATATGTTCAATATCGGGAATAAAGCCCATATCGAGCATGCGGTCCGCCTCGTCGATAACGAGCATTTCGCAGCCAGTCAGCAAAATCTTGCCGCGCTCAAACAGGTCCATCAACCGGCCAGGAGTAGCAATCAACACGTCAACGCCCTTTTCAAGCGCCTTGACCTGATCCCCCATTTGCACGCCACCAATCAGAAGCGCCATCGACAGCTTATGATATTTGCCGTATTTTTCAAAATTCTCCGCAACTTGCGCAGCCAGTTCGCGTGTTGGCTCCAATATTAAGCTGCGGGGCATCCGCGCGCGCGCGCGGCCATTGGCGAGCACGTCAATCATCGGGAGAACGAAACTTGCCGTCTTGCCCGTCCCTGTTTGGGCGATGGCGATGATGTCGCGCATCATTTGGACTTGCGGAATAGCTGCAGCCTGAATTGGGGTCGGCGTGTCATAGCCAGCCTCGCTCAAGGCTCTCAACAACTCGTCAGACAGGCCGATATCGGCAAAACGCATATGATGTTCCGGAAAAAAATGGCGCAGCGCCAACAGAAACAAATTCATGGAGACGCGCGTGGGCATTGGTCGCTACCACAACAAATGTCAAGATACATGCCCGATCAAACGGGCGCTAGCGCGGGATCAGCAACCTGAATTTGTCGATATCGCATTTGGCGCCAGTGCGGGCATGCAAAAGATCGCGATTGACGCATAATTTGCCGTCATATGACCGTTCCATATAGGCGCCGGCGTAAAATTCGCGGGCGAGGCAGCCGTCCCCTAGATACGCACGAATGAGAATGCCGTCCCGCGTCACCAAATCCAGACTGCGGTCAGGACCAGGCCGCGAACCACCAAGCCTGTTGACCAACAGGCATTTGCCAATCTTTTTTTCCTTATACCGGATCTTGCCAACGGACTGTCGTTGCGCGCCCACCGCTGCCGGAACTGAATCCGAGGCAGGAAATCTAACAATGACACGTTGGTCAATACGCACCTGGTGAAAGTCAGTCTTTAACCCCAAAAAGGGCATGAACGGACGATCAATCGCAGCAACGCTAAAGTGCGCCAAAGCCGTATGCGACAATGTTGTGCCTGCGACCGCAAAAAGGATGATTACCAATAGTGCGCGCAAGAAACATTCCGGTATGAAGTTGAAGTTCGGATCGCTTTACCCGATAAGGTTGAACCTATCATGAATTGCGAGCCAAGGCCGTTGCGGACAATGGAAAATACTGTGCCAGATGTAAAGATTTTATCCGAATTTCGCGCCATATTGGGACCGAAGGGCTATTCGGACGAAACCGACGTGATTGCCCCTTGGCTGACCGACTGGCGCGGCCGATTTACAGGAGCCGCGCCTGCCCTGCTTTCGCCTGCCAATACGCACGAAGTTGCAGCCGTGGTGAAGCTCGCGGCCAAGCATAGGATTTCGCTTGTTCCGCAAGGCGGCAATAGCGGGATGGTCGCTGGCGCAACGCCGGATAAGAGCGGTCAGCAAATAATCCTGTCTTTGCGGCGCATGAACAACATAAACGTGATGGACGCGGAAGATGGGCTGATATGCTGTGATGCAGGGGTTATTCTGCAGAATTTGCATGAGGCAACAGCGGCGGTTGGACGCCGTTTTCCGCTGACCTTGGGTGGAAAGGGATCTGCCACCGTCGGCGGGTTGATTTCAACAAATGCTGGCGGAACGCAAGTACTCCGCCATGGCACGATGCGGATGCTGGTGGCCGGCCTTGAGGCGGTCTTGCCCGATGGATCCATCTACGACGCTATGGCACCGTTGAAAAAAGACAATCGTGGTTATGATCTCAAACAACTGCTGATCGGCGCAGAAGGGACGATTGGCATCGTCACCAAGGCCGTCTTGCATACGGTCCCAGCCCTGATAGATCGCTGCGTCGTGTGGGCCGGTGTTGACAGCCCCGCCCAAGCATATGGCTTGCTGTTGTTTATGCAACGGCATGGGCGGGAACGCTTGGAAGGGTTTGAAATTCTGCCGCAACGCGCGCTGAATGCCGTGACGACACACATCGCCGGAACCCGGCCACCGCTCGACACCGCGCATCGCTGGCACGCGCTGATGGAATTTGTGCAGGATGATCCAGGCCAGATGCCCCCCGGCGAGCTGGCCACGCACCTTTTGGAAAAGGCTATGCATGAAAATCTGCTTGGCAACGCGACCATTGCGAGCAGCGACGCGCAAGCCGAAGCATTCTGGAAAATTCGCGATTCGATTGCAGAGGCTGAGCGCGCGGCGGGGCCTGCGCTTCAACATGATATCAGCGTCCCTGTGTCGGCGATGGCGCGCTTCATTGAGGATGAATCCCCTGTGATTGAAAGCAGCTATCCCGGTACCAAAACGCTTGCCTTTGGGCATTTGGGCGACGGCAACATCCATTTTCATGTTAAGGCACCGGATGGCGTCGATGTCGCCTCTTGGTACGCAGGCGATGGCAAAGCGATCACGTCGCATGTCTACGACCGTGTGCGCGCTTATGGCGGGTCGCTTTCCGCAGAACATGGCATTGGACAGGCCAAAATTGACGAGTTCGAACGCCTGGCGGAACCAGCGCGGCTTGCCGCATTGCGAGCCATCAAAAATGCGCTCGATCCGCTGGGAATTATGAACCCCGGCAAGCTTGTTCCGCTTGCGTAAACAAGGCGATCCGCTTAAACGGCGCCTTCAAAATTTCTTTAATATAATTCAACGATGGAGTTATCTATGGCCACCGCGCCCCAAGCCGCCAACCTCCCGCTTTTGTACAACGACCTATTGCCGTTGAGCAGCAACGATCATGCGACGTGGAAGTCGCGCATGCTCGAAAACGCTAAATTTCTTGAGGGCCAACATGCCATTCCGTTGACGATCGAAGAATTTGTGCCGGCGTCGCGCACCTATCCAATCATCTTCTCCGCATCAGACAATCCCGTACCGCTCGTCCTGATGGGCATGAATGAGGGCGTGAACACCTTCATGAATGACGAAGGGCATTTTGAACGACCCGTTTACATCCCTGCCTATGTCCGCCGCTATCCCTTCCTGCTGGCGAAACTGCGTCCGGACACTGACGAGCTGTCATTGTGCTTTGACCCAACGTCCGGTGCGGTTGGCGAATTTGAAGAAGGGCTGCCTTTGTTTGAAGACGGCAAGCCAAGCGAGAACACAAACGCGATTTTGAAGTTCTGCGAAGACTTTGAAAATGCTGGCGCGCAAACGCACGCTTTTGTTGAGGAAATCCGGAAGCTCGATCTTCTCATGGATGGCGAAGTGTCTATTCAACAAGAAGGTCAGGCGCAGCCCTTTATCTATCGTGGCTTTAAGATGGTCGATGAAAACAAATTGCGCGAGCTTCGTGGCGATACAGTTCGCAAGTTGAATCAAAACGGTATTCTTGCGCTGATCCATGCACATTTATTCTCTTTGCAATTAATGCGGGAAATCTTTGCAGTTCAGGTCGCACAGGGTAAGGTACCGCAAGTGACGGAACTGCCTTCGGCCTAAGCCGACCTAATGCTTCATGCCGTCACGCCACCTATTGGGGGGAAGTGACGGCAGGGCGAACCGTACATATTCTTTTCTACATTCTATGGCGCTGACGCGGTTGCAGCGAAGGTTAACGCACAATTCCTCGCAACCATCGGGCGGCTGGTCGGCAAACTGTCGTTGTGTTTGCCTCGAGTCTTGAAACCGTAATGCCAACACCCCATCCTTAGGTATGGACGGAATCATCCCCTCCCGTTTCCGTCCACCGATGTCTGTGAGGGCATCAACTCCCTGAACCTAGGCCACCCCGGAACGATCCGGGGTGGTTTTTTTCATCATTCCGCAGCAATTAGGGTAGCGGAACCCAAGGCTTCGTCTGCAAGCGCCGACACCAAAGCAGCAACCATGCTGTTCATGCGGTCAAAACCAGCCCCAGGATGGCGCAAATCGGGGTCGAGATACAAAGAACGGTCGACTTCCAGTTGAAGGGCATGGATGTTTGCACGTGGCCGCGCATGGCGGCGGAGAATAAACGCGCCAGCATAAGGATGGTTAAGCGCGGCACTAAACCCATGGACTTGCAACCGCGCCATTAACAACTCGGCATATCGCGACGCTGCACTTTTGCCGAAACGGTCACCAATGACAAATTGAGGTGCGGGTCCAGAAGTTGCGCCACGGATCGGCGGCATGCTGTGAAGATCAAGCAATATGGCTACACCAAACCGCTGCCGCATGTGTTCGAGCACATCGGCGACAGCTTCGTGATAAGGTCGGTGGAACGACAATATGCGGTGCTGCACATCATCCAAGGTAAATTGCCGTTTCCACAACTCACCCTCGCCCGACAATCTTCGGGGAATCAGGCCAAGACCGCCGCGTTGTTTCACCCCTGGCGGCGGATAATCACTGCGCAGCGCCCCTTGCACCATTTCTGCGTCAATATCCTGCTCGTCGCGGTTCAAATCAATCCACGCCCGCGCACGGTGCGCCATAATGACAGGATAGCCCAACGCGACACAGCGCCGCGTCAAAACGTCGGCATATCTGTCCTCAAGCCGCATTAGGACGGCAGGCGGTAGCCTTAATGCATCCAACAGCGCCGATGGATAATCACGCCCGGCATGCGGCACGGACAGTAGCACAGGCACAGAGGGTATTTCCGTGCCCCATATTGCGAATCCATCTATATCCGGTGATGCCATGCTTCCCCTTAACTAACCTTGGACATAATTGGCAGATACTCAGCAAAATGGGGGAGAAATAAAAAGGTGCACAGGCCAAGCGCCAACTTCCCGTCCAAGCCCTTCCATCTCAAGGGTCTTGTTCTCGAAGTCGAATGCTTGTTTGCAAAGGAAAATTTCGGTGAACTGAAATAGGCTTGAATGATAGGGCAAGCCCAGCTAGAGGCTGCCGCAGAGTGGGCGTATAGCTCAGTGGTAGAGCACTGTGTTGACATCGCAGGGGTCGCAAGTTCAATCCTTGCTACGCCCACCATGTTTTCCTTTGCGATGTCTGTATTCATTCATGCGCGTGCTAAAGTTTCACCGCGACAATAGCTGCGGCTTAACGTCGGCTTGGCGGCGTTCCGGTCCAGTTTTTGTATGCGCGGGTAAATGCGCTTAGGTCACCATAACCCAGCAGCAGTGCGATCTCGCCCAAGGAGCGCGTGCCTTCTATGAAGTACAGCCTGCACAAGTCCTTGCGCACCAAATCAAGCAAGTCGCGGAACGACATGCCTTCATCGACCAATTTACGCCGCAATGTCCGTTCGCTCATGCCAAAGGATGCGGCCATTCGGTCCAATGTCGGCGGTGACTTGTCTAACTCACTTGTGAGATAGAAATAGCTGAAGGCCAATTGGGTTTTGCCTGCAAACATCCACTTGGCCGGAAGCGCATAGCGATCAGATTCTGCATCAAGCAGCGCCTGATTAGCGAACGGCGACGGACGAAATACCTGACGCCCTGCGATTTCGAGGCGCGTTTGCGGCATTCCGAATTCTACCGGACATCCAAAAGCCGCGTCGTAAACGGCCCTGCCAAATTGGGGCTGATGCTGAAAATGGACAGCCTGCAGCACAGGTGGTTCGTTCAGCAACTGCCGTGACAAACGCGCGAAGTTCATTACGGAAAGCTCGACAAAACTGGCGTAGCTCTGCACAAGGCCGGGTGGGTAATCCCATGTAAAAAACGGTGGTTTGCCATCCGCGTGGAAGGTCGTCCGCACCATATTCTGCCGCAGTGGTTGAATACGCACATTCGCCCGAATCACTGAGGCAAGATCAAGCTCGAGACGTGTGACATAGCCAAAGTCGGAAAAGTTCTGCATCGCAGCCTTGTCGCCAAGCCGCAGGTGCACCGCTGGATCGTTAAAATAGGTCTGCAATGTTTTTAAAAGACGCAACGCCACTTGCGCGGAAATCCGGCTTAAGGGATTGCGTAGCCTTGTTTCATCAAGGCCCATAGCAAAGATAAGCTCGCGCTTGTTCGCCCCCTCTGCAACTGCGGCACGCAATATCCAGGCGGCAAGACTTGCCGACATTGTGTCGGGCGGGATAGCTTTTCCATTCTGCAGCAGATTGTCGATCCAGTTATAAATCGGATGTCTCCCGTTGGCGATGTCACAAGGTTCAACACGCAACGCATTCCGACGCAAGCCAGTTTTCGTCCGCGGCTTGCGGCATTGATTTTCCATCGCTAAGCCCGAGGCATGAATCTAGCATCCCTTCTCGCCCAATTTTCGACCGGCGCCAATACGCACACAATCTCCATTCCGCCAAGTTGGCATCAGGGGCGCACCTGCTATGGCGGCCTGAGCTCCGTTCTGGCCTATCAGGCGGCCAAGCTGGCAGCGGACGACCTTCCGCCCCTACAATCGGCCCAGATTGCTTTTATCGGGCCTCTGGCGGGCGAAGTAGAAATCAACGCACATATCCTGCGGCGTGGTAAGAACACCGCTTTCGTTCAGGCCGAAATATCTGGCGCAGATGGCGTTGGCCTGACATGCAATTTCATTTTCATGAACCGCAGGCAAAGCCATTTGGATTATGTGCATATCCCGGCTCCGAACTTGCCACTTATTCCAACCGACGATGTTGTGCGCAGCGGCCCGCCAGAGTTTTTCACTGGGCATATGCAATATCCAGACAAAAGGCTGGATCTGGGCATGGCGACCAATCGGCTGGCAAGCTGGCATCGGCTGACCGAGCATCAAGGGCTGGACCATATTGCCGAACTTATCTGTATCGGGGACGCCCTGCCGCCGTCGGCCATGGGACTGATGACCGAAAAGGGCATGGTGAGCTCCATGAACTGGCAGATCAATATGCTAACCGACGCGCCAACCACCGAAAATGGCTGGTGGTATTTATCGAGCGAAACCCACCACGCCGCCAACGGCGCAAGCAGCCAGTATATGACGGTCTGGAACAGCAGCGGCGAAGCGGTGCTAATGGGTATGCAATCGGTCGCGATTTTCGCTTAAACAGCCGGCTTTGTCCGGGCAAAGCGCATGGCAAGCATGACGAGACCAATAACGATAAAATTATCGACGAAGGTTTTGTAGAACAGCCAATTGTCGGTGGTCAGCAACTTTGCAGCGCCATAATTCAACGCCGCCATGATAAGACCGATGACGCCCATGACTATGGCAAAGCGGCCCGCGTTGATATCCGAATATGGCATGTAACGCGCCAAGCCTTTGCCGATATACGGCCCGCCTCGCGCACCATCGATGATGAAGAAGCTGGCCGCAATCAGGCCCGTAATCGTCCCGCGTTGCTTGATCCATTCGTCATCATTGAACCACAATGCCAACCCAGCCGATATGCAAAGCATGACGATGCCAAACAAAGCGAGGCCGCCCGTGAGGTCTATTTTTGTGATGCGTTGGAACGTCACAAGGCCAAAACCGACAGCAACACCAACCAAGGCGGCCGTCTGTAAATCGGTCATTTTGGCTATGACGTAGAATAACAGGCCCGTGGCCACATCAATGGCAAAAGGCAGGCGGTTGTGCCGTGCAAATACGCCGCCATGCGTGTCTTGTGCGCTTTGTAAGCTCATAGCTTAGCCCAAAGCCGCCTGTTTTTCTTCGGCGAGGCGGTCAAGCTCGGCGCGGCTTTTCTTCTCGCTGGAAGATTTCAATTGCCCACATGCCGCCATGATATCGCGGCCACGTGGTGTGCGGATCGGCGCGCTAATGCCAGCTTCAAAAATGATGCTGGAAAAACGCTTAATCCGTTCGGGGTCAGAACATGCATAGTCTGCGCCGGGCCATGGATTGAAGGGGATCAAATTGACCTTGGCGGGCAGTTTATACTGCCGGATGAGGCTGACGAGCTGGCGGGCGTCTTCGTCGCTGTCATTCTTGTCCTTCAACATCACATATTCAAACGTAATCCGCCGCGCGTTGCTGATACCGGGATATTCGGCGCAAGCGCGGAGCAATTCATCTATGCCATATTTGCGGTTCAAGGGTACCAGTTCGTCACGCACCTCTTTGGTGACTCCATGCAGCGATACCGCCAGGTTGACGTTAATTTCCTCGCCTGCGCGCGCCATCATGGGCACAACACCGGACGTAGACAGCGTGATGCGGCGACGCGAGAGTCCAAGACCATCACCATGCATGACAATCTTCATCGCGTCGCGGACATTGTCGAAGTTATACAGCGGCTCACCCATGCCCATCAGGACAATGTTGGTCAGCATGCGGCCATCGGCGGTGTAATGGCCGACATCGTCGTCGTCATCTTCCTCCGCCGATGCAAAGGCCATATTGCCCTTTGGCCATTCGCCCAACGCATCGCGTGCCAGCATAACCTGACCGACGATTTCGCCAGGCGTCAGATTGCGCACCAACCGCATCGTGCCCGTATGGCAGAATCGGCAATTCAGCGTGCAACCGACTTGACTTGAAATGCATAAAGTTCCGCGATCGGCATCGGGGATGAAAACCATTTCATAATCCTGCGCATCGTCCGTGCGCAAAAGCCATTTGCGCGTGCCGTCGGTTGACACCTGCGCCTCGACAATTTCGGGGCGGCCAATGACAAAGCGATCGGCAAGCCAAGGCCGCATCGTTTTTGCGATGTCCGTCATCGCCTCAAAATCGGTGACGCCGCGATGGTAAATCCAATGGAACACCTGCTTGGAACGCAGCTTCGCCGCTTTTTCGTCCAACTGCGATTCTTCAAATAGCTGCCGAATTTGGAGATGGCTCAACCCCATAAGGTCAATACGTCCATCACTGCGCGGCGTAATGGCGCGCGGGGTGACTATAGGGTCGATATGGCCGGGAATTTGCATGATAGCCGCGCCTATAATTATGTTGTCCGCGAAAAGCCAGCGTTGCGGCTTAGGCGGTTCGCACCACCGACACCTTTGTCCCCGGTCCCTCATCCGAAATCAGCACAACTGCACCCAATTGGCTTGCCAACGCCTCGACAATACCAGTGCCTAGCCCTGGTTTACGGTCTTCTTCATCCTTGGGCATGCCGACGCCGTCATCTGTAACGACGAGTGTCCATGCCTTGCCAACCGAACTGAAGCCTACCTTAATCGACCCGTGCTGGTTCCGGTCCGGATAGGCATGCTTTAACGAATTGATGACCAATTCGGTGACAATCAAGCCAAGGCTGACCGAGGTATCCGGGTCAACAGCGCTGTCATCGCATTGCGTGGAGAGCTTTATGCGCCCGGAGTCACCGATCATCGATGCACCGATGCTATTGCACAAATCCGCAAAGTAATTTTTGAGGCCGACATTATCGACAGCTGTCGACGACAAGTGCTTTTGCAGCGTTGCGATGGACATCACGCGGTTATGGGCGTCGCGCAAATGCTCACGCGTCTCGTTCGACTGCACCTTTCGGGCGCTTTGCAGCAGGACGCTCGCGATAATCTGCAGGCTATTTGCAACGCGGTGCTGTATTTCGTTCAGCAGCAACTGTTTTTCGCGGACAAGATCGTCGCGCACTTTATCGGCCAAACGCTGCGATGTGACATCGGTGATGGCGAGCACGACACGAATGCTCTCCGCTTCAAAATAATCGAGCGTATGGGCGTTTATCAACAGCCGCAGCGTATCCTTTTCAGGGCGAACCAAATCCATTTCATACACATCAATTGCGGCTTTGCCCGAGATCGTGGCTTGCAACAGCGCATTGAGCTGCCGCACATTCCATTCGCCCCCACCCAAGTCGGCGAGCTTTTTGCCCGTAACACCCGCGCAATCGAGATCAAAAGCAGCGCAAAAGGATCTACTCGCCGCGATAATCGTCAGATCCTCCCGCAACAGAATAAGCGGTGAAAAGGAGGACGATATCAATGCGACCGACATATTGTCGGCATGCTCGGGCAAACGGGTCAGCGGTTTTTCCATGGCGTATAGCCGTTGTAAACTGGAGGCTATCGGGGCGAGAGCCATACCCAAGCGCAATTTGTTATCGAACAAATATAAAATGTCACCTTTTGTAACAGACCTGCGCCATTCCAGTGAGTCAATTCGGCTTGAACGTGATTTTATATTTGAATGCATCTGAAGACAGCCGCGGCAATGGCGCTAAGCGGGCCATGAAGATGATCTGTATCGACAACAGCCACGCGGCTATTTCACGCGCGCTCGCCTTGCCCGCTGCCATCAATGACCAAAGCTTCGACACCGTCGCGGATCATGACCATGCTACCTTGTGCCAGGCTGGGCGCGATGGGCGCGCCGAACTGCGCCATCGGTTCGATCCCAAGCAGCAACCCGCGCAGCACCCGCGCAGTCATGCCGTGGCAGATAATCAGCATATCCTGATCAAAGGGCAATGCGCCAAGCCAGTGCGACAGACGCTGCGCCACATCTTCATAATATTCGCCGCCTTCGGGCCGGACCGAAAATAGTTTATGCTCGATATCAACTATGGGGCCGATTTCGGCAGATATGTCGGCATAGGTCCGGCTTGACCAACGTCCGACGTCGATTTCAAGCAAACGGTCGTCGCGGTTGGTCTCGTGCCAATCCGCATCAATTTCTTCCGCAATTAAGGCAAGCGTTTGTAGCGCGCGGCCTGCGGTGGATGACCAAAGCTGCGGCCTTGCATCCGCCCCCAGATATTCCGCCAACGCACGGCCCATATCACGCGCCTGAATACACCCCTCCCACGTCAGCGGCGTATGCAATTCGGCCTGGCCTTGCATCCGCGCCACTTTGTTGAACACTGTCTCCCCATGCCGCGCGATGAAAAGCCGTCGATTGTGTGTTGAAATGCCCATGACCCCCCTTATTCCACAGGATATTGTTAGAGGCAAAAGCTATCGACTTGCCCTAACGGTCAAAGCGGTTATGGAAGATTAAGCATAGAAATAGGGTTTTTTGGCTGGATTACAGACTATCCGGTCAGACAAGGGGAATTTGAATGAGAGCCACGATCGAACGCGCGACCCTGCTGAAAAGCCTGAGCCACGTCCAGTCCGTAGTGGAGCGGCGCAACACCATACCCATATTGTCCAATGTCCTGATCGAAGCAAGCGAAGGCGGTAAGATCAAGCTGACCGCCACCGACCTTGATTTGCAGGTCGTTGAAACCTTTGCTGCTGATGTCGAAACCCCCGGCGCAACAACGGTTTCCGCGCACACCTTGTTCGAAATCGCGCGCAAGTTGCCCGATGGTTCGCAAGTGCAATTGCATGCCGCCGACGGTCGTATGGCGGTCAACGCTGGCCGCGCCCGTTTCTCGCTCGCGACACTGCCACGTGAGGATTTCCCGACAATTGCCGAAGGTGACTTGCCCACATCGTTTGAAATCCCTGCAAGTTCGCTGATCCAGATCATCGATAAAACGCGTTTTGCGATTTCGACCGAAGAAACACGTTATTATCTCAACGGCATTTTCCTGCACGTCACCGACGATGCCGAGCCCGTTTTGAAAGCCGCAGCGACCGATGGCCATCGTTTGGCGCGCGTGACCCTGCCACGTCCCGCTGGCGCAGAAAACATGCCCGACATCATCGTGCCGCGCAAATGTGTTGCCGAAATCCGCAAGCTGCTCGACGAAAGCGGCGACAATGTCATCCAGATCGACCTGTCGGCCAGCAAAATCCGCTTTACCTTTGACAGCGTCATCCTGACATCAAAGCTGATCGACGGCACCTTCCCCGATTATAGCCGCGTCATTCCAACCGCGAACGACAAATTGCTGCGCATTGATCCCAAGGCATTTTCACAAGGCGTCGACCGCGTCGCGACCATCGCCACCGAAAAAACCCGCGCCGTCAAAATGGCACTGGATCAGGACAAAATCACCTTGTCCGTCACCAGCCCCGAAAACGGCACGGCGGCGGAAGAAGTCTCCGGCCAATATAGCAGCGAGGGTTTCGAAATCGGCTTCAACGCCCGCTATTTGATGGACATATTAGGCGAAATCGAAGGCGATGTGGTTGAGTTGCACTTGGCCGACGCCAGCGCCCCTACGTTGATCCGTGAGAATGACAAGTCGGCGGCGTTGTATGTACTGATGCCGATGCGGGTGTAATTGGACTGACTGTTAAAAATTAAGATGCTGAAACACGTTCAGCATGACGGAGTGGAGAACAGCTGTTTCCTTTCACCGTCACCCTGAACTCGTTTCAGGGTCTTACTTTCCGCCTGCCATCACTCCGCCGCCTCCGCCATATCGATGCTCTGCGGGCCGCGCACTACGATGCCCGGCAACGCGCCGGTCATGGCACCATTACGGAAGGTTACTACACCCGATTTTATTGTTGCGACATAGCCGTCAGCCTTTTGCAATAAACGCTTGCCACCGGCGGGCAGGTCGAACGCCAACCACGGCTTCAACAATTTCAACGCGTCAAAATCGATCACGTTGATATCGGCGAGATAGCCGGGCTTCAGCACACCGCGATCATTCAACCCATAGAGCCGCGCCGTGTCGTGGCATTGGCGTTTCACGGCCAGTTCGAGCGATATTGTCCCAGCCTTACGATCGCGCGCCCAATAACACAGCAGAAATGTCGGTGACGCCGCGTCGCAAATCGTCCCGCAATGTGCGCCGCCATCGGACAGCGATGCGACGATATCTTCACGCTGGAGCAGTTCTTTGGTGAAGTCCAAATTGCCATCCATATAATTCAATATCGGCAAGTAAATCATGCCGTTCCCGTCGTCGGCCATCAACTGGTCATAGGCATATTCGGCGCTTTCTTTGCCTGCAGCCTGTGCAAAGCCAAAGACGCTTTCTTCGCGTGTGGGTTCATAGCTAAAACCATCGCCCAGCGGGAATTGCATAGCCCAAGCGGCGGTCACCAGCATGAAGAATGGGGCCATATCAACCGATGGCGACGGCAAATTGTCCTCCGCTAGCATCATAGCCTTGAACGCCGGGTCGGACAGTTTTGCCTTCTGTTCATCCCATGACAGCCCAGCGATTTTCTGCCAGCTTGGCTTGCGCATGAATGGATGCACCGTGCCGCGCCAGTTCATGATGACGCCGATACCGCGCAGGCCGATCGCCGCGACCAGATTGGCACCATTGTCATTGGCGTTGCGCATCCCTGCCATTTGCTCGGTCCATGGCATTTGCTTGATGGGCGATTGCAACATGGTGAAGGCGATGGGCAGCCCCGTCTCGCGGCTTAACCGACCCATCCAGCCGAACTCGTCCCATTCTTCCAAGAAATCGGTGGTTAGCTCAAACACCCCATGCCCAACCTTACCCATGGCGCGGCCAATACCAACCAGTTCGGGTTCGGTCGCCGTGGTCCCGGGGACAAGTTCGCCATCGACCGATTTATGCAACACCGTGCGTGAGGTGGAAAAGCCCAAAGCCCCTGCGCGCAAGCCTTCCTCCACCAGCCGCGCCATTTCGGCGATGTCTGCTTCGGTTGGCTCCTCATTATCCGCCCCGCGCTGTCCCATGACAAAGGCACGCAACGCGCCATGCGGAACTTGCGTGCCAATATCGATGGTGCGCGGGCGGCGTTCCAGCGCATCCAAATAATCAGGAAAACTCTCCCAATCCCACTTCATACCTTCGGCCAACGCAGTGCCTGGAATATCCTCGACACCCTCCATCAGGCCGATCAGCCAGTCATGCTTGTCCTTTTTCGCGGGGGCAAAGCCAACACCGCAATTGCCCATCACCACAGTCGTGACGCCATGCCAGCTGGATGGCGCCATTTCGCTGTCCCAAGTGGCTTGGCCATCATAATGGGTATGGATGTCAACAAATCCGGGGGCGACGACCTTACCAGTCGCATCGATTTCTTCGCGGCCCGATGCACTGATTTGACCAATGGCGGTAATCACGCCGCCATCCACCGCGACATCGGCCACAAAACGCGCCGCGCCCGTGCCATCAACTACGGTTCCGCCCCGAATAACCAGATCATGCATGCCGACTCTCCTCTTTCCTCGAGGTGAATGTATCAGCTTTAATCCGGCAATTGAACCTTTGCGACGCAGTACCGGCAGATTTACCCTTTACGTCCCGCCAGCAAACGCAAGCGCAGCGCGTTCAACTTGATAAAGCCTGCGGCATCCTTCTGGTCATAAGCACCAGCATCGTCTTCGAACGTCACAACTTTTTCGCTATACAGGCTGTTGGGCGATTTGCGGCCGACCACGCTTGCAAGGCCCTTGTAAAGCTTCAGGCGCACAGTGCCCGACACATGCACTTGGCTATGGTCTATCGCGGCTTGCAACATTTCGCGCTCGGGCGAGAACCAGAAGCCGTTGTAAATCAGTTCGGCATATTTGGGCATCAGTTCATCTTTGAGATGCGCTGCGCCGCGGTCCAAGGTGATGCTTTCGATGCCGCGATGGGCACGCGCGTAAATCTCGCCGCCAGGCGTTTCATACATGCCGCGCGATTTCATACCAACGAAACGGTTTTCGACCAGATCAAGCCGCCCAATGCCATGTCTGCGACCCAGTTCATTCAACGCCGCCAGCAAGGTCGCAGGCGACATGGCTTCACCATTCAGCGCAACGCCGTCACCCTTTTCAAAATCGACGGTGATATATTCCGGCGTGTCCGGCGCGTCTTCGGGATTGACCGTGCGCGAATAGACATAATCGGGTGTTTCATCCCACGGATCTTCTAGCACTTTGCCCTCGGACGAAGTGTGCAGAAGGTTAGCGTCGGTCGAAAACGGGCTTTCGCCGCGCTTGTCCTTGGGTACAGGAATCTGATGTTGTTCGGCCCATTCAATCAGGCGCGTGCGGCTCGTCAGGTCCCATTCGCGCCAAGGGGCGATAACCTTGATATCGGGATTGAGCGCATAAGCCGACAGCTCGAAACGCACTTGGTCATTGCCCTTGCCCGTCGCGCCATGCGCAATGGCATCAGCGCCCGTTTCCGCCGCAATCTCAATCAACCGTTTCGAAATCAACGGCCGCGCAATCGATGTGCCCAATAAATAATCGCCTTCATAGCGGGCATTGGCGCGCATCATCGGAAAGACAAAGTCGCGGACGAATTCTTCGCGCAGATCATCAATATAAATATGATGGTCAGGCACGCCCATCAGCACCGCCTTTTCGCGGGCTGGCCCAAGCTCTTCCCCCTGCCCCAGATCAGCGGTGAAGGTTACGACTTCGCAGCCATATTCAACCTGCAGCCATTTCAGGATGACGCTGGTGTCGAGACCACCCGAATAAGCAAGAACGACTTTCTTGATGCTGTCTGTCATGTCACTTTGGTTCCGAAGCTAAAATATCTGCGGCGCGGCCTAACAGCTTAGGCGCGGCTCGACAACTCCCACAACTGCCAAATCCCCAGAAGGAAGAACATTGCAGCGGCGATGATATGCACCATGCGCAGGGAAATTTTCGTCACCAGCCTTTCGGCCCAATATGTTGATGCATGTCTCGTTCGGGTGGAACGACTGGTACTCCCCAGATGACCGGAATTTTATTGAGCTGTTGAGGCTAAGGATGCATGCGCCACCGAATTAACGGCCAGTCCTGTTTTTTCCTTTTGTCGATGGGTAACACCCGTTAGGGGGTGCGCAACGATAAGAATCTCCCTAGGCACCGTTTTTACTGGAGCCCGATTATGACCAAATATACGACGCGTGCCGGACTTCGGATTGCCGAGCAGCTCGCCGAATTTATCGAGAACCATGCCCTTGTCGGCACAGGCATCGCTGTGGATGGGCTTTGGCAAGGCCTATCGGATATCCTCGACCGCTTTGTGCCGCAAAACCGGATGCTGCTGGCCAAGCGCGATGCGATTCAGGCCAAATTGGATGCGTGGCACCGCGCCAATCCCGGCCCCATCACGGACATGGCAGGCTATCAAGCCTTTTTACGCGCAATTGGCTATCTGGTCCCCGAACCCGCGCCTTTCAGCATTGGTACGCAAAATGTCGACGCGGAAATCGCAACAATGGCTGGGCCGCAGCTTGTGGTACCAAGCCTCAATGATCGCTTCGTGCTCAATGCCGCCAATGCGCGCTGGGGTAGCCTATATGACGCGCTTTACGGGACCGACGCCCTTCCAGCGCCCACGGCACGGCCCGGTGGCTATGACACGGACCGTGGCGACGCAGTCGTTGCGTATGCGCGTCATTTTCTTGATGAAGCCATTCCCGGTTGGCAGGCGGCTTTAGCTGGCGGCGACAACGCTTATTTCGTGGCGAAGACGCAAACAAATGACACCACGCTTTATTTGTTCAAACATCATGGCCTGTACATCGAAATATTAGTCAATCCGCAACATCCCGTGGGCGCCACCGATGCATTGCACATCGCCGACGTCATCCTGGAATCCGCACTGACGACGATCATCGATTTGGAAGACTCCGTCGCAGCGGTAGATGCCGATGACAAGGTGGCCGCGTACACAAACTGGCTTGGCCTCATGCGCGGCGATCTGGTCGCCAGCTTTGACAAAGGTGGCAAGACCGTCACCCGCGCGCTTGAACCAGACCGCGTGTATGACGGACTGACGCTTGCTGGCCGCAGCCTGATGTTTGTCCGCAATGTCGGGCATCTGATGACCAATCCGGCCATATTGCTCGCCGACGGGAGCGAAGCGCCAGAGGGCATACTCGACGCTGTGTTCACATCGCTCTGCGCGCTGCATGACCTCAAGGGACTTGGCACGCATCGCAATAGCCGCGCGGGCAGCATCTATATCGTCAAACCCAAAATGCATGGCCCCGAAGAAGCGGCGTTCACCAACGACCTGTTCGATGCGGTCGAAGATGTGCTTGGCCTCACCCGTCACACAATCAAGGTTGGCGTCATGGACGAAGAACGCCGCACCAGCGCCAATCTCGCCGCCTGTATTCACGCCGTTCGAGACCGTATTGTGTTCATCAACACCGGCTTTCTGGATCGCACCGGTGACGAAATGCACACGGCGATGCATGCGGGTCCGATGATCCGCAAAGCCGAGATGAAAACCTCATCCTGGATTCAAGCTTATGAAGCCCGCAATGTCCAAATCGGCCTTGCCTGCGGCCTCAGCGGCAAGGCGCAGATCGGCAAGGGCATGTGGGCCGCACCCGACATGATGGCGGACATGATGGTCCAGAAAATCGGTCATCCCAAGGCTGGCGCGAACACTGCATGGGTGCCATCACCTACAGCCGCAACATTGCACGCCATGCATTATCACCAGTTCGACGTCTTTGCCCGCCAAGTGGAACTTGCCAAGGAAGCAACGCCGGGGCTGGATCCGCTGCTGACCATTCCTGTCGCCCCCGTTGGCCATAACTGGTCGGCCGAGGATGTGGCGCAAGAGCTGGAGAACAACGCGCAAGGTATTTTGGGCTATGTCGTGCGCTGGATTGACCAAGGCGTTGGCTGTTCCAAGGTGCCCGACATTCACGACATTGGCCTGATGGAGGACCGCGCCACGCTGCGTATTTCATCGCAGCATATCGCCAACTGGCTGCTGCACGGCATTGCGACCGAGGCGCAGGTGGACGCGGCGCTTACGAAGATGGCAGCCAAGGTTGACGCCCAAAATGCGGGCGATCCGCTCTACGAAAAGCTGGACGGAGCGAGCCTTGCGCTCAAGGCTGCCCGCGCTTTGATTTTCGAAGGCGTCATGCAACCCAATGGCTATACCGAGCCGCTGCTGCATAAATTCCGGCAGGAGAAGAAAGCGGAAAGCTGACGCGGCTAAGCAACCGCGTCGATAAACCGCTCCGCATCCAATGCGGCCATGCAGCCGGTCCCGGCGCTGGTGCAGGCCTGACGGTAGATATGGTCCATCACATCACCGCAGGCAAACACGCCCGGAACGCTCGTTTCGGTTGCTTGTCCTTCAAACCCGCCGCGCACTTTGATATAGCCGCCTGCCATATCGAGATGCCCTTCAAAAATGCCGGTATTGGGCTTGTGGCCGATGGCGATGAACACGCCATGCAGTTCGATATCTTCGGTGCCGTCGCCATCGGTCGCGGCGATGCGCATGCCAGTGACACCCATCGCGTCGCCCAAGACTTCATCCAGCCTATGGTTCCACTTGATCGTGACCTTGCCCTCTGCCTCACGCGCGAACAGCCGGTCTTGTAGAATTTTCTCCGCCTTTAACTTGTCACGGCGGTGGACCAAGGTCACATGGCTGGCGATATTGGCGAGATATAACGCCTCCTCCACCGCCGTATTGCCGCCGCCGATTACGGCGACTGGCTTGTTCCGGTAGAAGAAGCCATCACAGGTGGCACAAGCCGATACGCCCTTGCCCATGAACGCCGTTTCGCTTGGCAGTCCGAGATATTGCGCGCTTGCGCCTGTCGCGATGATGACGGAGTCTGCGGTATAATCGCCTGCCCCGCCCGTCAGCACAAATGGCCGCTTCGAAAAATCGACTTTCTCGATATAGTCATTTTCAATGCGCGTGCCAAAACGTTCGGCATGTTTGCGCATCCGCTCCATCAATTCAGGGCCCATGACGCCCGCATCATCGCCGGGCCAATTATCGACCTCAGTCGTTGTCATCAATTGCCCGCCAACTTCAACACCCGTGATCATCATCGGCGTCAGGTTCGCGCGCGCGGCGTAAACGGCGGCGGTATATCCCGCGGGGCCGGAACCAATGATGATAACAGGAGCGTGGCGATTTTCGGTCATATATTGTCTTTCTGATTCTGTTGGCTGGAAACATAGGCGCTGGCGCTGCGCTGGCCAAGGCCGGCACCTGACTTATCCCCATTAAATTAGGGCTTCACATGTCCGCAGGTGCAAACTATCAGTCCGTCAACATTCAGAATAGAGGGACAGTTCATGACCAAAGTCACGATTATTTCACGTAACGGCGAAGGTCGCGAAGTCGACGCTGAAAACGGCCTGTCGCTGATGGAAGTGATCCGCGACAATGGCTTTGACGAATTGCTCGCTTTGTGCGGCGGCTGCTGCTCCTGCGCGACGTGCCATGTGCATATCGACCCCGCTTTTACCGATCGTCTGCCGAAAATGAGCGCCGACGAAGACGACTTGCTCGACAGCACCGATCACCGCAACGACACCTCACGCCTGTCGTGCCAGATCCCCATCAGCGATGCGCTCAATGGCTTGATCGTAACGATTGCGCCTGAGGATTGATCAATTGCTGACGTAACTCCCCTCCCGCAGGCGGGAGGGGTTGGGGGTGGGCAAAGCAGCCCTTGCCGTCTAAGCTACCGTCACCCTGAACTTGTTTCAGGATCTATCCAGCACGCCCAGAGCCCGAGAGGATAGATGGACCCTGAAACAAGTTCAGGGTGACGGTGAATGTCACGGGCTTTCGCCAAAAATGCCTCTCAGCGACGCTCACCCCCGCATGGCGCTGCCGAGCGACTCCTCAAGCACAGGATAGCCATGGCCGTCGGGGATGCATAGCCAGCTTCCGTCTGCGCGTTTGTCGATATAAGTCAGCACCGTCGACACGGGATGTTCCGCCGCATGGGCGGCAGCGGCGTCAAAGTCACCAAACATAGCCAGCCGTTCCAAATTGCGCCGCGTAGGGAAGATGATCTTCACCTCGCCTTTGTCGGCTTTTTCCAGAACCTCGGCAGCGGTTGCCCAAAACAGCATACGGTTTTCGGTCTGGTCAACGGTTGCGAGCGGCGTGGTGTCACCTGCATCCACCAGATAGAAACGCGTGTCAAAAACGCGGCTGGCATTTTCATGGGCGGGCGGACGCCAGCGCGACCATGGCACGAGTTGTTCCAAATCGGGCGTCCAGCCAAAGCGGTTACACACCGCTTGCAGGCTTTGCCCATCATGCAACGCGGCGCGAGCGTCGATGCAGTTCGCAGCGTCCGAAACACCCGATAGACCAAGCGCTAGTCCGGCCTCTTCAATCGTCTCACGGATAGCCGCGAGCCTTGCAGCCGTTTCATTCAGCGATAGTGCCGAACCCAACATCTGCGCATAATCAAAATCGGCCAGGTCAACCTTGCCGCCGGGGAAGACCGCAGCGCCGCCGGCAAAGGCCATCGCCTTCATCCGCTCGACCATCAACAATAACGGCGCGCCTCCATTCGGGTTCTGCCGAAAAATGACCATAGTTGCCGCCGGTGTCGCGACGGGCAGCGGTTCGCCGCTGATCGGGTGATTGCGCAGTTCAGTTTCCATGCGTTCACTCAAGCATGCTTTCACACAGGTTAGAAGCGGAAAATCAACCCATCGTCATGGCTGCGTCGTGGCTGATGATGCACCGACATCAGTTCACGGCTTAGGCTAAGGCAAAAGCCTAGCTTGAAATTCGATGAATTTTAGCCCACTTCGATAACAACGCGCTCACTTGCGCTTTTAGAACAAATCTGGAACAAGCTGAACCATGTCACTCACCCACATCAAGGTGCGCGGTGCGCGCGAGCATAATCTCAAGGGCATCGATATCGACCTGCCGCGCGACAAGCTCATCGTTATCACTGGGCTTTCGGGTTCCGGCAAGTCCAGCCTCGCGTTCGACACCATTTATGCCGAGGGGCAGCGCCGCTATGTCGAATCGCTCTCCGCTTATGCCCGCCAGTTTTTGGAGATGATGCAGAAGCCCGATGTCGAGCATATTGAGGGGCTATCCCCTGCAATCTCCATCGAGCAGAAAACGACCAGCCGCAACCCGCGCTCGACAGTGGCCACCGTGACCGAGATTTACGATTATATGCGCTTGCTCTGGGCGCGCGTCGGTGTGCCGTATTCGCCCGCGACTGGCCTACCGATCACAGCGCAAACCGTCAGCCAGATGGTCGACCGTGTGATGGCATTGCCCGACGGTACCCGCGCCTTCTTGCTCGCGCCCGTCGTCCAAGGCCGTAAAGGCGAATATCGCAAGGAACTCGCCGAATGGCAGCGTTCGGGCTACACCCGCGTGCGCATCGACGGCGAACTCTACGCGATTGAAGAAGCGCCCGTGCTCGACAAGAAATATAAGCATGACATTGAAGTTGTCATTGACCGTATTGTCGTCAAGGACGGCATTCAGCAACGGTTGGCCGAAAGCTTTGAGGCGGCGTTGAAGCTTGCCGATGGTTTGGCCTTTGTCGATCTGGCGGACACCACGGTTGCGGAATTGGCGAGTAGCAACCCCGATCATGTGCCAACGGCATTTGGCGAAGCCCGCGCGACCTTTTCCCCCCTCCCGCTTGCGGGAGGGGCCGGGGGAGGGGCGAGCGCAGCGAGCTTATCCGCCGATACCGATACGGCGCTGCCCTCCCCTAACCCCTCCCGCAAGCGGGAGGGAAACCTCAAAGGCACTGGCCTGCCCGCCAACCGCATCGTCTTTTCCGAAAAATTTGCCTGCCCCGTGTCCGGCTTCACCATTGCCGAAATCGCGCCGCGTCTCTTCTCGTTCAACGCCCCACAAGGCGCCTGTCCTGATTGCGATGGCCTTGGCGAGCGGCAGGAATTTGACCCGCAACTGGTGGTCCCCAACGAACATCTGTCCTTAAAAAAGGGCGCGATTGTGCCTTGGGCGAAGTCCAACCCGCCCAGCCCATATTATATGCAAGTGCTGTCCAGCCTCGCCAAAGCTTATGGTTTCAGCCTCGATTCCACATGGGAGGAATTGGCTCCGGAACAAAAGCTCATCATCCTGCACGGCACCGGCGGCATGGCGGTGGAGCTGACGTTTAAGGACGGGCGCAAGGAATATACCGTACGCAAGGCGTTTGAGGGCGTCATCGGCAATCTCAACCGCCGCTTGCTGCAAACCGACAGCGCGTGGATGCGCGAAGAGCTGAGCAAATACCAAACGTCGCAGCCCTGCGAGACTTGCCACGGCGCGCGGTTGAAGCCCGAAGCACTCAGCGTGAAAATCGCCGGCGTCGACATCGCCACGCCGACCCGCATGAGCGTGGGCGACGCTTTGGTCTGGTTCGGCAACGTTGACCAGACACTGACCAATCAGCAGCAGCAAATTGCCAAGGCGATCCTCAAGGAAATCAACGAACGGTTGGGCTTCCTCAACAATGTCGGGCTGGATTATCTCAACCTTGACCGGACCAGCGGCACCTTGTCCGGCGGGGAGAGCCAGCGCATCCGCTTGGCCAGCCAAATCGGCAGCGGCCTGTCGGGCGTGCTCTATGTGCTCGATGAGCCTAGCATCGGCTTGCACCAAAAAGACAATGACCGCCTGCTCGCCACGCTGCGCCGCTTGCGCGATTTGGGCAACACCGTCATCGTGGTTGAACATGACGAAGACGCGATCCGCACCGCCGACTGGGTGGTGGACTTGGGCCCCGGCGCTGGCGTCCATGGCGGCACGGTCATGGCCGAAGGCACGTTGAAGCACATCCTAAAATCGAAAGACAGCCTGACCGCCGCATACCTTAACGGCACGCGGGAGATTGCGGTGCCCAAGACTCGGCGCAAGGGCAATAAGAAGAAGCTCACCGTCCACAACGCCCGCGCCAACAATTTAAAGAATGTCACCGCGAGCATTCCTTTGGGCACATTCTGTTGCATCACCGGCGTATCAGGCTCCGGCAAGTCGAGTTTCACCATCGACACGCTCTATGCATCTGCGGCACGGTCCTTAAACGGCGCGCGCGTCATTGCGGGCGCGCATGATAAGGTCACGGGTCTGGAACATTGCGACAAGGTGATCGACATCGACCAATCCCCCATTGGCCGCACCCCGCGTTCAAACCCGGCAACCTATACCGGCGCGTTCACCAACATCCGCGACTGGTTCGCGCAATTGCCCGAAAGCGCCGCGCGCGGGTATAAGCCGGGGCGTTTCAGCTTCAACGTCAAGGGCGGGCGCTGCGAAACATGCAGCGGCGATGGCCTGATCAAAATCGAGATGCACTTCCTGCCCGACGTTTATGTGACGTGCGAGGAATGTAACGGCAAACGCTACAACCGCGAAACATTGGAGGTCAAATGGAAGGGCCTCTCCATCGCCGACGTGCTCGACATGACGGTGGAGGACGCGGTGGAAACATTCAAGGCCGTCCCCCCGATCCGCGACAAAATGGCGATGCTGGCGGAGGTTGGCTTGGGCTATGTCAAGGTCGGGCAACAGGCAACGACGCTATCGGGCGGCGAAGCGCAACGCGTCAAACTCGCCAAGGAACTCAGCCGCCGGTCCACTGGCCAGACGCTGTACATTCTCGACGAGCCAACCACTGGCCTGCATTTCGAGGATGTCCGCAAACTCCTTGAAGTGCTCCACCGCTTGGTCGAGCAGGGCAACAGCGTGGTGGTCATCGAACATAATCTCGACGTCATCAAAACCGCAGATTGGGTCATCGACCTTGGCCCCGAAGGCGGCGTGAAGGGCGGCGAGATTGTCGCCGAAGGCACGCCGGAGGATGTGGTCAAGGTCGCCGCGAGCTATACCGGCTATTATCTGAAACCGATGTTGGAAAAGGCGAAGTAAGCCAAATCCTCCCCGGAACGGGGAGGTGGCAGCCGGAACGGCTGACGGAGGGGCCTGCAACGGCGAAGCCACACCAAGATTTCCCTCCCGCAGGCGAGTGGAGGGCACTTGCCAGTGCGCGCGCGTGCGCCGTCCCGCTAAAGCTGCAGGCTGCGCCAATTTATCTCGCACGAAGACGCGAAGATAAGAAGAAGGGCTGGCCCGTCGTCATCCCGAAAACACCGACCCGTCATCCTGGACTTGTTTCACCTGCGGTGACTGACGTTCGAGGATCTTAACTCCGACCGACTACAGAAAGTAAGATGCTGGAGCCGAAGGCGTGCATCGCACAACCAAGTTCAGCATGACGAAATGAGAAAAGCGGTACTATTTCGGGGATGACTTATCTGTCACCGTAATTGCATCCCTCTTACGCGCAGACCTCTTAGTTTCTGCCGCCGATGACCTTGATATTGGCAAAATAAAATTCGAGCACCAAGACCAGCACAGCAAACGGCAGCGCAATAAACGATTGTGTCCAATTCCCGTCAACAGTTTCGTAAAGACTAAAGCATAGCAAAAGAAAGGCAATCTCTAGCCCTTATGAAAACATACCAGAAAAGCCGATTCTAACGCCGCACGAAGGGCATTGATAATGAGGTCGAGGTGTGAAGAAAAATCGAGGTGTGAAGAATATCAGAGGGCTAAGCTTTGCGGAGCAGTTTGGGCAGTAGCGTGACATGTTAAACTTCACCTAGATTTGTTTTGAATCAGATTCTTAATAATGCTTTTGCCTTTGCGTTGATACTGCAAAAAACACATCTGGCTGGCATAGGTTGGCAGGATTCAGGCTACAATGATCAGCGATTTGAGCAGCATGGAGTTACGGTGACAGGTGCGTCATCACCGAAATAGCGGTTGATCCATCTTCCTCACTCCATGCCTCGTCATCCTGAACTTGTTTCAGGATAACATTCCACGGTCGCTTGTTATCCTGAAACAAGTTCAGGATGACGAAGGGAGTGGCATTACGTAATTCCGCCAACACCCGCAAAACCCCCCAAAACAGCTTCCACTTGCAATGTAGGATTTGCTCTGAGATTCTGCGCTTCTCGCCCGCATTTGGTGCGCGGCTGGCTCTTTGAACATGTTGCTCCCATCCCGGCTTTCGGAACCGGTGAACCACCTTCGTCAAGTGGCGATAAGTTTACAGAAATACCGTGTTTTGGGTATATGTTTGTAAACTTAGACTGCCGGTGTCAGGTGCGTCATCGCCGAACGTCGTTCCGCTAGCACACTAAGTCATTCCCGCGCAGGCGGGAACCCAACTCCCACGCAAGAATGCACCATCACCGTTGCTGAGAATGCCGTCGTCATGAGCTGGATTCCCGCCTGCGCGGGAATGACGAGGAATTACGGGAAGGACCGCGATGGCTAAACTACCCACCCCCACCCCCACCCACACTCCCCCCTCGCCAAGCCAAGCGCGCTTGTGTAAACACACACCATCACGCCCCTGTCATGCGCTGGTCATCTTGGTCTGCGATGGGTGAGCCCGCTTTTTGAGGAGTATCGCATGCGTAAACTGTCATCCGCCCTTTTGGCATCCTGCCTGATCACCGCGCCATTGTTGGCGCAAGGCGCGCCTACTCCTGCGCCCGCCAAACCGCCGATCACCACTACCGCAGGCTATCTCAACGCTGGTGCAGCCGAGCTTGCACGGTTGGAGGCGGAGAAGCCCAACAATAATAAGGCGCGCAATGTCATCATCTTTATCGGCGACGGCATGGGCGTGAGCACGCTGACCGCCGGCCGGATTTTTGAGGGGCAGCAGCTTGGCCTCGACGGTGAATCCTATGTCGCGCAAATGGACCGTTTGCCGCACACCGCCTTAGTCAAAACTTACTCCCATGATGCGCAAGTGCCTGACAGCGCGCCGACCGCGACCGCGATTGTTGCGGGCATCAAAACCAAAAATGGCGTGATTGGCGTTGGCCCCGAAGCCATTGAGAATGACTGCGCCGCGACGGCGCCGTACAAGGTCCAATCCTTGTTCGGCATGGCGGAGGATCGCGGCCTTGCCACCGGCATCGTCTCCACCGCGACCATCACGCATGCCACGCCTGCCTCGACTTATGCCCACACCGCGCAGCGCGATTGGGAAGTCGACGCCAATATGCCCGCCGCGGCCAAGGCCGCTGGTTGCACCGACATTGCCCGGCAGATGGTCGAATGGCCGCATGGTGACGGGCTTGACGTCATGCTGGGTGGCGGGCGTCAGCATTTCATTCCGGCGACCATGGCGGACCCCGAATATGCCGACAGGAAAGGCAAGCGCGCCGATGGCAAAGATCTGGCCGCAAGCTGGGTCGCTGCCAACCCCAAGGGCGCATATGTGTGGAACCACGACAGTTTCGCCGCCGTTGACGCCAAGAAAACGACCAAGCTGCTGGGTCTGTTTGAACCATCGCATATGCAATTTGAGGCCGACCGGACGGCGGCGGGCGGCAAAGAACCATCGCTGGCCGAAATGACGACCAAGGCGATTGCGATGCTGTCGAAGAACCAAAAGGGCTATGTCCTGATGGTCGAAGCTGGCCGGATTGACCATGCCCATCATGGCGGCAATGCCCGCCGCGCCTTGCAAGACACCGTCGCGCTGAACGCGGCGCTCAAGGCCGCGATGGACAGCGTCGACCTGCGCGAAACGTTGATTGTCGTGACATCGGACCATAGCCATGTGTTCACGATCGCTGGCTATCCCGAGCGCGGGAACCCGATCCTTGGCGTGGTCTCTGCGCCCATTGGCACACCGACCCTGGCGATGGATGGAAAGGCCTACACCACCTTAGGCTATGCCAATGGCCCCGGCGCGGTGAATGCGGCCGAGCGCCCTGACCCGTCCAAACAGGACACCGAGGCGCTTAACTATCGCCAGCAATCGTTGATCAGCATGTTCGCCGAAACGCATGGCGGTGACGATGTCGTTGCCCGCGCCGCTGGGCCAAAGGCGCATTTGTTCAAAGGCACGATTGAACAAAACACCATCTTCCACATCATGCGCGCGGCGTTAGGTTTTAAGTAAGGCCGCCTTGTAATTCCGGCAGTGCCGCCCACTTATCGGGTGCGGGGGTACTGCACCGGAGGAAGTTTATGAAACGGATGATGACGATAGCCTTATTGTCGGCGGCGCTGGCAGGATGCGGTGAAGGCAGCGCGCTGAATGATACGGTTCAGATTAGCGTGCGTGAATCGCTGGTCGTGACCTGTACGACCGCAGCGGGTGAGCAGATTCCCGAAGGTATTGACGTCGATATCGGCACGGTCTGCGCCTGCGCGGCGGACAAGGTCATGGATGGCCAGAGCGTGTCAGACCTCGTCACCAACCCGCCAAGCCCGACAGAAGCCATGTCCAAGGTGCAAGCCTGTTTGCAGGAGCTTGGCCCCGTGAAAATTGACGCCGCGGCCTAAATACAGCGCAAACAAAAACCCCGTCCGAGGGAGGGGACCGGACGGGGTTCATTTGGTCCTCTTTCGCCTGCTAGGGGGAAATTGAGGACATTCCGGCCGCCGAAGCGGCCCGAAACTTTATGGCATAACGACCGTATCGACCAAATGGATCGTGCCGTTTGACGCAACCATGTCTGCCGCGGTCACGGTCGACTTGCCACCCTTGGCATCGGTCAGGACAATCTTATTACCGTTCATGTTGGCCTTCAGGCTGCCGCCATTAACCGTCTTGACGGTCGCGGTGCCTTTGCCGTCGCTGATCAACTTGGCAAGATCACCCGACTTCACATTGCCGGCGACGACATGATATGTCAGCAGGCTTGCCAGCTTGGCCTTGTTTTCCGGCTTCAACAAACTGTCGAGCGTTGCCTTGTCCAATTTAGCAAAGGCGGCATTGGATGGCGCAAAGACGGTGAATGGGCCAGTCCCCGACAAGGTTTCGCCAAGGCCAGCAGCAGTTATGGCGGTGACGAGAGTCGACACTTGCGGATTGTCTTGCGCCAATGCGACGATATTTTTGTTTTCGGTGGCTTCGGTGGCAACGATATTGTCAGGTGCCATGGCGTCATCTTGTACGATTTCGGTTTCGGTTGGCGCAGGCTCGCTTCCGCTACATGCCGACAAAGCCAGCGCAGACAGGCCGACGGCCCAGGTTAATGTCGATTTTTTCATGATCTAAGTCCTTCTATATGGTTCCCCAATGCACAATAACGTCGCACGGGGCGGAATGGGTGCATAAGGCGGAAATATAGTTGGGCTTTACGTGCGGCGCGATATACGGGCGGATGATGACTGGCCTTGCCCCTGTCCTGCGGGAAGTAACCGCTGCCCTTGAAGGCATTAGCCCGACACCGCGTTTAGACGCGGAGTTATTGCTGGCGCATGCGCTGGGCATCGACAGATCAACAATGTTGTTGCAGCAGCCAGACTTAAGCGCGCCCGACAGCTATACTGGCCTGCTCGCCCGCCGGATGGCCGACGAGCCTGTGGCTTATATCACCGGGGTGCAGGCGTTTTGGGATCTTGAACTGTGTGTCACGCCGGACGTGCTGATCCCCCGTGCAGA
Source organism: Sphingorhabdus sp. EL138 (assembly GCF_945890115.1). Classification (GTDB taxonomy): domain Bacteria; phylum Pseudomonadota; class Alphaproteobacteria; order Sphingomonadales; family Sphingomonadaceae; genus Sphingorhabdus_B. The sequence goes on from NZ_CAMDCK010000002.1 coordinate 92,023, forward strand.
CAGCGAGACGCTGCTTGCGGCCGCGATTACATGGTTTGGTGCCAAGGACGGGCCCATGCGTATTGCGGACCTTGGGACAGGGTCAGGCGCGCTATTGCTCGCGGCCTTGTCTATATTTCCGGACGCCACGGGTATTGGCATTGATGCCAGCGCAAAGGCGCTTGCCGTCGCCAACGATAATGCCAACCGCACCGGATTTGCCGACCGTGTCCAATGTGAACTGCGCGATTGGACCAAGGCAGGCTGGGCCGACGGGCTTGGACAATTCGACCTTATCCTGTGTAACCCGCCATATATTGAGGACGCCTGCATACTCGCCCCGATGGTGGCTGCGCATGAACCGCATAGCGCCTTGTTTGCGGGGGCAGACGGTCTGGATGACTACCGAATTTTGGTCCCATCGCTGCGCGCATTGCTTAATTTAGGCGGAGTCGCCTTTTTCGAAATCGGATATAATCAGGCACAAGCCGTTCACCAATTGGGCGCAAAAGAAGGATTTTTGACGGAATTACATCATGATCTTGCTGGTAATCCGCGGGTCATACGCTTTTCGCTTGGAATCGCATAATAGTAGGACTAGGACAAAAGAGCTTCACAGCGAAAACTCCGATTTGATGGTTTTTTAGCGCGAAGCCGCCCCCCCAGCGCAGATGGACAAAGTATAAGGGTCAATGCTGACCCGCGCGCAACCTAAAACGGGTTCAGGGGTTCCATGCAATCGAAGTGCTAAAAAGAGGACGGGTCAGCCCTGATGAATACCAACAACAGGCAGCAGCCGAACAACAATCGTCGGCGCGGGCGCAATAATAACAACAACAATAACCGGCAACAAAATAACAATCGTAGTGGTTTTGACTATCAGAACCAGATTGATAACCGTGCGCGCGGCAACGCAGCGCAAATGTTAGAAAAATACAAAAAACTGGCGCAGGATGCGCAGTTCAATGGTGACCGCGTTAACGCGGAATATCATCTTCAGTTTGCCGACCATTATTTCCGCGTGCTCGCCGATTTCCGTGGTCGCCAAGAAGCGCGTCAGGAACAACAAGGCGAGCGCCGCCCACGTGAGGATGCACGCGACGAAAATCGCGATGATCGCGACGATTGGCAGAATGACGACCGCACGACGAATTATGATCGCTCCCCCAATTACGACGATCAGCCCTCATCCGTGAATGATGACGCGGAAGACGCATCCGATGAGGAATCTAACAACAGCGAACCACGCGGTCAGCAGCGCGATATGCGCGCGCGCCGTCCAGAACGCAGTGAGCGTGTTGAGCGCAATGACCGCAGCGAACGTCCAGAACGTAGCGAACGTCCGGCAAATACCCGCAATGCAAATCGCGGCCCGCGCCGCCATCACAGCGAAGACGTTGACGATGCCCCGGCTGGCCTAGATCTTGCGGTATTGCCGCCATCAATTGCGATTTCTTCCAGCGACAATGATGCCGCCGAAAAGCCGGCGCGTAAGCCACGCGCCCGCCGCGTGAAGCCCGCTGGTGAAGATCAGGTTACCGCCGCTGCCGAATGATTACGGTCAGGATGTATTGGGAATGTAAACTGGCGCTGGATTAGTTTCCGGCGCCTTCAACCCTCTGGCAAGGGCCGTGGTTTGTGGTTTTCGTCTAACGCCACGAAGGTGAATAATCCCTCGGTGACCTTCACCTCTTGTTGGCCACGTTCGCGTGTGGCTATCACCTCAACCCGAACACCCATCGACGTCCGTCCGCGATGTTCAAGCGTTGCATAGACCGAGATAATGTCGCGCAACAATATCGGCGCGATAAACGCCATTTTTTCGATCGCGACCGTGGCACAGGCACCCTGCGCGATACGGCCCGCCACTATGCCGCCTGCCTGATCCATCATGCCAAGCACCCAGCCGCCAAAGATGTGGCCATTGGCGTTGATATCCGCCGGCCCTGGGATGACGCGCAAAACCGGGTCCTTGCGTTGAGGCAAGTTTCGAATATTTTCCGTCACCGGTCGGCTTCATCCTCAAACGGATCATCAATGGCTTCATCATGGCCCGACCCGCTGGACAAGAAAACCAAGCCCATCAGCGCCGCTGTAAGCATGATTGCGCCAAAAATTGCGCCTGTGGTCGCTATGAAGAAATGGATGGAAACCATACCATTCTGCCACCAGAATGTCCCCAATGCGATGGCGGTCACAAATATTGTAACGCCAAACATCCACCGCATCAGACGCCAATATCGCTGCCATGCGAAGTTAGCATATTCGGGATCATCGAGGCGGGAGGGACGAGTCATAGCTTGATAAGGCGTTCTTATGCTATAAGTTCCATCCGGGGCAAGGACATAAGGGAGAGAGTCGATGACGATTTCTGCAATACTGGCCAATCACCATGCGGACATATTTACGGCATTGCCGCACGAAAGCGTGGGGGACGTCGTCACCCGATTGGCTAAAAACCGTATTGGCGCGCTTCCTGTCGTCGATGGCACCTGCGTGATTGGCATCTTTTCCGAACGCGACATAATATATGGCGTTGCCAAGCATGGTGGAGATTTTCTGACTAAAACAGTTGCGGAGACGATGACAGCACCTGCCATTACCGTCGCACCGGACACTGCTGTCTTGTCCGCCCTATCGCTGATGTCGAAACGACGTATCCGGCATTTGCCTGTCATCAAGGATGATGCACTTATCGGCTTTGTCTCAATCGGCGACTTGGTCAAACACCGGATTGAAAAAATCGAAACCGAAGCTGCTGCCATGCGCGATTACATCAGCATGGCGTGAAAAAAGTCTCCACCCGTTCATATTATCGCGGTTGCGATGGCGTCGTAACCTTGGCGGAAGAGGCCGCGACGGGCTGCGTTGTCACTGGCGGAGTCATAATGTTGTTGGCAGGGTTATAAGCAGGCTTTGGCGCATATTTCATGTTCCAATCCGCCAGTTCAAGTTCATATTTTGCATACGCATTGTAGAAATTGACAAATACATTGTCGATATCGGCAAGGCCGCCCATGGCATATTCGGGCAAGGCGCCTTTAGGCACCTGATTAGCCTCTTGCAGCTTGCGTAACGCCATATCACAATATTGCGCGCGCACGGGCGGTAGAGCGAAATAATTGTACAAATCCGTCATCCGCGTGTCGCGGATACGCAGGCCATTCTGCTTTGGATAACGTTTCACATATTCGCGGTCGACCGACTTGCTGGTTTTCGACAGCAGCACCTTATGAATGACAATGAACTTGTTATAATCGGTTGCGATTTGGCCCCATACCGGCCCCTGACAGTTAAGCGCGGCAACGTTTAAAGCGGCACGGAAATGCCATATCTGCTCGTCCCGGCTGAGGCCGCGATTAGGCGTTACGCGAATGCCATCAACACCGATGGACGGGAGGGTCATCGACAATGCAGCGCCGCCGGGTGGTAACGGCATAGAAGGAATAGATGGTGGCGGGGGTGGAAGCTGAACCGGAACAGGCGCAACCTTTACCGGCGGTGGCGCACACGCGGCGATAGCCGTGACGAGGATGAGTGCTGCTAGATTTTTAACGCCCCGGCGCATTATGAATTCTCCGATGTTATCAGCCTCATTCCAACAAGATTTTGCGTGGAAAGAAAAGCCTTGTTCGACCAAATCCCTAAGAAAAATGGCCCAGTGGTTTACCACCGGGCCATAATGATCTGTTCAAACTGAACCGCGGATGATTATTCGCGGTTGCCCAAGAAGCTGAGCAGGAACTGGAACATGTTGATGAAGTCCAGATAGAGCGTCAGCGCGCCCATGATCGCTGCCTTGCCGATGAAGTCAGAATTCGAACTGCGCAATTGCAGATAGGTATTCTTGATCATCTGCGTGTCATAAACGGTAAGGCCTGCAAAGATCAGCACGCCAGCAGCGCTCACAACCCACTGCAAGGTGCTCGACTGGAACCAGATATTGGCAAGTGATGCAACGAGCAGGCCGACAACGCCCATGATCAGAAACGTGCCCATGCCGCTCAGGTCCTTCTTGGTCGTATACCCGACAAGGCTAAGCCCGGCAAAGGCCGCTGCCGTCGCAAAGAAAGTCGTTGCGATCGACGCCCCTGTATAAACCAAGAAGATTGTCGACATCGACAGCCCCATCAGACCCGCAAAGGCCCAGAAACAGGCCTGCAATGCGCCAGTCGACAGCTTGTTCAAGCCGAAGTTCATTACCAGAATCAGCGCAAGCGGTGACAGGATGATAACCCAGCGCAACGCGCCGCCGTTGATCATCAGATTCTGACCAAAGGCGCTACTTGCAAACAACATCGCGACGATGCCAGTCAGCAAAACGCCCGACGCCATATAGTTGTAAACCTTGAGCATGTGCGAACGCAGACCGGCGTCAAAAGCGACGTCACCGGCGCGTGAGCCGACACCTGCAAGACTTGACTGGGTCCCGGTTACCCGTGGATCGGACCACTGTGCCATGACTTATTTCTCCTCAAAACACGGCAATATAGCCGTAAGCCCAGTATATTGGATGAAATCGTTCCAGATTCAAGCAAAACACGACATGAAACGTAACGTTTTTTACAGATGATGACAAAAAGGAGGTCTTTGCCCCGCCGGTTTCCCTCATGACCGCAACTATACCGACATCATGGCCGTGATTGCGCCATTCGTGAATCGGGTTGCACCGCTTGGCTGTTCTGCTAGCCACAAAGCAAGAGGGCGCAAACGGCCTGATAGGGAGAGTGATGTGCGTATGACGACCGAGGGTGACAACAACAACGTCGTTTTACCAGAACCCGAAGCGTCATTGCCCGAGGCAAGCAGTTACAGCTGGTACGTGCTTGTGGTGCTGGTTGTCGTTTACATCCTCAACTTCGTCGACCGACAAATCCTCAGCATCTTGGCAGTCGATATCAAGGCAGACCTTGGCCTGACCGACGCAGATATGGGCTTTTTGGGCGGCGCGGCTTTTGCCGTGTTTTACGCATTGTTTGGCATTCCTCTCGGGCGGCTTGCGGACAATTGGAGCCGGGTGAAGCTGCTGTCGATTGGGCTTGCGATGTGGTCGGTCATGACTGCCTTGTCAGGCTTTGCGCGCAATCAAGCCGAATTGACCATCGCACGCATGGGCGTTGGCGTTGGCGAGGCGACTGCCAGCCCAACAGCCTATTCCCTGATCTCCGATTATTTTCCCAAAAGGCAGCGCGCGACCGCGCTCGCCATTTATTCGTCCGGTCTTTATATTGGCGGCGGTGTGTCGTTGTTCATTGGCGCACTGATCGTCCAAGGCTGGAACGAAGCCTATCCGCAAGGTGGGCCACTTGGACTGGTCGGTTGGCAAGCGGCGTTTCTCGCCGTTGGTATTCCAGGCGTTTTGGTAGGATTATGGGTCGCAAGTCTGCGCGAACCTGCGCGCGGGGCAATGGACGGTCTTAGCACGCCTGCGCACCCTGCCCCTTTCCGCGCGTTTGTGAGCGATCTGTCGATGATCGTCCCGCCCTTTACTCTGCTCGGCGCTTGGCAACGCGGCCCCGCGGCACTGGCTATCAATGTCGCGACCGGCGCGGCAATTGCGGCCTTTGCGTATTGGATGATCCAACTCACCGGCAATTTCCCGCAATGGTCCGCTGTTGGCTTTGGTTATTATGCCGTTTTCTCATGGGCATCGACGCTCCGCGCCAAGGACCCTGCGACCTTCCGTCTGATTTGGGGCACGCCTGCCTTTATCTGCACAACCATCGGCTATGGCCTTGTCGCTTTGGTCGCCTACGCCCTTGCGTTCTGGTCTGCGCCTTATGCTGAAGTCGTTCTTGGCCTGCCAAAGCAGGAACTGGCCTTTATCCTCGGCGCGAATGGTGCAGTCAGTGGCTTCTTGGGCGTAATCGCGGGTGGCCGCGTTGCAGACGCCCTGCGTACAAAAAATGCCGCCGGCCGTATTCTTGTCATCATTCTCGGCGTCCTCGGCCCGATCATTCCTATCGCTATTGGCTACACCACCGATAATGCGATTCTATTCTACGTCATGAACTTCCTTGCAGGCATGCTGGGCGCGACGGCACTCGGCGCGGCAGCAGCCACGACGCAAGACCTTGTCCTGCCGCGCATGCGTGGCACCGCAACGGCTGCGTTTTTCTTGGGTACCACGCTCGTCGGCTTGTCGTTTGGACCTTATATGGTCGGGCAGATCTCTGACCTTGCGGGAACGATGGTCGATGGCAAGCTGGTCGGCGATTTGCGCGTTGGCATCCTGTCGCTCATCGCCGTTGCACCTGTTGCCTTGGCCTTGTTGATCGCCGCCTATCGCACGGTGCCAAAGGCCGAGCAGAGTATCGTCGAGCGCGCACGTGACGCAGGTGAACCGGCTTAATCGAACGATTAAATTCGTCTTGACGTCTGCGTCAACTTACTGCCATTGAAAGAGTTATACCGCAGGACAATTTTGCAGGGGATTTAACATGTCACTCGATACCATTCCACGCACCGCCTATAATGAAGACCATGAGGCGTTCCGCCAGTCTGTGCGCCAATTCCTTTTAAAGGAAGTCGCGCCAAATGCGAAGAAATGGCAGGAAGCTGGAATTGTCGATAAATCCATCTGGCCCAAAGCGGGTGCAATAGGAATGCTGTGCCCAACTGCCCCAGTCGAATATGGCGGTCTGGGCCTCGACTTTGGTTACAACGCAATCGTCGACGAAGAATCGGCTTATTATGGCGGCGCTACAACCGGCTTCTCCTTGCAGTCTGACATCGTCGTCAACTACATCACCAGCTATGGTAGCGAAGAGCAGAAGAAGCATTGGCTGCCCAAGATGATCGCTGGCGAAGTCATCACCGCGATTGCGATGACCGAGCCTGGCACCGGAAGCGACCTGCAAAGCATGAAGACCACTGCCAAGAAGGATGGCAATCATTATGTCATCAATGGCAGCAAAACCTACATCACCAATGGCCAGAATGCGGACCTGATTTTGGTCTGCGTTAAAACCGACACCGAAATTCAGCCCGCTTATAAGGGCATGTCGATCGTTCTCGTTGAGGCGGAGCGTGAAGGTTTCAAACGCGGTCGCAACCTTGACAAAATCGGCATGGACGAAGCCGACACGTCCGAATTGTTCTTCGAAGATGTGCGCGTCCCCATGACCAATTGCTTGGGCGAAGAGGGCAAGGGCTTCATCTATCTGATGAGCGAATTGCCGCAGGAGCGTCTTTCTATCGCCGTGTCATCCATGGCAAGCACGCAAAAGGCATTTGACGAGACCGTCGCTTTTTGCCGCGACCGGATCGTCTTCGGCAAGCCATTGCTCGATTTCCAGAACACCCGTTTTGTTTTGGCCGATATCAAATCCAAATTGCAGGTGGGCTGGGCGCATCTCGATTGGGCATTGAACCGCCATTATAAGAAAGAACTGACCGCCGAGGAAGGCGCAGCTGCGAAATTGTGGCACACAGATCTGCAGTGGCAAGTAATAGATGCCTGCCTGCAATTACATGGCGGCGCGGGATATATGAACGAATATCCCATCGCCCGCATGTGGCGCGCCGCCCGCGTAACGCGTATTTTTGGCGGTACGAACGAGATCATGAAAGAACTGATCGGTCGGGGTCTATAGAACGATCTATATCCTCGGACTACTCCGTCACCCTGAACTTGTTTCAGGGTCCATCGTGCCACACAACCGGCGGTTGAGGCTGATAAATTGACCCTGAACCAAGTTCAGGGTGACGACTGTTTATAAAGGTTCCACATGCCCAAACCGCAAAGCTGGCAGCTTGACCCTGCAAGCTATCCATTCAGCCACCGCACGGAAACACGGTTTGCAGATATGGATTTGCTCGGCCACATCAACAATGTCGCCATGGCTGGATTGTTTGAGCATGGTCGCGGCATGTTTAATCACACAATCGGAGTCCAACGAAGAGCGCCGGGGCAACGCTGGCTCATCGTCAGTGTGGCAATCGAGTATATCGCCGAGGCGCATTTCCCCCAACATGTTGATGTAGCGTGCGGCATATTGCGCGTGGGCAGCAGCAGTTGGCAGATCGCGTCCGCAGCCTTTCAAGGCGGCGAATGCAAAGCGACTTGTATTACGACTATCGTCCTCACCGACGAACAAGGGCCAGCGCCTTTACCACAGGATTTGCGGGAAGAATTTGAACGGCTAAGCGTCAAGACCGCTTAATCAGCAAACACCCCTGCCCGCTTTTGCATTCCGGCCATAACCGCTTCGATCTGGTTAGGCTTGCGTATGACGCGGGCTTGGCGGACGCTTTCGGCCATCAATATCGCGTCTTCGTCCATATCGGCATATTCATTGAATAGCGCCTTTGCTTCGCGCATCGCTTCTGGGTTGCGGTCGGCAATTTCGCGGGCAATGGCCATGGCGCGGACATGCGGGTTTTCGTCTACGAACGTCGCAAAGCCCAGATTTAGCGCCTCGGCCCCTGAAAATTCCCGATTGGTGTAGGTCAGTTCACGCAAGCTGTCTTCACGCACCATCCCGCGCCACAAGGCATAGCCGCCCATGTCGGGGATAAGCCCCCATTTCATTTCCATCACCGCAAGCCTCGCATCCGGCGCGACCACGCGAATGTCTGCGCCGCTCGCAATTTGCAACCCGCCGCCGAAACACACACCATGCACCGCCGCGATCACGGGCATCGGCAATTTGCGCCACAGCATCGCAACCTGTTGGAATGTGTTGGCATTGCCGTGCGTCCGGTCGGTCAGGTTACCCATACCGCTGCTCGCACTTGCGCCACCGCTCGCCATGCTGCCCATATCAAGGCCTGCGCAGAAACTGCGTCCTTCGCCCGACAACACCAACGCGCGTATGCCTTTCGTGCTGGCAAGCTCTTCACCTGCGGCTATGATCCCTTGAAACATCGCCGGGTCAAGTGCGTTCATCTTGTCCGCACGCGTCAGGCGGACGTCGGCGACATGATTGTCGATGGAAATGGATACGCGGTCGTTCATGCTTCGCTCCTGTTCAGTGCAAATTCCACCAGCGGCAATTGATCATTACCAAAATACATCTTGTCGGTGTCAACAAATATGGTCGGCGAGCCATAGCCGCCGCGCGCTATGACCTCGTCGGTGTTCGCGCGCAACTGGGCCTTTACCGCATCGGTCTGTGACGCTATCCGCATGGCCTCTCCGTCAAGACCAGCCTTATTCGCCACCGCGACCAAGACATCGGGATCATCAAGATTTTCCTGCGCGCCAAAATAGCTCTCAAAGGCGGCCTTGGTGAACGTTTTTAGCGCCACCTGATCCCCTGCGAGCGCAGTTGCCATACGCATGGCGTTGATGCTTTTTGCGGGATGATAGATGCTGGGAAAGTTAAGTTCCACGCCCGCCAGCTTTGCCCAATCGCGCATAACCCGCCAACTATGCTTGAGCTTGGGGTTATCCGCCGCTTCTCGTGCGGCATATACAGACGGATTGACCGCATTGAAAACGCCACCGACCAATATGGGACGCAAGCGGACAGAGACGCCGGTGCGCGCAATGAGGGCATCAAGATTGTGGAACGCAATATAAGTCCACGGGCTTGAAAGATCGTAGAAAAATTCAACCCGTTCGCCGTTCATGTTCCGCTCCTTTTGCTCATATCAGCCATAGCATTGCGGCATATTTTATGAAGCCGATAAATTTCGATTTGCGCGCATGGACGAAAGTTCCAACGCTTGTCCGCGAAATTGCACCGTTTGGCGCAGTTCGACAAAGGCAAGGCCGCTGTTAATTTGACTTTAACCATAACCGGCCACAGAAGTGCGTGCGGGAACGCCCGTGGGGATGGGAAGTCGGTCGTGGATGATACGCCTTATGTTTGACGGCAAAGAAACACGGCTTGCTGGACAGGGCTGGGACATGGATATGTCGTTGCCCGAAGCCATGACCAAGTCGATGCGTCACAAATCCGAACCCAGCGCGTCTGGCGCCAGCTGGTTTCATCGCTTCGCCGAACTCGATTTTGTGCCAGACCTTGGCGAAGATATCGGATCGCTTCGCTGGTTCCGTGGCCTTGGCACTTTAACCGCATTAAGCGTCGCTGCGCTTGCACTTCTGCCAGATTACGGACCCATTTACGGTGTACAGCCCTCCTTGCCCACCGAGGCAGAGTTTGAAGAGGCGCGCGCACAAATGATTATGCCAATCGGTTATGGCAGCGACAGCGGCAAGCGCATGGCCGCCACGGACGCCGTTGTCGCGCTGGCCGATAGCCCAGAACGCCCGCGCATCGAGCTCACGGCATCTTTGGGGCGCGGCGACAGCTTTGCCCGTGTGCTCCAACGTTCGGGCGTCGGCGGCAGTGAGGCAGCCAATGTGGTGAACATGGTATCGGGCGTGACGGCATTGTCGGATATTGAGCCTGGCACCCCCATTGACATCATACTTGGAACGCGACCGTCGAAAAATCAGCCGAGACCGCTTGAATCCGTTGCCTTTCGCGCGCGCTTTGACCTCAATCTCGAAATCAATCGTGAAGGCGGCAGGTTAAGATTAAACAAAAAGCCCATAAACGTCGACAACACGCCGCTGCGTATTCGCGGAACTGTGGGTAATGAAGGCATCTTCCGTTCGGCACGAGCCGCCGGCGCGCCGGCGCGGGCTATTCAGGACTATCTGAAAGTCATTTCCGGACGCACATCCTTATCAAGCATCCGGTCGACTGACCAATTTGATATCATCGTTGATTACAAGCGCGCTGAAACCGGCGAAGTTAAAGTAGGCGACCTGCTATATGCTGGCGTGGACCGCGATGGAAAATCCAATATCCAGATGCTGAAATGGACGCTGGGTAACAACACCCAATGGTTTGAGGCATCGGGCATCGGTGAGTCCAAAGGTACCCTCAGCCGCCCAGTGAATGGCCCCGTGACGTCTAGTTTTGGCGGACGGCGACACCCGATTTTGGGCTATATGCGGATGCATGCCGGCCTCGATTTCAAGGCCGGCTATGGTCAGCCCATTTTTGCGGTGACCGACGGCGTTGTGGCTTTTGCTGGACGCAATGGCGGCTATGGCAATTTTGTGCGGCTGAATCACAGTGGCGGTCTGGCCAGTGGCTATGGCCATATGAGCCGAATTGCAGCACGCCCCGGTAGCAGAGTCCGGCGGGGACAAATCATTGGCTATGTGGGTTCCACAGGCCTGTCGACGGGACCACATTTGCATTATGAGCTTTATCGCAACGGGCGCGCAGTAAACCCAATGTCCGTGAAGTTTACCCAGCGGGCGCAGCTGTCCGGCGGTGACCTCACCCGTTTCAAGGGCAAGCTTCAAAGCCTAAAGTCCGTTACGCCAGGCGCGGCGCTTACCCCATTGCAAACGGCGGCTAAAAGGGACGAAGCACCAAAGCGGGAGATTGACCGGCTGACACTTCGCGACAGCCGGATACAGACCGGCGGATAAGGCGTTGAGGAAAGAATATATCGCCGCTAAGTGTTTTGCATGAGCGATATATCTTCTTTTCCAAACAGCCGCCTGCGCCGCACCCGTATCACTGGTTGGAGCCGCGCGATGGTGCGCGAAAATATGCTTTCTCCTGCCGATCTCATCTGGCCATTGTTCGTAACCGAAGGCGAAGGCATTGAGGAACCGATAGCGACGCTCCCCGGGGTCTCGCGCTGGTCCGTTGACCAGATTGTCCTGCGCGCTGCCGAAGCCATCGAATTGGGCATACCTTGCATTGCGCTGTTCCCGAACACACAGGCCGACCGCCGTACCGAAGATGGTGCGGAAGCGTTCAATCCCGACAACCTCATGTGCCACGCCATTCGCGCTATCAAGCAAGCGCATGGGGACCAGATTGGGGTTTTGACTGATGTCGCGCTCGACCCTTACACCACCCATGGGCAAGATGGGCTGATCGATGATGACGGCTATGTCGTCAATGATGACACCGTCGCCGCGCTCGTCGACCAAGCGATCAACCAGGCCAATGCAGGCACGGACATCATCGCGCCAAGCGATATGATGGATGGCCGCATTGGTGCCATTCGCAAAGCATTGGAAATGAACGGGCATCATAATGTTCAGATCATGTCCTACGCCGCCAAATATGCGAGTGCCTTTTACGGACCGTTCCGCGATGCGGTCGGCTCGCGCGGTCTGCTAAAGGGTGACAAGAAATGTTACCAAATGGACCCGGCCAATACCGATGAAGCAATGCGCGAAGTGGCTATGGACATTGCCGAAGGTGCAGACAGCGTCATGGTGAAGCCCGGCCTGCCCTATCTTGATATTGTCCGCCGGGTGCGTGAGCGCTTTAACGTGCCTGTGTTCGCATATCAGGTGTCGGGTGAATATGCGATGATTGAGGCTGCCGCCGCGGCGGGCGCAGGTGATCGTGATGCGCTTGTGCTGGAAACGCTCATGGCCTTCAAACGTGCGGGATGTTCGGGAATATTGACCTATCATGCGGCGGTGGCGGCGCGCTTACTTAGGGCGTAACACCTAAACGCATCCGTCCTCCGCACCTTAAGCTATGGAAAAGCCAATGATACACACGCGCAACGACATCAGCATCATTACGTTGAACGGCAAAACACCGCAGATCCACGACAGCGCCTTTATCGCGCCGGGTTGCCGTATCATCGGGGATGTCACCATCGGAGCTGAAGCAAGCATCTGGTATAATTGCGTCATCCGCGCAGAGGTGAACCGCGTGGTCATTGGTGCGCGAACCAATATTCAGGACGGCAGCATCGTCCATTGTGACGGCCCGGCGCCCGGGGTTGAGGACGGATTTCCCACCCTCATTGGGGACGATGTGCTCGTGGGACATAATGTCATGCTGCACGGTTGCATCTTGCATGATCGCGCCTTTGTTGGCCTGTCCTCGACCGTCATGAACGGCGCAGTGATTGAAGGCGACGCCATGCTCGCCGCTGGCGCGATGTTGACCCAAGGCAAACGGATAGCAACACGGCAATTATGGGCGGGTTCGCCTGCGCGTTTTGTGCGCGATCTTGACGATGCTGCGGTCATGGACATGCGGCTTGGTGTTGCGCATTATGTTCACAATGCCAAGGCACATGCCGCCGCCGTAACTTCGGTTTAAAACTTCGCCCTTATGGTGACGCGGCCGTTCATGGGCGCACCGGTCGATATATTGTTATTATTATGCGCATCCGAATAATAATCGGTGTTGAACAGGTTTTCGACATTCAACTGCAATTGTAGCGCATCGCTCAGGTCATAATAAAATGCCGCATCAACGCGCGTGAAAGCAGGCAGCTTTGTTGTATTGGCGGCCGTACGTATGGCCGCAAACTGGCTGGATTGGTGAATGATACCAAGGCCAGCTGCAAATCGACCGTTAAAGTCATAGCGGTTCCACAGGCTCGCCTGATGCTGGGGCACTTGCCCCAAACGCACGCTGTCATTGCCAGCCAGGGTTGCGTCCTGATAGCTATAGCCGCCATGCACCTGCCATGATGACGTAATGTTGCCCGTGACCGCCAACTCAACGCCTTGCGTCCGCGTCGTACCTATATTGATGCTGGCCACAGGATTGCGTGGATCAGGCGTCGTCGCATTGCTGCGTTCCAGCTGAAACACAGCCAGCGTCAGGTTCAGATTGGGCTGCACATCCCATTTGGCGCCAAGCTCGTAATTGGTAAACTTTTCCGGCGCGAGATTTTCCTGCGTCACCGTCAGCGCCAAAAACTGGTCGCCGGAGCGTGGCAGGAAAGACTGGCTGTAGCTGCCATATAAAGAGATATTCTCCTGCGGCTTGAAAATCAGGCCAAGGCGCGGACTTACTTTTTCATCCTTTCGCGCAAAGGGCCGGTCAACCGCTGGAAACAGGTCTGTGCCTGCAATGTCGAAATTATCATAACGCAGACCAGCAACAATATCGATATGGTCGCCAAGGCTGATCTGGTCCTGAACATAAGCAGAGAAGAATTTTACGTCGGACACGGTATCGCGTGACAATGCGCTGAAATTGACGGTCGGGAAAATAGGATTAGCCAAGCTGAACGTGGACGTGGAGAGCACACCGTTGAAACGCCGATTGGCCGATTTTTGATCTCCATATTCCGTGCCGACTAGGATTTTATGGCCCAACGGACCCGTTTCCACATCCCAGACCAAATTGGCTTGCGCGATGAAGTTTTCACGTTGGGTCGGGTCACTATACGCGGCCAAAGCCACAGTGCCATTCTGCGCCGTCGCAGCGCCATTGGGATAGACGTTCAGGTAAACTTTGTCATAGTCGCCATATAATATTGTCCCGCTAAAGCTCAAATTTGAAGTCAACGCACCATCGAGCCGCAATTTGGCGATGTGCGCCTCCAACTTGGTATGGTTGATGCCCGGAACGCCAAAAAATTGGTCGCGATAGCCTGCGATTGGGCGGTTAGGCTGACCGACGCCAGCGGCGATTGATGGAATTCCGCGGTCGGTTGTGCGGTCGTCATGCACATATTCATAGGACAGCCCAAGCTTCCACCTATCGTTCAGTTTTAACGCAACATAAGGGTTCCAAGCATAACGCTCCCCCCCAACGAAGTCGCGATGGCTGTCGAATTTTTCGTAAATGGCGTTGACGCGCACGGTTACGGCATCGCTCAAGGGCGCGTTGACATCCGCCGATATATCATAAGCGCCAAGGCTGTTGATGCTGACCTGCCCTGCATAAATAAAATCATCGCTCAAAGGCGATTTCTGCACGCGGTTGATTATACCGCCGCCGCCGCCGCGACCGAAGATCAGGGCATAAGGCCCTTTCAGAATTTCGACGCGTTCGATGTTGTACAGGCCGCGATAATATTGAACGTCGTCGCGCACACCATCCAAGAAAAAGTCAGCGGTGGTGTTTTGCCCGCGCAAGGTAATCTGGTCGCGATTGCCCTCGCCTTGGCCCACCGTTGTGCCCGGGACATAACGCAAAATGTCCGCAAGCGAATGATGCGCCTGATCATCCAACTGATCGCGAGTGACGACGTTAATCGTCTGCGGAATATCAATCAACGGTGTGTCGGTTTTGGTCGCGGTAACGGAATTGGTCGCAAGATAGCCGTCGCTTAGGCCCGTTACGATGATTGTCCGGCTGTCATCATAAGCTTCGACGTCAAACGCGTCTTCGGCGAAGGCCGGTTGCCCCAATGCCGAAGCGGACAGCAAAGTGATAATGGACGCAGATAGGCGGAGCATGTTGAACCTTAGTTTTATTGCGAATGACTCGCAAATCAATTTTGGCTCACTATTGAGAAGCGTTATCATATGCAATTGAAAATTGTGAAAATGATTGGATTGCTTTTGCATCTGGGCGATTGTTTGCACTATCAAGATGGGATTGAAGGAGGTTTTCAACGATGCAAGCAACGATTTGGCACAATCCGGAGTGCGGAACCTCACGAAAAACCTTGGCAATCCTTCAGGAAACCGAAGGGGTCGTGGTTTCCATCATCGAATATCGCAAACAATCCTTTGCCCGCGAAAAGCTGGAACAACTGTTCCGTGATGCAGGCCTTACGCCGCGCGAAGCATTGCGCACGCGCGGTTCACCTGCCGAAGAATTGGGCCTTATCAACGAAGCGTCGTCAGAACGGATATTCGATGCGATGGTTGTGCATCCAATTTTGGTTGAACGTCCCTTTGTCGAAACGGATAAAGGCGTCAGGCTGTGCCGACCTCAGGAAAAGGTCCGCGAAATCCTATAAGCCAATCTAGCCCGTCCGCCGAACGCCCTAAGCCGCAATGGCGTAAGGTTGAATTTCACCCGACAGGTACAGATTGCGCGCCTTGGCACGGCTCATTTTGCCGGAGCTTGTCCGTGGCAAAGTGCGCGGCGGAATCAGTTCGACAACGCAGTTCATGCCCGTGACCGAACGGACCTTGTCGCGGATCTGCTCACGCAACTTGGCCCGTTCCACCTCGTCCGTTGTGCGGCATTGCACGAGCACGGCGGGCGTTTCTTCGCCGCCCGGTGTCGTCACGGCGAAAGCAGCAATGTCTCCAGCCTTAAAGCCTGGCAGTTGTTCGACAGCCCATTCAATGTCCTGCGGCCAATGGTTTTTGCCATTGATGATGATCATGTCCTTGGCACGGCCAACGATGTAAATATATCCGTTCGACAGATACCCCATGTCGCCGGTGTCGAGCCATCCGTCGACCAAGCACGCATCGGTGGATTCCTTGTCGCGGAAATATTCCTTCATCAAGGACGGACCAGTGCACCACACTTTGCCAATTGTCCTGTCCGCAACTGGCGCGCGGTTTTCGTCGCGGATCTCGATAGTCATGTCTTTTACGGCACGCCCGCAATTGACGATTGCGCGATACCGGACCGGACGGTCCGTCGCGCCGGGGTGGCCCGTCAGATCGGTCTCTTCAACCAGTTCAACTTGAATGCCTTCACCCGGCGGCATGATCGATACCGCAAGCGTGGTTTCGGCAAGGCCGTAGCTGGGCAAGAATGCCGATGCCTTGAACCCCGCATCGCAAAAGGTGTCCACAAATGCCTGCATCACGTCAGGCCGGATCATGTCCGCACCATTGCCCGCCAACCGCCATTTGGACAGGTCAAAGCGGTCGTTCACATGGCTCTGGCTGGAAATCCGCCGCGCGCAAATGTCATAGCCGAATGTCGGCGAGTAACTGATAACCATACCATCGGCGGCACTGATAACGTCAAGCCATGCCAGCGGGCGACGGGCAAAATCCTCCGTCTTCATGTAATCGGTCGACACTTGGTTCGCCACTGGTGACAGAAAACAACCCACAAGACCCATGTCATGATACCAGGGCAGCCACGACACGCAGCGGTCATTTTCGGTCACTTCCATGCCATGCGAATGCGCCGACAGATTGTTTAATAATGCCTTGTGCGTAACCGCGACACCATGCGGGAAACGGGTCGATCCGCTCGAATATTGCAGATAACAAATTTCATCGGTACCGGCCGATGGCAGTTCCGTCTTCGAAGCAATCCGGTCAGTGAAGTTCTCCCAATCAAGCCCTTCGACACCGCAGGCGCGCGCCGCGGCATTTGCCATATCTGCCAGTTCAACAGGGAAAAACAATATCTTGGGATCACAGCTTTTCAACTGCACCGACAATTGTTCGACATAGCTTTCCTTAACGCCGAACGAGGTCGGTAGTGGTAGTGGGACGGGCCATGCGCCCGCGTATACACATCCGAAAAACAAGGCGGCAAAATCTGGCCCTGTTTCAGCGACCAAGGCAACGCGATCATCCTTATTTATGCCATGGCTAATCAACCGATACGCCATTTTCAACGCATCTTCGCGCATTTCGCTATAGGGGTAAGGCCGCGCCAATACGCCGCGCATGTCGTGGAAGTTTAACCCACGCTTACCCAACGCCGCGTAATCAAGCGCAGCGCCAAGCGTTTCAAAGTCGGAAAAACGGCGTTGCAAGCTGTCCTGCGTTGGCGTGGATGCGAGTGCGCTCATAAATTTTCCCATAGCATTCGGGCGACAGCCCATGTTATTTTTATCTGTATAGACTTTTAGCCGAGGATAGCAGTTCAAATTTCGACCCGACTGTGGCAAGAATAGGGCGTGACCCAAGCCCGTCCCGCCAAAAAGCCCGCTCCACCGTTAAATGAAGAACGGATGCGTCAACTGGCGCTGCATTATGTCGGCAAATATGCGACCACACAGGCGAAATTGGTAGGCTATCTGGCGCGAAAGACGCGCGAACGCGGTTGGGACGACGAACGGCCGGCGGATATCGCAGGCTTGACCGAGCAATTCACGTCTTTGGGCTATATCAACGACGCCCAATTTGCCGAGGCCCGCAGCCGGTCCTTTGTCCGCAGGGGTTTTGGTGAGCGACGGTTGAGCGAGGATTTGCGCGCCAGCGGAATTGGTGACGCCGATGCCATCCATGCCAAAACGCATATGGAAAATAGCATCTTCACCGCTGCCGAAAACTTCGCCAGACGAAAACGGCTTGGTCCCTTTGCAAAGGAGGCCGCACAACCGGAAAAACGGAATAAGCAGTTGAACGCTTTCCTGCGTGCGGGGCATAGTTTTGAATTGGCGAAACGGTTTGTATATGCCGAACCCGGCGATGAGATCAGCGAAGATTGATTTTAATCATAGACTCGGTCTGCCGTCGCCACCGCCTCTGACGCCCGGAGCGCTGAGATGATGCGCATGAGATGTTGCAGGTCATGGACTTCCAGATCCACCTCAAACGTATGGAATTCTATATCGCGCGCGGTCATCCGCAGGTGGATGATATTGGCCTTGTGATAACCGAAAATCCCCGCAATTTCCCCCAACGTGCCGGGCCTGTTGTGGATGATGACACGAAGCCGCGCCGACGCGCCTTCGCTGCCTTGTCCCCAGCTTAAATCGACCCAGTCGGCGTCGGTCCCATGCGCCAATCGGTCGCATTCGATGGTGTGCACCTCAACCGGCTGCCCCGCCAGGCGCAGCCCGACAATCCGGTCGCCGGGAATGGGATGGCAGCATTCGCCAAGATGATAGCCCACGCCCGGGGTTAAGCCACGGATAGAGATTGCTCTCTCCTGCCCCGGAAAATCGGCATAAATGCCATCGGCGTCAAAACCGGGGACCAGTGCCTCCATCAATGCGCGGTCGTTGATTTTGCCCAAGCCAATGCGATGCATCAGCTCGTCCTCATCCTCCAGCTTTAACCGCGTCAGCGCCGCCGTAAGCGCCTTTTTGCCGATTTTTGCTGGCATACGCGCGGCGACTTCTTCATACAGCTTACGGCCAATCACAACCAGCTCACCACGTTCGCGGTGTCGGACATGGCGACGGATGGCTGCGCGTGCCTTGCCCGTAGTCACAAAGTTCATCCACGCCTGTTGCGGCTCTTGCGCCTTTGACTTCAAAATTTCCACCATGTCACCATTGCGCAACTGCGTCCGCAACGGCACATGACGGCCATTGACCTTGCCACCTACGGTGTTGTCTCCAAGATCGGTGTGCACGGCATACGCAAAATCAACGACTGTTGAACCCTTCGGCAACTGGTGCAGCGCGCCTTTAGGTGTAAAGGCGAAAATGCGGTCCTGATACATCGCCATCCGTGTGTTTTCGAGAATGTCCTCGGCATCTTGGCTTGTCTCGAGTATCTCGAGCAGATCACGCAACCAGCCCGCCTGCCCATCGGGCTTGTCAGCCTGCTTATAAGCCCAATGGGCAGCAAAACCATGTTCCGAGCTACGGTGCATCTCGGCGCTTCTGATCTGCACTTCCACCCGCATATTTTTGGCGAACATAATCGTCGTATGGATTGATTTATAACCGTTGCGTTTTGGCGTGGAGATAAAATCTTTGAAACGTCCGGGCACCATCTGCCAACGCCGATGCAGCACGCCCAAGGCGCGATAACACTCGTCAGTCGTCTCGGTAATGACGCGAAAGGCGTTGATGTCGGTCAGTTGTTCAAACGCGACATGGCGTTCCTGCATCTTTTTCCAGATCGAATATGGGTGCTTTTCACGACCAGAAATTTTGATGTTAAGGCCAGCCTGCTCCATTTCCCAAGCAATGGTCTGGTTGATCTGGTCAATCTCGACATCCGCCTTCTCCCGGATTTGTTTCAAGCGACCCGTAATCGTCTGATAGGCGGCAGGCTCCAATTGTTCAAAGGCAAGCAACTGCATCTCGCGCATATATTCATACATGCCAATCCGCTCAGCCAGCGGGGCATAAATATCCATCGTTTCCTTGGCGATGCGGCGTCGCTTGTCGGGGCTTTTGATGAAATGCAGCGTCCGCATATTGTGCAGCCGGTCGGCCAATTTGACCAAAAGTACGCGGATATCATCGGAGATTGCGAGCAAGAATTTGCGCAGATTCTCCGCCGCCCGCTCATCCTCCGTTTGCGCTTCAATCTTTGACAGCTTGGTAACGCCATCGACCAAGCGCGCGACCTCAGGACCAAAGCGTTTTTCAACATCTTCGATGGTGGTCAGCGTGTCTTCTACCGTGTCGTGCAACAACGCGGTGATGATCGTGTCCTCATCCATTTTGAGGTCAGTCATCAGCCCTGCAACCTCTACCGGGTGGCTGAAATAGGGGTCGCCAGAGGCCCGCTTTTGTGCGCCATGCATTTGCACGGTGAACACATACGCCCGGTTAAGCCGATCTTCATCGACATCAGGTGCGTAAGCCCGCACCCGCTCAACCAGTTCATATTGCCGCATCATCCGCCCAACTTGGGTCTTTTACGTGGCGATGCAACAGGAAAATGCGTTTGGGCTAGGGTCAGGTCACGACTTGGAGGGGTTTAAGCTTGGCCGCGTGACCAAAAAACTGCGCCGAAGGTTCATTCCCTCCGGCGCAGTTTGCTTTCGGCTCCTGAAGCTGCCCGTGAAAAGCAGCAAGGGGGGTAGGAGAGCGGAGCCGAATAATTCAGGCGTGGCTTTAGTTCTTGGCGACGGCCTTTGCATTGTCGCCATTGCATGCCGCAACTTCTTCCGCCGTGAACACGCGCTCACCGGCGGTAAAGGCCGTAACTTCGCCGAATTCACGCACTATGCTGACGCACATATTCTTTGGCGCAGTCGACGCCATTGGCGCGCGGCAGCTCGTGCCTTCGCACTTTACAAATACGCTGCGCAACAGCTTTGGCTTGGCAGTGGTCGGCTGCGCCAGTTCGGCTTTATAATAGCTACCGTTGGTGGCGGCATGTGCCTGCGGCGCTGCGAACAAAAGGGTTGCGCTCAAAGCAGTGGCAGCAGCAAGCGCGCCCACGCGGGCGGAAAATTGGGAGAGAGTCATCATGTATTCCTTTAGCTTTGCTAAACATCAAAATGCAGACTGGAACTTTAGGCTCTCGCGAGCATTTTGCGCTTCTGGTAAATCAGTTGCGAATCGCTACTTATTAGTATAAGTTTCTATTTGCAACTTAATTTTGCAATTTAGGTTGCTTATTTTGAACAAGGGTCGCAATCTGCGATCGAGAGGATGTTTGATGGGTGAATTGCGGGAACCTTTGCAGCAGCTCGCCGAATGCGGCCTCCCCATGGCGCTGGAGGCAATGGGCGAACGCTGGTCATTCATGATATTGCGCGCGGCCTTTAATGGCGTTCGGCATTTTGAGGAGTTTCTCTCCGAAATCAGCATTGCCCGCAACATATTGGCCAACCGCCTGACCCGTTTGACAGAAAGCGGAATATTACACCGCACCCCCTGCCCCGACGACCGCCGTAAGGTTGAATATCGCCTGACGGAAAAAGGGCTCGACCTGTTGCCGACCATGATCGCGTTGCGCCAATGGGGCGAAAAATGGGGTACGGGTGTTTTGTCCAATCCGGTGTTGGTCGATGACCGTGATCGTCAACCCATCCTGCCCGTGACAATCCGCAGTCATGACGGACGGGTTCTTGGCTACATGGATCTATGCTGGATGCACTCAGCAGACATTACGCCAATCAGCGCCGATATGCATGATATCGATGATCGCGTCAGGAAGTTAAGCGCGATTTAACCTGCGCTCATGACATGCTGTAAAGCGGCCATTGAATTTTTGTTGCGAATCTGTTACACTCCGTGACGACAGGCCAACTTTGGTCGATGACTGCGCGTCCAATCCAGGTCGCGACAGGTTCATGACGTAAGGGACGAACGAAAAAAGTCTGATGGGCGACCCTACCGTCGCCTGAACAAGCTATTTCTCCCGAATAATCAGAAAGGTCGTAATATGACGTCCAACGCGGCGATGTTTGATGTAGGCGATTATGTGGTATATCCCAAGCATGGGGTCGGCCGCGTGATTGAACTTCAGGATTCCGAAATCGCAGGGATGCAGCTTCAGCTTTATGTCCTGCGTTTTGAAAAAGAAAAAATGACGCTTCGCGTGCCTTTCAACAAGGCCGAAGGCGTTGGCATGCGCAAGCTTTCAAGCGATAAGACACTGAAAGAAGCGATGCATACTTTGACTGGAAAGCCCAAGGTGAAGCGTACCATGTGGTCACGTCGCGCGCAAGAATATGAAGCGAAGATCAACTCGGGTGACCTTGTATCAATCGCCGAAGTGACACGCGATCTGTTTCGTCCCGATGACCAGCCAGAGCAAAGCTATTCCGAGCGGCAGATTTTCGAAGCCGCATCCAGCCGTCTGGCGCGTGAGCTGGCCGCCATGGAAAAGACCGATGAAAAGGCCGCGCTCCAAAAAATTCTCGTCATCTTGAATGAGGCGGCCCCGCAATATTACGAAAAAGCGGAATAAACTCTCCTTACCGGGAAAATCTAAAGGGCGCTCGAAACGGCGCCCTTTTTTATGCCGCCACGCTACCGCGTAACGCCCAGCCTGACAATGATCTGTCCCCAATGATAAAAGGCAAAATGGCCAAAGTAATAGTCTGGTATGACGGGGCATGCCCCCTGTGCATTCGCGAGATTGCATTGATGCGTCGGCTCGACACGCGTCGCTCTATCGACTTTCTGGATATAGCACCTGCAGATGCAGTGTGTCCGCTTGACCGCGAATTGATGCTGGCGCGCTTCCACGCCAGCGAAGACGGAGTCATATTGTCGGGGGCCGCCGCTTTTGCCGCCATGTGGCGGGCCATACCCTTGCTAAAACCGCTGGGCTTGATCGCCCGCAACCACCTTGTTCTTAAGCTTCTCGAACGGCTCTATAACCGCTTCCTCATCATCAGGCCGCGCCTGCAAAAATTACTGGACTAGATATGCTCGGCGAAACCTTCCCTGCGACGCGGAATGCTGCGCTGTTGCGTCTCACGCAATTTGCGCCGCGGGCTGGCCACGCTTATGCGTCTGGCCGCAATACTGACCCCGGCCCAGACCAAGCAGGCGCGGTATCGAAGCTATCGCCATATCTGCGCTATCGCATGCTAACCGAGCAAGAAGTCATCGGTGCCACGCTTGGCCAACACAGCCTGCAAGCAGCGGAAAAATATGTGCAGGAAGTGCTGTGGCGCACTTATTGGAAGGGCTGGCTCGAGATGCGGCCGTCGGTGTGGACACAATATCTGCAAGAGCGTGATCGGCAACGTGACAGCTTCCCCAATGCCCGCGCAATCCACAGTGCGGAGGCCGGTGAGACCGGCATTGAAGGGTTTGATGACTGGGCGCGCGAATTATTGGAGACCGGCTATCTCCACAACCACGCAAGAATGTGGTTTGCATCCATCTGGATATTCACTCTGCGCCTGCCTTGGGCCTTGGGTGCTGACTTCTTCCTACGGCATTTGGTAGATGCCGACGCGGCAAGCAATACATTGTCTTGGCGGTGGGTTGCGGGCTTACAAACAGCAGGCAAAACCTATCTTGCGACCAGCGAGAATATTGCCCGTTTTACCAATGGCCGATTTGCGCCAAAGGGCCTCGCGACCATCGCGACAATGCCAACCGAGACGCCGGTATGCGCGACACTGCCCCTGCCCTACGCCAATTATTTCGACGCGCATAAGCCCGCCTTCCTGCTGGTAACGCCCGAAGACTTGCACCCCGAATCCGTCTTTGGCGCACCTGCAAAAATCAACGGCGCTGGCGTGCTGTTTGACCCTGAAACCTTGTGGGGTGACAGTGCCCGATCCTTTGTCGAGGGGGCAGCAGGCGACGCTGCCGAACGCGTTGGTAACAGTTTCAAATGCCCAACGAAATTGCTCAACAATTTGGATGCCGCAAGCGTGATAGCCCAAGCCCGCGAAGTCGGCGCAGAGCAGGTCATAACCGCTTATGCACCCGTTGGCCCCGTCGCGGATAGCTTGGCCCGCATCGCGCCCGCATTGGCATCAGAGGGGCTCCCTATCGTTCAAGTGCGGCGCGCCTGGGACGAGAGTTTTTGGCCGCACGCGACCAAAGGTTTCTTCCCGTTCAAGGAACGCATTCCAAAAATATTGAAGGAAATGGGTCTTTCACGGTAAGCCGCAAAAATGGGTTGCGCGAAACCCAGCCGCGCATATTGTCGGGGTAATATACACAAGGGGAGCACTTCATGGGTCAGACCATATGTTTTCTGGCAGGGTTCATGCAGCATCATGTGCGCCT
The DNA here is from genome assembly GCF_945890115.1 of Sphingorhabdus sp. EL138. Lineage (GTDB taxonomy): Bacteria > Pseudomonadota > Alphaproteobacteria > Sphingomonadales > Sphingomonadaceae > Sphingorhabdus_B. Next base: position 115,966 of record NZ_CAMDCK010000002.1, read on the forward strand.
GAAAAATGGCTTCAAATTCACATGAGCAATTGGTGGGACCGGAATGTCGTTCCGCGATTAATCGGCTGCGCCTGCACCCAACCTGCAGTAATGCAAGATAGGGCCAAAGTGGTGCCGCTCGCCTCCGGCGATGTACTTGAGCTTGGTTGCGGCGCGCCTAACCTTGATTATTATGACTGGAACAAGGTGCATTCACTGTCAGGTGTTGATCCTTCCCCGCAGTTGCTTGCCAGTGCAACACGTGCGTTGGAAAGCAAGGGGCTGACGGCCAATTTCATGTCGGGGGTTGCTGAGGCACTTCCCTTTGCCAACGCCAGCTTCGACACTGTTGTGACGACTTTCACCCTCTGTTCAGTGCAAGATCCGCATTTGGCATTGTTGGAGGCGAAGCGGGTACTCCGGCCAAATGGTCGCTTGCTGTTTGTCGAACATGGCGGCGCGCCAGATCCGTCGGCGGCCGCGTGGCAAAACCGTATCGAGCCGATCTGGAAACGGATTGCCGGTGGTTGCCATTTGACCCGGCCTGTAACGCAGGCCATATCGGACGCTGGATTTATATGTCAGCCGCCGCAAGGACATTATATGAAACGGACGCCAAAATGGCTGGGTTGGGTTGAATGGGGTGAGGCCCGATTGGCCGGAGCGGACGTCGCTTCACCAAACAAATCATAGACGATGACATCCATATTGCCGAGATTAAAAAAGAGGAATATCGTCAATGACTTTTAGCCAGTTCAGCCGCTGCAGCGCCTTTGCCATCGCCTTGTCGCTCACCGCCTGTAACATGCCAGCCAATGGCGAAAGCCCGGCAGCAGTTTGCACGCCCGGCGCGGTGGCAGGCCAGTCGGCGGCGGGGCTGCAACAAGTTACCTTATGCGTGACCAGCGCCGCCAAAACGCATAGCTTCACCGTTGAGGCTGCAAGAACTTCAGCAGAACAAGCCAGGGGGCTCATGTTCCGGACGGAACTCGCAGACAATATGGGCATGATTTTTCCCTTTCCAGAACCGCGTGTCGCAAGTTTCTGGATGAAGAACACCGTCATCCCTTTGGACATTATTTTCGTACGCGCAGACGGCACGATTGAGAGTATCGCCGACAACACCGTCCCTTATTCCACCACACCCGTTGTGTCGGGCGCGCCAGTTGCCGCGGTACTCGAATTGCGCGGCGGCCTTGCGGCTGAACTGGGAATCGTTTCCGGTGACAAGGTGCAATGGACAACCAAATAAGGCCAAATAAGGATTGCGCGGAATCATGCTTGGTCCTAATCGCGTGAGCCATGGGTATTCTGAGTAAAATCTTCACTTGGTGGGACGGCGCAACGATTGGCACGTCAATCTATAGCTGGCGCAAAGGCAAGGCTGTGGGCGCAGACGCCTTGGGCAATCGATATTATCAATCATCCGACGGCAAACGCCGCTGGGTGATTTATAATGGGCCCAATGATGCAAGTCGGGTGGCGCCCGATTGGCATGGCTGGTTGCATGGCACACATGATGGCGATCCGGAGAGCTATTTGCCACCGCATCGCGGCTATGAAACTGCGGCCGTACCCAATCTGACCGGAACCGAAGCTGCCTATCGTCCGGCGGGGTCGATTGAACGTGGCGGCCACCGTGCCCGTGCAACGGGTGATTATGAGGCGTGGAGTCCGGACGCATCATGATCCGCTCACGCGGCTTAATATGGTTGCCTGTATTAGCAACGCTTGCCGCATGCGGTTCTTCCGAGGATGAAACGCTTGCGCCCGCAAAATCGGGCAAGGCGATCTCCACAAACGACAAAATTGTTGCCATGTCCGGTGCAAATATTGGCACGCCAATGGCAGAACGCATTGCCGTACTGGGTCTGTTGAACAAACGAAACGGCCAAACCCGCGACGTTGAACTCAAACCCGGCCAAGCTATTCGCTTCGACAAAGTGGTCATCCGACTCAGGGCTTGTGAGAAAACAGCGCCGTGGGAAAACCAACCGGACGAGGGTGCATTTGTACAGTTGCTCGTGAATGAGCGTCCCCCCGGCACGACCGAGGCGGAAAGATGGCGCAGCGTCTTCTCCGGCTGGCTGTTCAAGGGAAATCCCGCCGCCAATGTTGTCGAGCACCCGATTTACGATGTGTGGGTCAAGGCTTGCAAAATGCGCTTCCCCGGCGAAGAGGCACCCGTAGAGAAGAAATCCTCTGCAGAGGCTCCTGCAGCCGATGCTGAGGATATAGCGCCATCAAGCGCGCCCCAATTGCCGCCCGAGCCTGCTCCCGCAGCGGCTGACGACGCGAGCCCGGATGAAGCTTGAACAGCTTTTGTCAATGCGGCCTCAAGCAGCTTACGATAGGCGCTTTGGGTCATTTCGATTGCCCCTAGACTAGCTAAATGGTCGGTCATGAACTGGCAGTCGAGCAATTCAAACCCGCCCAGTCGAAGCCGTGCGACCAGCCACGCCAAAGCAACCTTCGACGCGTCGGTTTCGCGCGAGAACATGCTTTCCCCGAAAAACGCGCGCCCCAAGGCCAGCCCGTAAAGCCCGCCCACAAGGCGACCTTCCGACCAGCATTCGATGCTATGTGCCCGCCCTTGTTGGTGTAAGCGGCAGAAAGCCGCTTCTATATCCGGATTAATCCAAGTGTCCTGTCGATCCGCTTGCGATTCAGCACAAGTGGCAATGACCTGCGCAAAAGCGGTATTGGCGGTCACCACAAACCGGTCCTGCCGGATAGTTTTGGCAAGTGACTTTGATAAACGAAAGCCATCAAGCGGCATGACCGCCCGAAACTCCGGTTCAATCCAAAAGGTGTCGGGGTCATCACGGGCGTCGGACATCGGAAATATGCCATTGGCGTACGCCTGAAGCAGTAAATCCAGATCGATGGGCACATGAAGTCCTTTCGTGTCCTTCCTATTTAGGGTCAGGACCTATTAAATCCACTTTCGCGGCGTCAAAATGGCAAAGATATCGAAGGTAAATGTCCGTCGCAGGCAGTCATTCTGCCTGCAAGGGCATTTTGCTTTGAGATCGAAGCCATTTTGGCGTCCTTCGGATTTGACCCATTTTGTCCATTGCCGCGTTGGCAAAGCGCGACTTAGAACCACTAAGCCTGCGCTTTGCCGCCTTGCACTGAACAAAATGGCCTCAAACCGCGAAGGTGGATTTAATAGGTCCTGACCCTACCTATCTCGAATTGCGCCGACGCATGCAATGGATTATAGCGTCGATAACCGCCCCGGCAGAGTTAGGCTCACAATGGCTAACTCCACCGGGGCGCATCATTTCAAGCAAAGTCAGGGACCACATATGACCCGCCGCCGCAAAATATACGAAGGCAAGGCCAAGATTCTTTATGAAGGCCCTGAGCCTGGCACGTTAATCCAATATTTCAAGGACGATGCCACCGCCTTCAATAACCAGAAAAAGGGCACAATTTCTGGCAAGGGCGTTATCAACAACCGCGTGTCGGAACATGTCTTTACGCGGCTGAGCCATATCGGCATCCCCACGCACTTCATTCGCCGTCTCAATATGCGCGAACAGTTGATCCGTCAGGTTGAGATCGTTCCTATCGAGGTCATCGTGCGAAATGTGGCCGCTGGCACCTTGTCCAAACGACTTGGTATCGAAGAGGGCACGCCGCTTCCGCATACCTTGTTGGAATATTGCTACAAGGATGACAGCCTTGGCGATCCATTGGTCGCAGAGGAGCATATCGCCTGCTTTGGTTGGGCAACGCAGGAGGAAATGCAGGACATTTCGGCCATGGCGATCCGCATCAATGACTTCATGTGCGGTATGTTTGCGGCCATCGGCATTCGGCTTGTGGACTTCAAACTTGAGTTTGGGCGCTTGTTCGACGGCGATTTTTCGCGAATCATCTTGGCCGACGAAATCAGCCCCGATGGTTGCCGCTTGTGGGATATTGAAACCGGCGAGAAGCTGGACAAGGATCGGTTCCGTCGTGACCTTGGCGGCGAAGCAGAAGCCTATCAAGAAGTCGCCCGCCGCCTCGGCCTGATGCCGGACGAAAGCGAAGGGGCGGTCCTCGATATGGTCAGCCACCGATTACGCAAAGGTAAGTAAATCAATAATTTATATACAAAGAGATCGCAGCTTCCAAACGTCCACGGAAGAACACTAAGCGTATGAAAAATGCGCTTCGCCTCCTCTTTGGACTCGCGATCATCTTTGGCGGACCTGCCGACGCCTTTGCAGCACCTGCGGGCGCGGAGCGGACGCAACCTTGGAATGCAGAGACATCTGATCTCGAGCCGGATGCCAGCATCATTTACGGGCGACTGTCCAATGGTTTGCGCTACGCCATTCGTCCCAATCACCGTCCGCAGAATCAGGTACTGGTCCGCATGACCATAGACTTTGGTTCTGCAGCCGAGGCGGAGAATGAGCAGGGTCTGGCCCATTTCATCGAACATATGGCCTTTAACGGCAGCGCTAATGTGCCTGAGGGCGAAATGGTCAAAATGCTTGAACGGCTTGGTCTGTCCTTTGGCGCGGATACCAATGCATCAACGGGCTACACGCAAACGCAGTATAAGCTTGATCTGCCAAAGGCCGACCCGCGTCTTATTGAACGCGCGCTGTTTTTGATGCGCGAGACTGCGCGGGAAATATCGTTTAATCCAGCGGCAGTTGACCGAGAGCGCGGCGTTATCTTGGCTGAAAAAAGCGCGCGCGAGAATTTTGGGTTTCAAAGCGTACGCGCGGCAAACAATCTGTTTTACCCAAGCACCTTCTACGCAACGCGATATCCCATCGGCACAGCCGAGGTCATACAAACCGCGTCGGCCGAGCGTATGCGCGCGCTTTATCGGACATATTATCGTCCGGACCGCATCAAAATCATCGTCGCAGGCCCGGTAGACCCGGTTGCCATTGAACGCGAATTGGTGGCAAAATTTGCCGACTGGCGCGTGGACGCGCCGCCATTGGGTGCAATTGACCAGTGCCTATTGGATACCAACCGCGCATTAACCGCGCAAAGCTTCGTGCATCCCGAAGTTACCGAGAGCATCAGTGTTCAGCAGTTTTTGCAGGACAAAAGGCGGCCTGACACCTTAGAACGGGCGATGGTTGAGCTCAAAATGGGCATCGCAAGCGCGATCATATCACGCCGCATGGCGCGTCGATCCCGCGAAGAAGACATTCCGTTTTTAGGTGGCGGTGTGACTTTCAACTTCGGCCTTTGCGACCAATATACAACCATCGGCTATGGCGTCACGGGCAAGGACAGCAGTTGGCGTTCGTTGCTCGCCTTCACCGAGCAAACTGTTCGCCAAGCCGTGGAATATGGGTTTGAAGAATCCGAGATTGCCGAACAGATAAAGGGTCTGGACGCACAATATGAAAACGCCGCCAAGGATGAAGGCACAGAATCAAGCGCCGCAATTGCAAACGCCTTGGTCAGTCTGGATGAGGACGTGCACAATTCCGACAGATATCGCCAATTGTTGTGGCGACAGATACGCCCGTTTATAACGCAGGCGGCGATCAATGCCGAACTTGCATTTTGGTTCCGCCAAATGGATCGACCGCAGATTTTCCTGACAGCAAAGCAGAGCGCGGCTATTCCCGAGGATGAAATAATAGCCGCTTATGCCGCCAGTATCGGCACGACAATCGCTGCGCCAGTGGCACGGGCGACATCGCGTTTTGCTTACACAGACTTCGGCTCCGCCGGAGCTGTTGTTGCAGACAAGACCATTGCAGACTTGGGCATTCGAACCATCCGCTTTGCCAATGGCGTATTGCTGAACCTTAAAAAAACCGATTTTGAAGACAATCGAGTCCGCTATTCGCTGCGCATTGATGGTGGCCAGCTGCATTTTGGCAAGGAAAATGCCGTCTTGGCCTTACTGATGTCGGCGACCTATGTTTCTGGCGGTCTTGAAGCCCATGATATTGAAGATCTGCGATCCATCTTGGCTGGAACAACGGTGTCCCCCGCATTCGGTGTTGCCGACAGATATTTTGGCGCAGCCGGTGCTGTGGCACCAGCGGATTTGGTGCGGCAATTGCAAGTCATGGCAGCATATACCACCCATCCGGGCTATTCGGAAAATGCCCTTCGCCTGTTTCGCCGTCCGCTGCCCGAATTATATGCGCGATTGGACGCTGTTCCGGGGTCCGCGCTTTCGGTCGCCATGTCGAGCATCGTGACCGATGATGATCCGCGCTTTACGCTGCCGCCTCTCAAGGCCTTACAGGGTGCAGATTTTGAAATGCTAAAGACGGTGTTGGGCGACGCATTAAAACAGAATCGCTTAGAAATCGCATTGGTCGGCGACTTGGATGAAGAAGCGGCCATCGCGGCTGTTGCAGGCAGTTTTGGAGCCCTCCCGACGCGCGCGAATGACGAGAGGGATTATAGCGCGCAACTTCAAACGGGCTGGAGCGCAAAGCGGGGGAATTTTGATATTCCCCATAATGGCGAGGCAAACCAGTTGGCGTGGCGCCGTATCTGGACAACCACGGGCGATAATGACCAGAAAACCTCCCAATCCATGGATCTTCTTGCACGCGTTGCGACGCTGCGCTTGACGGATGAATTACGCGAGAAATTGGGCGCAACTTATGGCGTCTCTGCAAATTCCGATATGTCCAACCTATATCTGCAGCGGGGCACATTTTCTATATCTACCGCTGGCGACCCCAAAGATATTGCGACCATAGAAACGACTGTCGACCAAGTCATATCGGCGTTGGTAAAGTCGCCTGTTGATCCAGACCTGTTCGAACGTGCCCGCAAGCCCGTTCTTGAAAGCTATGCCGATTGGAAAAAGCAAAACAACACTTGGCTGGGCGTCGCGGCAGAGACGCAGACAAACCCAGACAGACTCAACCGCTTCCGAAAAAGTGAGACCAATTTTGCATCGATAACGGCAAATGACCTGTGGGAACTGGCCAAGCAATATTTGGACAAGCCCGCAGAATTCACATTCCGCGCACTACCAGATGAAATGATCAGCGGTGGCGCAAAATCCGCCGAATAAAGTTTTAAGCCATTTCGTGCGGATGATGGTGACTCATATTTTTAAAAAGAGTTCGGCCATGGCATCAATAATGGCGGTGGAGTCGAGCCGATATTCGCTGTATAGATCCGGCAAATCGCCCGTCTGACCGAAACGATCCATGCCCAGCGGACTGACACGCATACCGTGCACGCCGCCCAACCAGGACAAAGCGCCGGGCGAACCGTCAATCACCGTCACAATGCCGGCATTGGGCGCCAATATGGATAACAAATCCTCTGCATGACATGTTTGCGTGTTCCGATCTGTCCAGCGCGCAGCCTTGCTTGCCGACCATTCACGATGCAGCACATCAGGCGAGGTCACGTTCAAAACGCCTAAGCCAGGGATATCATCGAGCATTTGTTCATATGCTGACAAAACCTCAGGCGCGATGGCCCCTGTAAAAATAATGGCCGCCTCCGCCCCTGCCGCAGGACGCCGCAACCAATATCCGCCCTTCAGGGCATCTGCCTCCCAATTCGTGTCGGCCCGCTCAACTTGCGCAACCTGACGCGTACTCAGCCGCAGATAGACAGAGCTTCCCTCTGGCTTTTGCAGATATTCAAACGCCCACCGCATGAATAAAGCGACTTCATCGGCATAAGCAGGTTCAAAATAGGCCAGACCCGGCTGCCCCATGCCAATCAACGGCGTGTTGATAGACTGATGCGCGCCGCCTTCTGGTCCTAAAGTCAAACCCGATGGGGTTCCGACCAGCAGAAAACGCGAATCTGAATAGCAACCATAATTCAGCGCATCGAGGCCACGGGCGATGAACGGATCATATACTGTACCAACCGGAATAAGCCGCGTACCGAAATGCGGTGCAGCCAGCCCCAGCGACGTCAGCAGCAAGAAGAAATTATTTTCCGCAATCCCCAGTTCAATATGCTGGCCCGCCGCATGTGCCGCCCATTTCTGGGCGGATGGAATTTTGGCCTCACGAAATATATCGGCCACGTCGGACCGGCGAAACAGCCCGCGCTGGTTTACAAATCCGCCAAGATTAGTCGTCTGCGTCACATCAGGCGCAGTGGTTACGATCCGGTCTGCAAGCTCTTCCGAAGATTTGGCTAGGTCGAGAAGCACATTGCCGAACGCTGCCTGCGTGGATTGTACATCGCCTGAGGGAACTGCGAAGCGGGCGGGCACATGTATCTGCGGCGATACGGGCTCTAATGGTTTGGCGGCAAGCACGCTGTCCCCAATGAAATTTTTCAGCCGAGCCGCCATATTGCCGCCGAGGCCGGCAAATGGTTCCCATTCTTCACCTGCTTCAATGCCCATGGACATGCGAAGCTGATCAATCTGACCGGGGTTCATCATCCCGGAATGATTGTCCTTATGTCCCGCCAGCGGCAGGCCATAACCCTTGACCGTATAAGCAATGAACAAGGTGGGCCGATCATCATCGGCACTGTCAAAGGCATCCATCAATGATTCGATGCAATGCCCACCCAAATTGGTCATCAGCGCGGCAAGACCGTCATCATCGAAACTATCGAGCAGCTTTTTCACATGCGGTTTGCCGCCAATATCTGCCATTAGGCGGGCACGCCAAGCCGCACCGCCCTGATAGGTAAGAACCGCAAATTCCGCATTGGGACAATTTTCGATCCAGTCCTCCAGTAATTTCCCTCCGGGTCGGGTGAAAACTGCACGTTGCAACTTGCCATGCTTTAAGGTGATGACCCGCCATCCCGTGGTCTCGAAAATATCGTCAAAGCGCCGAAACATCCGATCTGCTGTCGTGCTGTCGAGCGATTGCCGATTATAGTCGACCACCCACCAGCAGTTCCTGATGTCGTGCTTATACCCTTCAATGAGGCATTCGTAGATATTGCCTTCATCCAGCTCCGCATCGCCCATCAACGAAATCATCCGGCCTGCATTGCCCTCGTCTATCGATCCGTGGGCGATCAAATAGTCCTGAACTAGACTGGAAAAGGCGGTAATCGCAACGCCCAACCCCACGGAACCGGTGGAGAAATCCACTGGAATTTTATCCTTTGTCCGCGATGGGTAGCTTTGCGCGCCGCCAAGGGCGCGGAATTGTTGCAATTGCTCCAGCGATTGATTGCCCAGAAGATAATGGATGGCTTGCAGCACTGGCCCCGCATGTGGCTTGACGGAAACCTTGTCATTTGGGCGCAGCGCATGAAAATAAAGTGCCGCCATAATCGCCGTCATGGAAGCACAGCTTGCCTGATGCCCGCCAACCTTCAACCCATCCCGCTTTGGCCGGATATGGTTGGCATTGTGTACGGTCCAAGAGGCCAGCCAACGCAGCCGCGAGTCGAGCGTTGTGATCGCAGCTATCTTCTCTTCACGCGTGTCGGTGACAATATTGGCCATGGCTATTTTCCGCTTAAATCAAAGCAAGACTTTAGCCAGCACTCCCGAGCATGTCCTTGCGTATCAAAACGGTATATGCCATTTATTTGATAGATTATGCTGAAATAATATAAATTAGGTTTATAATATGCCAAAAAATGCGCTAGATGCAATTGACCGCAAGATTATCGACGGCCTTCAATCGGATGGCCGAATGTCCAATCAGGAATTGTCTGAACGGGTTGGCCTATCGCCCAGCCCCTGCCTGCGCCGCGTCCGCCAGTTGGAGGCTGACGGCACGATTACACGCTATGTTGCGCTGGTTGATCCGGATAAGGTCGGATTGTCCGTGACGGCATTTGTTCGGGTACGCCTCGACCAACAAGATGACCGGCATTTGGAGGATTTTGAAACCGCCGTAGCGAGCTTTCCGGAGGTTATGGAATGCTATCTGATGACAGGCGAGGCGGACTATCAATTGCGGATATTGGTCGCGTCCCTGACACAGTTTGAGGACTTTCTGCGCCACCGGCTAACGCGGGTGAAGGGCGTTGCCAATGTCACCACCAGCTTTGCGCTTCGGCCTGTCATTTACAAGACGTCAGTTCCCACTTTGCAAGCAGATCTATGACTACATAGCAGCCTGCATATGAGGCCCATATAAAATTTTCCGGACACAACAATCTTTTCAATCGAGAATGACGGTATTACGGTCGCATAAGGGCTAAATACCCGTTGGTGGAGTGACGTGATGAAACTGGAAAATGACCCCCTCGCTGCATTTTGGATGCCGTTTACGGCAAACCGCGCGTTTAAGACGACGCCGCGGCAGCTAAAATCTGCGAAGGACATGCATTATACCAGCGATGATGGACGGCAGATCCTTGACGGCACAGCCGGGCTATGGGCGGTCAATGCCGGTCACTGCCGCCCACCCATTGTCGAAGCAATCCAGAAATGCGCAGCAGAGCTTGATTACGCCCCACCATTCCAATTGGGACATCCGCTGGCGTTTGAACTGGCTTCGCGCCTCGCAACGCTTATGCCAGAAGGCCTTGATCGGATATTCTTTACCAACTCGGGTTCTGAATCGGTCGATACGGCTCTCAAAATTGCGCTCGCTTACCAACGCGCAATTGGCCAAGGCACACGTACCCGCCTGATCGGGCGCGAACGCGGCTATAATGGCGTCGGCTTTGGTGGTATTTCGGTTGGCGGCATCGTCAACAACCGGCGGCAATTTGGCACCCTGCTGACGGGTGTTGACCATCTGCCGCACACCCATAATCTTGAACATAACGCCTTTACCATGGGCCGACCTGAATGGGGCGCGCATTTGGCGGACAATCTGGAGGCCATTGTCGCGCTGCATGGCGCGGAGACCATTGCGGCGGTCATTGTCGAACCCATGGCGGGTTCAACTGGCGTTTTGGTGCCGCCGATTGGCTATCTCGAAAAATTGCGTGAGATTACGCGCAAGCATGGCATCGTGCTTATATTTGACGAGGTCATCACCGCTTTTGGCCGTGTCGGCGGCACGACCGCTTCAGAAACGTTAGGCGTGACGCCTGACATTATTACGATGGCAAAGGGCCTGACAAATGCCGCCGTGCCGATGGGCGCTGTCGCCGTTAGCCGCCATATCCACGACGGCGTAGTCGAAGGCGGCCCCGACGGTATCGAATTGTTCCACGGCTACACTTATTCAGGTCACCCCTTGGCCGCAGCAGCAGCCTTGGCAACTTTGGACCTTTACAAATCGGAAGGCATTTTCGAACATGCTGGTTCGCTCCACGGCTATTGGCAGGATGCGGTGCACAGCCTGAGGGGCAAAAAACATGTCATCGACATCCGCAATATGGGCATCGTTGCGGCTGTAGAACTTGCGCCGCATGCGGCTGGCGTTGGCAAGCGCGGCATGCAATTGTTCCACAAATGCTTCGACAATGGGGTGCTCGTGCGTGCGACGGGGGATATCATTGCGCTGTCACCGCCGCTCATCCTGCAAAAAAGCCATATCGATGAAATCGTCGGACGCATTGCCGAATTGATCGAAACCGTCGATTAAAGCGACAAGACGATCTTTCCGACATGCTGCTTCGTCAAAAACGCTTCCTGCGCTTTGACAATGTCAGATAGGTCATATGTCGCGGCTACCACTGGCCGGATTTCGCCGCGCTCAATATAAGAGACAAGGTTTTGGAACACTTCCGGTTCTAAAACCGTGCAACCAATCAGCCGCAAATCTTTAAGGTACAAAGTCCGCAGATCAAGGTCGACAATGGGGCCCGATATGGCACCTGAGACGCCATAGCGACCGCCGCGTTTCAAGACGTTTAGGATGCTGCCGAACTGCGATCCTCCCACAATATCGACAACGGCATCGAAATGTTCCTGCCCAAATAAAGCTTCAAGATTTGCATCGCGCGGAACCACCCGAGACGCGCCCAGCGACCGAACAATTTCCGTCTTGGCGTCAGCAGCCAAAGCGGTCACCTCGGCACCACGCCTTTTGGCAAGTTGTACCGCAGCGGAGCCAACACCGCCCGATGCCCCAGTGATCAGCACGCGTTCGCCCGCCTGCACATTAATCCGCGTCAGGATATTTTCTGCGGTTCCATAAGCGCACGGGAAGCTTGCCAGCTCAATATCGGACAGCCCCGAAACAACGCGGTGCGCATGGATGGACGGGACGCACGTATAATCGGCAAAGCCACCATCGACTTCAGAACCGAAATAGAGAATGTCGAACCGACCCGCGCCGCGAAAAACCGGCTCAACCAACACGCGTTCACCAATGCGCGCCGGGTCGACCTCATCGCCCACCGCCACAATCCGGCCACAGGCATCCGCACCCTGAATGCGTGGAAATTGAAACGCCGCCCCCGACCAGCCGTCATCCTGCGCACCGGCGATCCCAGACGCGGCGCCCACGTCCGTCGCCTCTGCCACCGCCTTTGAGTACCAGCCGATGCGGGTGTTGATATCGGTATTATTAACGCCCGCTGCCGCAACGCGGATCAACACATCCTTCGGCCCCATTATAGGCACCGGAACGTCATCCCGAAAATCCAGCTTGTCATAGCCGCCATGGCCGGTCAGCAAAACCGCGCGCATGTTGGCGGCTATTGTCACCCGGCGCGATCCAGTCCGAATTGGTTGAGATACCATTTCTGGAAGTTCAGCACGCTGCCTTCTTGATCAGAATAGCGACCTGGACGATAGCGGCTGGACATGATGCCCGCCTGATTGTTTTCGGTTATGACTTTGTCCTGCGTCGTTGTGGCATGATAGCCCCAGATCATCTTTTCAATGTCGACGTCCGCTTCGGTCGCGCGTCCATCCACCAGCCAGATCATCTCGACATCCGTCGCCAATGCGCCACGCGGGGTAAATTGGAACAGGATCGCAAAATGATCATCGGCAACAATCTGGCTGAACGGGCTGAAGCTTAAGTGCATCCGTCCGCCATCGGCTTTCCTGCGCTTACCCATTAGCGGAGCAGGCGCCGTGCCGTCTTGCGTTTCCGACGCCCAGCCGTCTTTGTTCATCCGTTGCATCAGCAGGCGCAAATGGCTGCTATCGGGTGCCTCATCAATGGTGCCAATCGGCCGACCTGCGGCGGCGGCGCTTTCTTCCCAAGCCTGTAACTTTGGCGCAAAGCTTGCGATGGCATCGGCTGGCCCGGAACTTGGTCCAGCTCCAACGGCAACAATCGATTCCGATGCATGCATCGAGCAGAATTCGGGATGCGACGGCACGCAATGATAGCATTCAAAGAAATTTTCCACGACCAGTTTCCAATTGGCGGTCGTGGGATAACTGCCCGCATGCGCAATGCGCGCATCTGCAAAGCCGTGATAATCGAGAATGGCCCCCATATCACCGAAGGTAGCGTCAAAATCGACTGGCTCATCTTCGCTCATATTGATGAAGATAAGGCCGTGGAACACGCGGATATGGCATGCGAACAGGCTGTTTTCCGCCTTATCGAAATCTTCGGGCATCAGCCGCGCCGAAATCAACCGCCCATCAAGGCCAAAGGTCCACGCGTGATAAGGGCACACCAGACGCGGTGCATTGCCGCTTTCCAACTGGCAAATGGTTGATCCACGATGGCGGCAGACGTTGAAGAAGGCACGGACGCTGTCGGCATTTTCACGAATGACAATGATCTGTTCATTGCCAACCCGAAACAGGAAATAATCACCCTTATTGGGGATACGCGACACATGACCGGCTAGCAGCCATTTCTGGCTAATGACTTGGTCGAAATCCGCCTTGAACACCGCGTCGCTAGTGTAAAATTCTTGATCAAAGCTATACCCGACCTGCGTCTTTGCGGCGAGCTGTTGCATGATGGCATGTGAAGTCTCAGTCATCAGATTTTGATCCGTGCATTTGAGGGGTCATAAAGGGGCTTGAGCGAGGCGGTTACAGGGTAACGCACGCCCGCAATTTCGATTTCATAATCATCCGCGCCAATCGGGCCGACAACGCCGCCATCTGCCGCAGTCACATAGCCAAGGCCACAGGATGCGCCGAGCGTATGGGCATACATGCCAGAGCGGATATAGCCCGCAATCCGGTTCCCCTGCCAGATGGGCTCATTATGATAGAGCATCGGTTCTGGCGATTTCAGCAGGAATTGAACGAGGCGTTGCTTCAGCCCCTCTTCCTTCTGCTTCACCAGCGCCTCTTGTCCGATAAAGCCGCCAAATTTGTCCATCTTCACGGCAAAGCCAAGTCCAGCCTCCAAGGGCGTGTCTTCGTCGGTGATGTCATGGCCCCAATGGCGATAGGCCTTTTCCATGCGCAGGGCATTAAGCGCGTGATAGCCACAATGCTTCAAGCCGAAATTGGCCCCTGCTGCGACAATCTCATCATAAACGCCCGTCATGAACTCGGTCGGGATGTAAAGCTCCCAACCCAATTCCCCGACATAGGTGATCCGCGAGGCACGCACGATGGCATAGCCAAGTTCGATTTCCTGCGATGTCGCAAAGGGAAACGCCTCATGCGACAGATCATTGGGGCAAATCGATTGAAGCAGCGCACGCGCATTTGGTCCCATGATGGAAATGACGCCCATGGCGGAGGAGATATTGGTCAAAATGGCATGCGCATCATCCGGAATATGCCGCGACAGCCAGTTAAAATCCTTGATCTCGGTCTCGGCCCCAGTGACAATGAGATAGGCCGTCTGCGACAGCCGCGTGACGGTAAGGTCGGCTTCAATCCCACCCTTGTCATTCAACCATTGGGTATAGACAAGCTTGCCTGGCGCGACATCCACATCATTGGCGCACACGCGGTTCAGAACAGCACAAGCATCGCGGCCTTCCAACCGGAATTTGGCAAAGGAGCTTTGGTCAAACAGCCCCACGGCCTCACGCACCGCTTTGCACTCTTCGGCATTGGCCTCAAACCAGTTTTGGCGGCCATAGCTATATGCATATTTGGGCGTGCTGCCGGGTTCGCCATACCAATTGGGCCGCTCCCAGCCAAAGGCTTCGCCATGGCAAGCGCCCGCCGCGACCAGCCGATCATGAATGGCAGAGCGGCGGACGCCACGCGCGGTTTCATATTGCTTGAACGGATAATGCGTTGCGTACAGCAGACCAAGGCTTTCGGTCACGCGCTCACGCAGATATTTGCGGTTAATCTGGAACGGCATGTTGCGGCGAATATCGACCGTCCACAGGTCAGCAGGCGGAATCCCGTCGCGAATCCAGTCGGCCATGACCTTGCCAACGCCGCCTGCGGATTGCAGGCCGATGGAATTGAGGCCAGCCGCCACAAAACAGCCCTTCAGCTCGGCGCTTTCGCCCAGATGATAGCGCACATCTGGCGTGAAGCTTTCCGGCCCGCAGAAGAATTTCTGGATGCCCGCTTTTTCCAACGCAGGCACGCGCCGCATGGCATCCATCAACAGGGGCTCGAAATGCTCAAAGCTGCCAGCGATTTCGTCAAAGCAGAAATCTTCTGAAATGCCGTCCATGCCCCAAGGCCGCGCATTGGGTTCAAAGGCCCCAACCAGCAGCTTGCCCGCATCATATTTATAATAGCCGCAATAATCATAGTCGCGCAGCACGGGGAGCGTATTGTCGATCCCTTCCACGCCTTCAAACAGAACATAATAATGCTCGCACGCATGCAAGGGTGCGGCAACGCCAATGCTCGCCGCCAGATCGCGCGTCCACATGCCGCCGCAAATCACCACATAATCGGCGTCAATCGAACCGTCTGCCGTATCAACGCCAGTGACCCTGTCGCCATTGTGGCGGATTTTGGTGACTTTGGTATTCTCAAATATTTTCGCCCCGCCTGTGCGTGCGCCCTTGGCAAGCGCCTGTGTGATATCAACGGCATTGGCATAGCCATCACTTGGGATGTGGATGCCGCCGACAACATCATCGACATTAACGATGCTCGCGAGCTCTTTGATTTCTTGGGGCGTTACCACATGGACGGGTAGATCAAACACTTTCGCCATAGAGGCGCTGCGCTTCAGTTCCTCAAAACGCTCTGCATTGGTTGCCATCGAAATGGACCCGCACTGGCGATAGCCTGTGGCTTGGCCGGTTTCCGCCTCAAGCCCGCGATAGAGCTCGCCAGTATATTTGGCGAGCTTGGTCATGTTGATGGACGGACGCAATTGCCCCACCAAGCCAGCCGCGTGCCATGTTGTCCCGCTGGTCAGTTGCTTGCGTTCCAGCAAAACAACATCGTCCCAGCCAATCTTGGTCAGGTGATAAGCAATGGAGCAGCCAATAACGCCACCACCAACGATGACCACCCGCGCCTTTTTGGGAAGTTCAGCCACTATCTTACACCTTCATTTTTGCGTTATCGGCATCATATGCGGGATGCTCCAGCACCGTTCCAACCCGCCGTTCGCCCTGCAGCATGATGTCGAAACGTGACCCTGGCGCAGCATTTTCAAGCGGCACGCAGGCAAAGAACAGGCTCTTCCCCACGCGGTGGCCATAACCACCCGACGTCGTCAGACCGATGCATTGATCGCCAACCAAACATGGTTCCGCGCCGCGCACATCGACATTGGAGGCATCCACCTCACCATAGACAATGCGGAAACGGTCCGGCGCATCCAGCGTTGCCTGCTTGCCGACAAAGTCATCCTTGTTAAAATTGATGAAGCGCGGCATGTCGGCCTCAATCATTGTCAATTCGTTGGTGAGCTCCGAGCCCCAAGCCTTATAGCCCTTTTCGACCCGCATCGTGTTTGCGGCGTAAAGGCCGTAATTGACGATGCCATATTCCTGTCCAGCGTCCCAAACGGCATCATAGAGCGCCGCAAGATCCTCCATCGCCGGATGCAGTTCCCACCCAAGCTCACCTGCATAAGACACCCGCAATGCACGCATTTTGATGCCTGCGATTGTAATTTCCTGACCACTTAACCAGCGGAAACCTGCATTCGTTAAATCCGCATTGGTAAGCTTTGCCAACACATCGCGCGAACGCGGGCCATTCATCACTAGAACGCCCAAGTCCATCGTCAAATTGCGGATGGTGACATCCTCGTGCGGCAATTTGCTATGTATCAGCAAATCCCAATCGCGTTGCTCGGCAGCGGCGGCGGACAGGCAGTAAAAATGATCATCGGCAAAGCGCGTGACCGTCATTTCGCCATAGATGCGACCTTGCACCGACAAGGGGTGTACCAAGCCAATGCCGCCCAATTTCTTTGGCATGCGGTTGGCACAAATACGATTGAGGAAAGCCTCCGCATCGGGCCCGCTTACGTCATATTTGGCAAAGCCGGACAGATCGAGCACGCCGACGCCTTCGGCAACAGCCTTCACTTCGGCGGCAACCGCGTCGAAGCTATTGGTGCGTTGGTAGCCGCCTTGTTCCTCGGCCCCGTCAAGCGCGAAATATTTGGGTCGTTCCCAGCCATAGGTTTCGCCATAGACTGCGCCAGCAGACAACAACTTGCCATATAATGCGCTGGTCTTTTGTGGACGACCGTCGGGCTCTTCTTCGCCGGGAAGCCGCGTTGTAAATGTCATCCGATAATCCAAGAATACCTTGTCGCGGCTATAATTTTCATCGGCATAAGGACCATAACGGCGCGGGTCGAACTCGGTCATGTTGATGTCGGCATCACCAAACACCATCCATTGCGCCATATATTTGCCCGCACCGCCGCCTTGCGCGATCCCAAAGCTGGTGCCGCAGCAATGCCAGAAATTCTTAAGGCCAATAGCTGGCCCCAATAATGGTCCGCCATCTGGGGTATGCGGGATAGCGCCATTGACAAATCGCCGCAGGCCAACCTCGCCAAATATCGGCATCCGCTCAATCGCGCGTTCAAGCCATGGGGCAATCCGTTCCAGATCCTCGGGGAACAACTCGCTGGTCGAATCCCATTCAGGGTGCCCGCCGCGCGGTGCCCACGCCTCGGCCAAGCCCGTAGTTTCATACACGCCGATCAGGCCGCTTTTCTGTTCCTGCCGGAAATAGCCGGAAACATGCGGGCAGCGCATGACGGGGATTTCCTCGTCACGATCCTTAAAGGCAGGGATGGGATCGGTGACGACATAATGATGTTCCATATTCGTCACCGGAATATCGATACCTGCCATTTGCGCGATTTGCCGCGCATAGCAACCTGCGGCATTGACGACGATTTCTGCTCTAATAATACCTTTTTCGGTTTCGACGTCCCATTCGCCCGTCGGCAATTGGGTCAGCCCCGTCACACGGTTTTTGCGCACAATCTGTGCGCCCATGTTTTTTGCGCCAATGGCAAGCGCATTGCAGATACCCGAAGGATCAGCATGTCCGTCTTCGGTTGTACGCGCGCCAGCAATGACCCCGTCGAGCGTCATAAACGGATTATGACGCAGGATTTCCTCTGGCGGGATGATTTCCATTTCAAAGCCGATGATTTTAGAAAAACCCTCGATATAGCGCATCCACGCCAACTCGCGCTCGTTGGTCGCAAGGCGAATGCCGCCGGATTTGTGCCAACTTACATATTGTCCCGTCAGCCCTTCAAGCTTCGGATATAGCTGATTGCTATAGGCATGCATTTTCGCGAGGTTGTAACTGCCCGTAATATTCGGGCATTGCCCGGCGGCGTGCCAAGTCGAACCGGACGTCAGCTCATCCTTTTCAATCAACAAGCAGTCGGTCCATCCAAGCTCGGCAAGATGGTAAAGCAGCGAAGCACCCATTATGCCCCCGCCAATGATGACAACCCGCGCCGATGTTTGCATGACAGCCGTGCTCCTTTAGGCATTAAATTCGTTGAACCTTATGGCGGGTTCAAGGTCAGGCACAAATGGGGAATATGACGAGATCGGTTAAAAAAATTTTTGGATCACAACCGCCGCTCTCTGTAAGGAAGGTAAGGCAATATTCTAATGAGAAGGTGCAGTATGCGGGTTGTATTGGTGACGGGTGCTGCACAAGGGGTCGGCTATGCGACTGCAAAGACGTTTGCCGCGATGGGATATCATGTCGTCCTGACAGATTTGCAGCCGCTGGATTCGCAAATCGCCACGCTATCGGCGCTTGGGGGTAGCGTGTCCGCCCTGTCAGGTGACATTTCTTCGGAAGCTTTCGTTGCCGAACTGGCCGAAAAAACTGCGCGCGAACATGCGGCAGTCGACGTCCTTGTTAATAATGCGGGTATCAGCATGATCTGCCCTGCCGAAGACACCAGCCTTGACCAATGGCAGCGCGTTATGAACATCAATCTAACCGGACCGTTTTTATTGTGCCGTGAAATCGGCAAGCAAATGCTGGCGCGGCGGCAAGGCAATATTGTCAACGTCGCCTCAATCGCCGGATTGCACGGTGTTATTGATCGATCGGCTTATAACGCATCAAAGCATGGTTTGATTGGTTTAACGCGCACACTTGCCGCCGAATGGGGCAGTCGCGGCGTGCGCGTCAACGCTGTATGTCCCGGCTGGATCAAAACTGAAATGGACGAAGCGGACCAAGGTTCGGGTGCCTATTCCGATGCAGACATTATCAACCGCGTGCCTATGGCCCGTTTTGCAAAACCCGAAGATGTTGCGCGCGCCATTGCATTTCTGGCACATGCAGACAGCTTTATAAATGGCGTTAGCCTCCCCGTGGACGGCGGATGGGTCGCGGATGCCAGTTGGGATGATCTTCGTTTGAAAAAACGCTGAAGGATTTTGGATGGCCTTGCGGAAACGCGGTCCTCCTTACACCGTCATAGCACCGTCACAGTTGACATCTACGGTTAAACCGTCTGGGATATCATCTTAACTGTAAAGCGAAGCTCAATGGCAGCCATTTCCATTTCGATCCGGAAGATAGATTTTCAGGCCTATGTCCTATGCATGGTCCGAGTGCTTTGGATCGCGCTGCCGTTGTTGGTTTTGTTACCACTTCACCTTATCTGGCATGTGCTGAAGCTGCCTTCGCCATGGGCTATGTTGTTCCTGCGCATATCCGCACGTGCACTGGGCGCGCGTGTTACGGTTTACGGAAATCCGTTGCGCAGAGATGTATTCTTTGTCGCCAACCATATCTCGTGGCACGATATACCTATTTTGGCGGGGATCACCGGAACTTCTTTTGTAGCGCAGGATGGCGTCAGGGATTGGCCCGTGATTGGCTGGCTGGCAAAACTGAACCGCACCATTTTCATCAGCCGCACCGAAAAACAAAATGTTGCCCAGCAAGTGGCCGAATTGCGCGAAGCGATTGCAGAGAATTGGTCCGTAACGCTGTTTCCAGAAGGCACGACGTCCGATGGACGTGGGCTTTTACCGTTCAAACAGTCCTTGTTTGCGACGCTGGCTCCGCCACCCAAACCAATGATGGTTCAACCTGTGTTGATCGATTTCGGAAATGACGGCCCAGACATAGCTTGGCTGGGTGAAGAAACGGGTTGGGAAAGTGCGTGGCGGGCGTTTACGCGGCCCGGCAGCTATGATGTTGGCGTACATTTTCTCGAACCGTTCGACCCCGGCGCGCTTGCTGACCGAAAGCTGTTGTGCGCCCTTGCGCGGTCACGGCTGGCCGAGGCATTATCTGCAAGGCTTGGTTACGAAGTACGCTAAAGCAACCCGTCACGCCGCCATCCGTTTAAGAATAGCAAAATAATTCACCCAATCGGCCAAATTTTTCAATTGTGGCCGCGCATCGACGGCGCTCTAACTTTTTCAATCGGCGGGTAACGCTTTTTGAAAAACAACTGGGTGTAATCATGAAAATCGGATTTATCGGGCTTGGCAATGTCGGCGGGAAACTGGCGGGAAGCCTTATCCGTAACGGACATGACGTAACTGTCCGTGATCTTGATGATGCTTTAGTCGCCGAATATGTCGCGCGCGGCGCGTCATCGGCGGCCTCACCCAAGTTATTGGGCGAAGCTGTTGATTTAATTATCACCTGCCTGCCATCACCTGCCGCCAGTGCTGCGGTCGCAGAGGGCGCAGATGGCTTTTTGCAAGTTATGCGCCCAGGGCAAGTTTGGCTTGAAATGAGCACCACCGATTATAGTGAAGTCATACGGCTCGGCGCGCTCGTCGAAGCGCGCGGCGCGATGTTCATGGAATGCCCCGTTTCCGGCGGCTGTCACCGTGCCGACACGGGCAATATCGCCATTTTTGCAGGCGGCCCTCGGGCTGCATTTGACTTTGTTTTGCCCGTTTTGACAACGATGGGGCGCCGCATATTGCACACAGGCGATCTGGGGACCGCATCGCAACTAAAGGTAATGACGAATTATCTATGCACCGTGCATCTCGTTGCGCTGGCTGAGGCGTTGACGACATGCAAGGCGATCGGCCTTGACATGAACACAACATATGAAGCGATCCGGATTTCATCCGGCAACAGCTTTGTCCATGAAACCGAAAGTCAGGTCATCCTCAACGGAAGCCGCGACATTAACTTTACGATGGATCTGGTCAGCAAGGATGTCGGCCTGTTCGACAAAATTGCGCATTCTGCCAATGTACCTGTCGAGCTATCACCACTTATCGTCAAGATATTCAAAGAGGGTGAGGCAGCCTACGGTCCGCGTGAGTTTTCACCGAATATCATCCGCCGCTATGAAGAGCCGTTGGGCCTTAAGGTGCTCGGTACGGGCTTCCCTGCTGATATGATCGACGATGAACCCGAAGAGCCCGGCTACGAGGTCGTTGCCAAACGCTAAACGGCCGCAGCCGCCGTCCGGCTATCGGAAACATTTTTATACACCCAATCCATAAAAGTCCGGATGCGCAGATTTTCTCGCATGTCTTTGCGGCAAATTAACCCCCATGCACCCGGGCAAATGGCCTTATGATCGATAGGCTGCACCAGCCGTCCGGCAGCTAGATCCTGATCCACAAATGGCCCGTTGACCAGCGCGATCCCCTCACCGTTGAGCGCCATTTCAAGCGCAACAGCCAGGGTATCAACCATCAGATATGGCACGGATGGTTCAAACGCGGCACCAGCGGACGCAAACCACGTCTCCCAATTTTGCACTTCGGTGTAAATCGCGACAAGCGGCTTGGTCATCAATTGTTGTGATGTCGGTTTTTGGCCCATGGCCGCGGCGACCTCAGGACTACATACCGGGAACAACGCATATTCATATAGCGGCACCCAATGAAACTTGGCTGGATCGGGTTCGGTTGCGCAATAGACCAGCCCCACATCCGCATGCACATCATCAAACTCCCATTCAACCGCGCATGTATTGAGCGTGAGTTTGATTTCGGGATGGTCGGCCAGAAATTGCGGCACGCGCTTCGCAAGCCAGCGGATTGATGCCGTCACATAGGTTTGCACCCGAAGCGGCTTATCCAGGGCATTGCGATGAACTTCTTCGACGCCCTCCAGCAATGATTCAAACGCGGCCCGCACATAAGGGTAAAGCACCTTGCCCTCTTCGGTCGAGACAATATGGCGTCCTTCTTGAACGAACAAAGTGACGCCAAGTGCATCTTCGATGAGTTGAACTTGATGGCTGACCGCAGGGTGCGTGAGGCAAAGCTCATCGGCCGCGTCGCGGATACTTTGGTGACGCGTCGCCGCTTCAAAACCTTTAAGCGCTTTTAAAGGCGGCAATTGCTTAAGATCAATCTTCGGATGCATTGCCACTCCCTCCCCAGATTCGCGCGGTGGCAGGGGAATAGCACAGCCGAAAAGGACTGGTAAATTAAATTAACGCATCAATTTTGCGTCTTCCAAAATCATCGCAGCGCCTTTTTCCGCGACCATGACCGTTGGTGCGTTGGTATTTCCTGATGTAATAGTCGGAAACACGGATGCGTCGACCACCCGCAAGCCCTCAACATTGTGCACGCGCAGTCGGATATCAACTACCGAAGTGGCAGGGTCGGTCCCCATCATGCAACTGCTTGTCGGATGATACACCGTGTCGGCGCGGGCGCGGAAGTCAGCCAACAGGGCTTCATCACCATCAACTTGCGCGCCCGGGATAAGCTCCTCGGTTATGATATCGGCAAGCGGCTTGGTCGCCGCGAGCTGGCGCAATATCCGGTTGCCAGCCAATACGTCGTCAATGTCCGCCTGCGTTGCCAGATAATTGGGATGGATGGCAGGATGTTCGGAAGAGTCCGAACTGTTAAGTTCAATATGCCCCCGACTGGTCGGGCGGCAGGGGTTGTGCGACAGCAAGAAAGCTGAAAACGGATCGGGATTCAGCAGTTTGCGTTCCGACAAGGGAGTCTTGGTGTAGCTGACCGGGCTGAAATATAGTTGCAAATTGGGGTGCTCTTTAGTCGCATCACTCCGCACGAACCCGCCGCTTTGATTAACGCTCAACGACAATGGTCCTGCCCGGTCGGCGACATAACGCAAACCCGCCCGCAATTTGCCCAGCAACGGGTGGAGCACATCGTTTAACGTTGCCGTCCGGACCTTGTAGAAATAGGACACGGCAATATGGTCCTGCAAGTTACGGCCAACGGCCTTGGCGTCGATCAGCGGATCGATGCCGACATTTTTCAAATGCGCCGCAGGACCGATGCCCGACAGCATTAACAATTGGGGCGAGTTAATCGCGCCGCCCGAAAGAATGACCTCGCGCCGCGCCTTTGCCTCTTTGCTGACGCCTTTGCAGGTATAAGCAACGCCTACTGCGCGTCGTCCTTCGAACAATATGCGCGAAACATGCGCTAATGTCTCCAGCTTCAGCGTCTTGCGCTTTCGCGCCGGATGCAGAAACGCATTCGCCGTTGATGCACGCCAACCGCCGCGCGTGTTAATCTGATAATATCCCACGCCCTCTGGTTTGCCGCCGTTGAAGTCACTGCTGGCCGGAAAGCCCAATGCCTGCGCGGACTCGATAAAGCTGCGGCAGACCGGATGTGCAAATGGCGAGATATCGGTAACATGCTGCGGCCCGCCTTGGCCATGATGTGCGCTATGCCAATCGAAATCCTCCGACTTTTTGAAATAGGGCAAGACATCGTCCCAGCCCCAGCCTTGATTACCCAAGGCTTTCCAATCGTCGAAATCGCGGGGCTGTCCGCGCACATAGACCATGGCATTGATCGAACCAGAGCCGCCAATCACCTTGCCGCGTGGCCAATAGCTTCGTCTGCCCCCAAGCGCCTCAACCGGCTCGGTATCGTACATCCAGTTAATGCGCTTATCGAAAAAGGTGCGGCCATAGCCAATGGGCATTTGAATCCAGATGGACCAATCGCTGCCCCCTGCTTCGAGCAATAAGACGCTATATTTGCCGTCTTCCGTTAAGCGATTGGCAAGCACACAACCCGCCGTGCCTGCGCCGACGATGATATAGTCGAACTCTTCGGTCACTGAACCGGGTGCTGCGTCATTTCGAGGTGGAGCATGTGACCCGTATAGGGGTTGGCGCGCGCCACATCTTCGTTCAATTCGACCCCTAAGCCTGGCGCAGTCGACGGGATGACATGCCCCTCTTCAAATCGAATAGGCGATTTCAGAATTTCAGTGTGAAAGCCACCCCAACTCTCAATGCTTTCAAGGATGAGAAAATTGGGCGAGCAGGTCGCAATCTGGATATTGGCAGCGCCCACAATGGGTCCGCAATAGAGATGCGGCGCAATCTGGACATGATCAACTTCCGCCATGGCTGCGATCTTCTTTGCTTCCAATATGCCGCCGACCCGGCCAAGGTTCATTTGCAAAATCGCCGCCGCGCCGGCACGCAACAGCCGGGCAAAATCATATTTCGTCGTCAATCGTTCACCCGTTGCCACAGGGATCGACGTTGCCCTTGCCACCTTGGCCATTTCATCGGGCGCATCGGGTGGCACGGGTTCTTCCAACCATAAAGGGTCATAAGGCTCTAGCCGCTTGGCAAGACGAATTGCGCCCGCCGCCGTCATTTGACCGTGCGTCCCGAACAAAAGATCGGCTTTCATACCCACCGCTTCGCGCAAAGATTTTGCAAAACGTTCGCACAGATCCAGTGCTTCCAACGACAATTGCCGTCCATCAAAAGCCGAATAAGGCCCTGCCGGATCAAATTTCAAAGCGGTAAAGCCTTGGGCCAAATATTCCGCCGACCGCTCTGCCGCCAGATCGGGGTCGTGATAGACATCTTTTGTGTCGCCGGGTCGCGGATAGATATAGGTATAGGCGCGCAATCGTTCATGCACCTGCCCGCCAAGCAACTTGTAAACTGGCTTGTTCGCCTCTTTACCGATGATGTCCCAACACGCCATTTCCAGCGCCGACAACACGCCCATCAATGTCAAATCGGGATGCTGGGTAAATCCGCTGGAATACACTCTGCGCCACATATTTTCGATGTCGTGCGGGTCATTGCCTGCGACATAACGCGCAAACACATCCTCGATCATTTTGGCGACAAGATGTGGTTCGAACGGCACGCAATAGGCCTCACCAATACCCGACACACCGCTGTCGGTCGTTATCTTGACGAAGACAAAATAGCGCCCGCCAAAATGCGGCGGCGGATTGCCGACGACGAAGGTTTCAATGTCGGCCAGCTTCATAGGGCGCGAAACCCGCTGATCGATTTAATCTCCAGAAAATCGCGGACGCCAAATTCGCCATATTCGCGGCCATTGCCCGATTGTTTATAGCCGCCAAACGGCGCCATATAATCCTGACTCGTGCCATTTATGCTCACACCGCCCACCCGCATCAACCGCGCTACACGGCGGGCACGCTCCATGTCGCTGGTCTGCACATAGGCATAAAGGCCATATGGCGAGTCATTGGCGATAGCGATGGCATCGGCTTCATCCTTAAAGGGAATGAGCACGAGCACGGGTCCGAACACTTCTTCTTGCGCGATACGCATTTGGTTATGAACGCCCGCAAAGACCGTGGGTTTCACATAATAGCCGCGATCAAAGCCTTCGGCCCGGCCAGTGCCGCCGGCAACAAGCTGCGCACCTTCGTCAATTCCGACCTGAATAAGGCCCTGTATCTTGTCATAATGTGCCTTGCTGACAACCGGGCCATAATGCGGCCCCTTCACCATTGGATCGCCAAGCTGCGCCGCTTTTGCAACACGGGCCGCAATGGCAACCGCCGCGTCATAGACCGATTGCTCGACAAGCATACGCGTCGGTGCGTTACAGGATTGGCCGGTATTGCCATAGCAATGCAACACGCCCTGCGTGACCGCCGCCTCCAGATCGCTGTCCGCAAAGACGATATTGGCTGATTTTCCACCGAGTTCTTGGGCCACACGCTTCACGGTATCGGCAGCGTTTTTAGCAATTTGAATGCCCGCCCGTGTCGATCCGGTGAAGGAGATCATGTCGACTTCCGGATGACCGGTTAGCGTATCACCGACCGACGCGCCCGTTCCATGGATCATGTTGAACACGCCCTTGGGGAAACCAGCCTCTTCAACCATTTCCGCAAAGAGCTGCGCCGACAATGGCGCCATCTCGCTGGGTTTTAACACCATCGTACAGCCGGTAATAAGCGCGGGGCCCACCTTGCAGACAATCTGATTTATCGGCCAGTTCCAAGGCGTAATCAGCACGCAAACGCCAATAGGCTCATGCGTGACAATGCCATCGGTGCCGACATCATAGTCCCACGCCATTTCGCGCACGGCCTTAACCGTCGCGCGCAAATGACCAGGGCCGCTTTCCGCCTGCGCATCGTGGGACAAGTCGTAAGGCGCGCCCATCTCGGTCGATATGGCGGTGACCATTTCCTCATAGCGTCGCTCAAAAATGGTGATCAGCTTGTCCACCAATGCAATCCGGTGTTCAAGCGTGGTCGCGGCATAGCTATCAAATGCCGCCCGTGCCGCATGCACCGCCCGATTAGCATCATCATGCCCGCACACCGCAACAACGGCGCAGACTTCTTCGGTAGCGGGATTTATGGCATCCACCGTTGCCGTGGATGTCGCGGGCAAGACCCACGCGCCATTGATATACGACTTAAGTGGCGAATTAGACATAACCAACAGCTCTCTTTTGATCTTCAATGATGTACTTGCTTGCACGCCAATAGTGCCAGGCAGCCCAAAGGCCACTCGGTGCGAGAATAAGCTGCGCTAGGCGCAACGATTCCGCACCGGCTGGCTGAGACCCCGCAAAAAAGTCACTGAGGCCACCGACAATGGCCGGTGCGACGATGAGATTGAGCAGGTTGGCAATGATGAGCGATATTGCAATTGCCATGCCGCGCATCTTGGGGGCAGCGAGGTTCTGACAAAGCGCCATCGCTGGGCCAATGTAGAAGTAAATGGCCGGGATGAAAATCCACCACATCAGCTTGGCGACGCCCAAATCATAGGTCCAATAGGCAAGGAAGGATGGAATTGTCGCAACTGCGGTGACCACGGCCAACAAATTCGAGATTTTGCGCGGGTCAGTGAAACTCGGCCGTGCAACGACATAAGCCGTCACCAACGACGCGCCGATACCGCCAACAAGATAGATCTCGCCAAGCAGTCCGCCCGCCGCGCCTTCATCCATGCCATAGGTCCGCTGGAGAAACAGCGGGGTAAACCACATCAGGCCCCAGCCCCAAAAGGCGGAGAGACCTGCACCCATCATCGCATGAACAGCTGCTTTTTGGGACCAAAGGAAACGCAAAGTCTCCATGACGCTGGGCGCCTTATCTTCCACCACAGCATCAAGGCGTCCGCGCGTGGGCTCCTTGATTGTCACCATGATGATGATTGCGAGAATGATGCCCGGAACGCCAAGGACAAGAAATGCAGCGCGCCAACCATAAAGTTTGGAGACATAACCGGCAAGGTCCGACCCAAGCCAGGCACCAATTGGCGCCCCAAGCGCAAAAATGGTCATGGCCATGGACCGACGGTCTGCTGGAAAATAGTCTGCGATGATCGAGTTGCAGGCTGGCGTTCCACCCGCTTCGCCAACACCCACGCCGATGCGCGCCAGCAGAAGATCATAATAGCCACGCGTATAGCCTGTCAGCGCCGTCATCAGTGACCAACCCGCCACGCAAGCCGCCAAGAGCGTCCGCCGATTTGATCTGTCACACAGCCAAGACAGCGGAATACCCATAAGCACATAGAAGAGCGCCAGCGGAATACCGAGCGAGGCGGCACCGATATCACTTAGATTCAGCTCCTTGCTGATGGGACCAAGCAGTGTCGACAGGACATAGCGGTCCGCGATGCTGATGGTGTAAACCAGCATCATGATGAAAAGGACATACCACCGCTGCCCGATCGTCGAAACGTCGTCCGCGTTGACTGGTGCATTGCTGGCCATATTCATTCCCCCCTAAAGTTGTACCAAATCCGGCCCAAGTGCCTCCCGGAGGCGCCCAAGCCAAGGTTCGAAATTTTTCCACTGGTCAAGCCCATCTCGGAAAATCGGCTGGCGGACCTGCTCGGAACTAGGCGTACGCACACTGCGCTTAGTCTTGTGAAACTCTATACATCCAGTTTCAAACGGCAGAGCGCAATAGTCAAGGATGGTCCGCACATTGCCCTCCAGATCGTCAATCAAATCCTCGTGCCTTACGCGCAGCACGCGACCGGGCAATACCGTATCCCAATGATCCATAAGCTCGACATAAGTGCGGTAATAGCGGGCGATATCCTCGATCCCGTAGGTGAATTCCTGACCTTGGGCGAACAGTTGTTTATAGTTACTGAAGCAGCACGCCATCGGATTGCGGCGCGCATCAATAATCTTGGCATTGGGCAAGATTAGATGAATAAGGCCGACATGCCGGAAGTTATTGGGCATCTTATCGATGAAATAGGGGCGATTCATAACCCGGTTGGGCAAGGTGTCTGCGATATACTGTTCACCAAACCGGCGGACGGCTGCTTCATCAAGGTCTGGCAGCACACCGGGGTAGCGCGGATTGTCGAAATTGAGTTCGCGCCCCTGTAATTCTTGCACAATCCGCTGGATGTCAGGCAATTCCTGCGTGCCCTCAACCATGCTATGTGACGCGAGTATTTGCTCAATCAGCGTTGAACCCGAGCGCGGCAAGCCCAGCACGAAAATCGGTGCGGGATCGTCGAGGCCCCAGCTGGAGCGTTCGGCAAAAAACGAAGTTGTGCACACGCGCTTCTGTTCGCGGGTGTTCGTCTCAAATACTTCGGGGATATAGCCGTTGCTGACGCGGTGCATGCGGTTGCCCTGATCATAAGCAGCCCAGGATGCGGCGAACTCGCCTTGATCTTCAAGTGCCTTGCCCAAGGCAAACGCGATGTGAACCCGGTCATTTTCGGCGGTGCCGGCAGCGTCAAGTTGCTCGCGCATCACGGCGATGGATTCGACCGCGAACCGGTACGTCTTGAGGTTGGCGAGGCTCCACCACGCATCCCCGAAATCGGGGCGGTCGACAGTCGCGGCCAGATAGGCTTCAATAGCCTCGCCAGTCAGTCCTTCCGTCTTGAGCGCATGACCGAGCCAAAGGTTGAGATCGGCGCGGCGTACCCGCGCGTCAATCGTGTCCCCTGGAATTTCGGACAGCATTTCACGGTATTCGGGGATTACTTTAGAGAAACTGCCCAAGCCGACGCTGATCGTCGCGGCCTGCGTACGATGGGCGTGGTTGCGCGGATCGCGCGACAACAGTGGTTCCAACGCTTCACGCGCTTGTGGAAATTTGTGGCGCGCAATCAGCACCTGCACATATTCATGACGCGCCTCGTCATGGTCCGGCACCATCGCCAGAACACCCGCATAGAGCGTCTCGGCATCGTCGAGCACGTTCCGCAGATGACCAATTTGTGCCAGCAGGCGCATTGCTTCGGGATGGTCGCCGGCTTCGATAAGAAAGCGGCGGATTAAAGCCTCGGCGGCATCCATCTCGCCATCGCCATGCAGCACTTTGGCGTGAACGATGGGCTGCGGCAGGCTGGCGAGGCTGGCTGAATGCCGGGCCGCGAGGTCCGCGCTCCGGCTATCCCCCGTCATCCGATACAGGCCATCGAGCATGTGCCACCCCATAACCAGCGCTGGGTTCATCGAAACCGCCCTGCGTAGACACTGTATCGCGGCCGCGGCGTCTCGCTTGGCGACATGGCACAGGCCGCGTTCCAGGAACAACTGGCTGAAATTTGGATGATGCGCCTCAAACCGCTCTAGTGCAGCGAGGGCCGCATCGGTCTGCTTCATCATGCGGAGTGAATGCGCCTCGATTAGCAACAGGTCGCGGTTCGAGGGATGATCTGACAGCAGACGCGTTGCACCTAAAACTGCGGCCGAATAATCGCCGTCGGCCTGAAGCGCATGAAGTGTGCTGATTTCTGACGTAACCGCCTCGGCGACGCCCAGTGCGGGCTCGTTCTGATCAGAAGTAGGCAAGTCTATTTGGGTGGCCATTCCGCACTTTCCGATCGGTGAGCGCCGCGTTCTTTACAAAAATCACAGTGCGGCCAGAAAGCAAGGGGCGGCGCTTTTGGCACCGCCCCTTCCCTTTAAATCATCGGCAGTCGATTACAGCTTGGTGCTAATCTTGATGCCATAGGTCCGCGGACGTACGATTGTCGAGGTCTTGATGTACTGCGCAGAGTTGGTGAAGGTTGCCGCCTTGCTGTTAAACAAATTGTCGCCAAACAGCGTCACTGTCCAGTCATCACGCTTGAAACCGATTTGCGCGTCCGTGAGGGCGTAAGCCGACATCTTGTAACGCAACACGGTCGTTGCAGGAACAATGATACCGTTAGGACCTCGTACGTTACCATTAGCCGCAACGTCACCCGACGGATAGGTTTCCGGCTGGTTGTACATCGAGCTCGTGTAATTCACGCCGCCTGAAACAAACCATTCCATGCCACCCGCACCCGCAAAATCATAGCGCGCACGGAGATTGGCTTGGAGCTTCGGGCTAAACGGCGTGGTGCCACCGACATCGCCAAACGGGCTCTGGACCGGCTTGGACGCACCGCCTGACAAGACCTGCGTGATGCACTTCCCGAACGACGACGACGTTGGGTTGTTGGAGATGAAGCAAGGCGAGTTCGCCTGCTTACTGTCATTATACGACGCGGAGCTTTGGATTGTCAGCCCGTCCATAGGCCGCGCGGAGATCTGAGCCTCAATGCCCTTGATTTCATAAGTTGGGCCATTGGTCGCAAACGCGGTGTTACCGAAGCCTGCAGCTGGGTTGAAGAAGCCGATCTGCGTGTCTTTCCATTCCATGAAATAGGCAGACATGTTCAACGTCATCATGCGGTCGAACAGGTCCGTCTTCAGGCCTACTTCATAGTTGGTCAGGTTGTCCGGACGATAGGCGGCAGGGACCAGCAACTGGAAGTTCTTGCCCTTGCCCGCATTGACCGTGCTACCCTTGCCATCCGCGCCGATGAACGGAAGCAGGGGATCCTGTACGCGCGAGGAAGCCCCGCGGTTGAACGCGCCAGGGCGGAAACCTTGGCTGAACGTTGCATACAGCAGCGTGCCCGGCTGTGGCTTCCACGTGATCGTGCCCTTACTCCGGAAGCCGCTATAGGTCGACTTCAGGTTCTGCGCATCGAGGTTCGAGCCTGTGGCGCAGACCGGAACTTGATAGCAGCCCGCATTGAACGACGAATACACCGATCCGGTTTCATAGTTATCATAATGATAATAACGCGTGCCGCCCGTGATCGTCAGGTTTGACGTAATGTCAAAATCAACCGATCCGAAGAATGCATATTGATCAAAGCCGCGTTGAATGTCCTGACCAAAGGCAACCGCGGGACCGCGCGGGCCAGCAACGTTGAGCGTGGCAGCTGGGTTTGGTGCAACATTACCCATGCAGACCGTGCCAGCCGACCTAATTTGCGCCGCCGTGAGCGACAGACCGCAGCTTGGGATGGACTTGTAGGACCAATCCATGTTGTCCTCAATCGCGAACGCTTCATAAAACGCTCCGGCAATAGCACGAAGACGGCCAGTGCTCGGCGTCGAGACACGGAATTCATGGGTCTCGTGCGTGTTCTTGACCTCGTCCTTCCAATAGCCGCTCGGCTCATAGCAATAAGGCGCACCGCCAAAAGTGCCAAAATAGTAGTTGGCTGCACCGGTGCACTGATAAAAGATGCCGTAGGTCGCACGCGAATAGTTGGTGTAATCGCCCTGTTGCGTGATGTTTCGCGTGAGGTAGGCGCCGGTGTAGACCAGGCTGAAATCGCCAACCTTGCCGTTCAGCGTCCATGCGGTGTTGGAGTAATCATCCTTGCTATACTGCGGCGAGAACAGCGTGGACGACAGCCCTGTCAACGGCTTGTAGTCATAATCATATGTCTGGACCGCAAACGTGCCTTCTGTGTCGAGACGCTGGTAAGCCTGGCTCACAAGCAGGTCCCAGTCCGGCGCAACCTGCCAGCTCAGCGCGACGCGGCCACCAGTATAGTCGACTGGGTTGAAGTTATCTTTGACGAGCGGGGCATTGTCGTACTTGCCGCCACGGGTCTGCTGGGCGGCCGTCAACCGATTCCCATTGCCGTTGAAGGCGAGGTAATACGAACCAAGATCGGTCGGTTCGCGTGTGAACGTTGAATATTTATTGTCGATGTAGCCACCGCGGTGATCGGCATAGACGACCGCGCGAATCGCGAGCTTATCTTCGATAATCGGCAGGTTGACCATCGCATTGAACGAACCGTTTGCGGCACCGCCAGAGGTACCGCCAAAGCTGCCCTCGACCGCGCCTTCAAATTTGTTGAGCTTAGGCTTATTCGTGATGTAGCGAACCACACCAGCCTGAGCGCCGCCACCGAACAGCGTGCCCTGCGGGCCTTCGAGCACTTCGACGCGCTCAATGTCAGCGAGATACACGTCGGCGTTACGCGCCGGGAATTGCATCGACTGGTCATCGAGATAGAGTGCGACGTTCGGGAAGCCGCTGATGGTTGCCGACGACTGCTGACCGGCAAATCCAGCCGACAGGCCGCGCATGAAAATGGCGCCGTTGCCTGGGCCATTGTTACTGAAAGTCACGTTGGGCGTGTACTTAATCAGTTCGTTAATCGAGGTGATGTTGAGTTCGCTGAGCGTGTCAGTGCCGAACGCTTGTATCGTCATCGGTACGTCTCGCAGAGACTGATCACGACGGTTGGCTGTAACGACGATGTCACCGGGGGCGGCCTCGTCTGCAGACGCTTCGACTTCTTGCGCGAATGCGGGGACACTGCCTGCCCCCAATGCTGCCAGCACAATCGCCGCAGTCGAAATTTTTAAATAACTTTTCAATTTTCTTCCCCTCAACCAAACCCTCGACGTTGCGAGGGATTTTTTAATCTCCACTCACTAGACTGAAACTGGAACAAACCGCAAGCAACTGACCAAATTTTCGCGATTGGTAAAATAAATTCTTTAATCAATTACATCATCTACATATCGCGATTAGAAGACCTAATATATTGCGGAACGAGATGGTTAGTGCGGAAATGGGCGGCTACGCGATGCCCAAGTTCTATGGGAGTAGGGTACAAGATGAAAACGGGCGCCGACTTTGTTTTGCTAATCATGTGCGAGGACCGAAAAGGTATCGTCGCCGCTGTCGCCAACTCAATCGCCAGCCAGCATTGCAACATCGTCGAAAGCTCGCAGTATAGCGACGAAAACACCGGTCGGTTTTTTATGCGCATTTCCGTCTCGTGCAATGCGGAGACGACAATTGAAAGTTTCGGCGCCGCATTTATGCCAGTAGCAACCGCATTCCGGTTGGAATGGCGCATCCACGATTTGCGCAAAAAACTCCGCGCCATGATCATGGTGAGCCAAGGCGGTCATTGCTTGAACGACCTGCTTTACCGAACCTCCACCAACCGGCTGCCGATGGAAGTCACCAGCGTGGTATCCAACCATTTGAATTGGCAGCGCCGCGCAGAGCATGAGGGCGTAGCTTTTAACCATTTGCCGATCACACCAGAAAATAAGTTGGAACAAGAGGCCAAATTGCTAGCGATGGTGGAAGAGCAGCAAGTCGACCTCATAATCCTCGCGCGTTACATGCAAGTCCTATCGGATCAGCTTTGCCGCAAACTCGATGGCCGTGTAATCAACATTCATCACAGCTTTCTGCCGGGATTCAAAGGCGCGAAGCCTTATCACCGTGCGTATGAACGGGGCGTCAAAATGGTTGGTGCCACGGCGCATTATGTCACCGCTGACCTCGACGAAGGACCGATTATCACGCAGGACGTGTCCATCGTTGACCATGCCGACACTGTCGACGATTTGATTGCGCAGGGCCAAGACACCGAAAGCCGGGTACTTGCGCGTGCGGTCAAGCTCCATTTAGAACATCGCGTGATGCTGAACGGCAACCGTACTATTGTATTTAAGTAAAACTCCCGCGAATCAGATAATAATTAAGGATTTTTGCCATGAAGACCCGTGCAGCTGTTGCATTTGAAGCTAAGAAGCCCTTGGAAATTGTTGAGTTAGATTTGGAAGGTCCAAAGGCGGGCGAAGTGTTGGTCGAGATTATGGCGACCGGGATTTGCCATACCGATGCGTACACGCTCGATGGTTTCGACAGCGAGGGCATTTTCCCGTCGGTTCTGGGCCATGAAGGTGCCGGGATTGTGCGCGAGGTTGGCGCAGGCGTAACCAGCGTCAAGGCGGGCGACCATGTTATACCTTTGTACACGCCGGAATGCCGCCAATGTAAGTCCTGCCTGTCGGGCAAAACCAACCTGTGCACCGCAATCCGCGCGACGCAGGGCAAGGGGCTGATGCCCGATGGCACGTCGCGTTTCAGTTATAAGGGCCAGACCATTTTCCATTATATGGGCTGCTCAACCTTTTCGAACTTTACGGTTTTGCCAGAGATTGCGGT
>NZ_CAMDCK010000003.1 GCF_945890115.1 Sphingorhabdus sp. EL138
GCCTTGGTGGCGCTGTGGCTGGTGTGGACAAGCATCCACCGTATTGGCCCCGAACAAGAAGGCGTCGTGACGCAATTGGGCAAATATGCGCGCACAGTGCAGCCGGGCATCCAGTTCACTTTGCCTGCGCCGCTGCAAAGCATCACGAAAATTGATACGCAGCAGATTCAGACGACATCTGTAGGTTCGCCAAAGGCAAGCAGCGAGAATCTGGTACTGACGAAGGACCAAAGCATCATCGACATGGCTTATGATGTCCGTTGGTCGATTAAAGAGCCGGAGCTGTATCTGTTCCAACTCGACAGCCCGCAGGAAACGGTCAAAGAAGTTGCCGAAAGCGCTATGCGCGCTGCGGTCGCCAATTATGATCTGACGCAGGCCATTGGCCCTGGGCGTGGCGCAATCGAGATCGAGGTGCGTCGCCGGATGCAGCAAGTGCTCGATGAATATCGGGCGGGTGTGCTGATCCAGAGCATCTCAATCCGCCAATCGGACCCACCGGCCGAGGTTAATGACGCCTTCCGTGAAGTGAACGCGGCGCAACAACGGCGCGAAAGCTATTTGAACGATGCCCGCGCTTATGCCAGCCGCGTGACTGAGCTCGCATTGGGTGAAACCGCCGAATTTGACAAAATCTATGTGCAATATCGTGAGGCACCAGAGGTTACCAAACGTCGGCTTTATTATGAAACCATGGAGCAAGTACTTGGGAAGGTCGACAAGACGATTGTCGAAACCGGCGGC
Source organism: Sphingorhabdus sp. EL138 (assembly GCF_945890115.1). GTDB lineage: Bacteria > Pseudomonadota > Alphaproteobacteria > Sphingomonadales > Sphingomonadaceae > Sphingorhabdus_B. The sequence continues at coordinate 745 of NZ_CAMDCK010000003.1, forward strand.
GTAACACCGTATCTTCCCATTCCCGAATTCCAGAAAAGAACAGGTCCAAAGGCCGAACCAGTGACCGTTACAGGGACTAAACAATGACCAGCAGCCTTCTTCGCAATCCGATTTATCTCGCGATTGGAGCGATCGGCGCGCTCATATTGATGAGCATGTCGGTGAATGTCGTGCCCGAAACGCAACAGGCCATTATCAGCAGCTATGGTAAGGTCGACCGGATCGTTAACGCTTATAGACCAGGTGAAAAATTCGGCGAAACGCGTGCCGGGCTTACCTTCCGCATACCCTTTGTCGAACAAATCCAGATGATCGACAAGCGCGTCTTGAGTGTTCAGATGGAGCAACAGGAAGTGCTTTCCACCGACCAGTTGCGGTTACAGGTGGACGCTTTTGCCCGTTTCCGTATTACCAAGCCCGCGGTGATGTACCGCACAATCCGTACAGAAGATCGCCTGCGCGACCAATTGCGGACGATTTTGGGATCATCGCTGCGCAATGAGCTTGGCAAGCGGACTTTCGCGACATTGCTCAGCGCGGAACGCGGCGAAGTCATGGAGAATATCCAGACTGCGCTTAATCGCGAAGCCAAGAATTATGGCGCCGAAGTCATTGACGTGCGCATCAAGCGTGCCGACTTGCCAGCCGCAACGTTACAGTCGGCGTATAACCGCATGCGCAGCGCCCGAAATCAGGAAGCCATCGCCATTGACGCAGAAGGCCAAAAGGAAGCGCAGATTATCCGCGCGGACGCCGAGGCTGAAGCCGCCCGCATCTACGCCATCAGCTATGGCAAGGACCCGGGTTTTTATGATTTCTATCGCGCGATGCAAAGCTATCGTCAGACATTCCAAAATGGCGAAGGCGCAACGAACATCATCCTGTCGCCGCAAAACGCCTATCTGGAAAAATTCCGTAAAGGGATTTAGTCGAAGGACGATGACGTTGGCCAGTTGAATGGCGTCCATTCAATCGGCGTTCAGCTTTAGCACGCCAACGATGAATAGATCTTCGGGCCCTTTGCCCAATTGAATAGACGAAAGGAATGATATCCGTGCGTTACGCTTATGCAGTTACCACCGCGCTTTTGATGGCTGGCGGCACAGTTGCTTTAGTCAATGGCAACCCCGTGACCGCGCAAACCGGACTGGCTGTCTCGGAACAGGTCAATCTCGCCCCGGGCGGCGCGCCGTCGAGCTTTGCGGATCTCGCCGCACAATTGCAGCCCGCAGTGGTCAATATCGCCACGCGTCAAAAGGTGCAGGTAGCCACCAGTTTTAATCCGCTCACCGGCGAACGCCGCCCCGTCACACAGGAACAAGCGAGTGGGGGCTCAGGGTTTCTTATCTCAAGCGACGGCTATATTGTCACCAACAACCATGTTGTGGCAGGTGGCCCGGCTGGCGAAGCGGTTGACCGCGTGACGGTGACGCTTTTCGACGGCAAAGAATATGAGGCCGAAATAGTTGGCCGCGATCCATCATCGGACATTGCTTTGCTCAAGATCCGCGCCTCGAACTTGCCCTTTGTCAAAATGGCAGATTCTCAGAAAAGTCGTGTGGGTGATTGGGTAATCGCCATTGGTAATCCGCTTGGCCTTGGCAACACGGTAACCGCAGGGATCATCTCGGCGCTTCAGCGTAACATCGGCGCTGGCGGAGCATATGACCGCTTTATTCAAACCGACACTGCAATTAACCCAGGCAATTCGGGTGGCCCATTATTCAACCTGAAGGGTGAAGTTGTCGGCATCAACAACCGCCTGATTTCGCCAGTGGGCGCGAATATCGGCGTTGGCTTTGCCATCCCAGCCGAAGAAGCCATTCCGGTCATTGAATCCCTGAAAAAAGGCGTCCGTCCAGAGCGTGGCTATTTGGGGATCAGCATCAGGCCCGTCGATGAGGTTACGGCCGACGCAATTGGTCTGGAGAAAAACCGCGGCGAATTGGTAGCGCGCATTGTTGCCGGTGAGGCAGCCGACAAGGCTGGCCTGAAAGAAAATGACATTGTCATTCGCGTCAATGACCGTGAAGTGACGCCCGAAGTGACCTTGTCCTTCATTGTCGCCAATATCAAACCGGGCACACGTATTCCGCTCGACATTTTGCGCGAAGGCAAGCCTATGAAGCTGACCGCTACGGTTGGCGCACGTCCGCCCGAAGAGAAGCTGGCCCAACGCAACTTCAACCCGGAAGAAAATAAAGACTTCGACAAGCAAACCGATACGCCCGATTCTAAAGTCATTCGTGATGCTCTTGGCTTCAGCGTCATTCCATTGGATGCCGAAATCGCACGTGTGCTTGAATTACCCCGCGACTTTAAGGGCATAGTCATCGACGTCCCCGGCACCGGCACTGGTGCGCAGGTTGGTTTACGGCGCGGGGACGTCATCGTCTCCGCAAATTATCGCGACTTGAATACAGCTGCCGCGCTCGCCGCCGCCGTCAAGGATGCAAAGGCAGCCGGTCGCAGCGCGATCCTGCTGGGCGTAAAACGGCGTGGAGCAGCCACGCAATATGTAGCTGTGCGTTTGGAAGATTAAGACTGTTGTCGGTCGCGTCAGGCTGGTGCTAGTTAAGCTATGGACTTCATCAGCACCGACTGGCGCGCCGACGCCGAACATATCCTTCCCGACCTTATTGACCTGCGCCGGGCTATTCATGCCGAGCCGGAATTGGGTCTGCAAAATCCTAAGACATTGGCGAAGATCAAGGCAGCGCTTGCTGGCCTTCCGCTTGAGCTGCGTGAGGGGCCATCAACCACTGGCCTCATTGCTACCCTCAAAGGCCCTGCCAATGGCCGTAATGTGCTTCTGCGCGGCGACATGGATGCACTGCCGCTGCATGAGGATACCGGCCTTGAATATAGCTCGCTGACCGACGGCGCGATGCATGCGTGCGGGCATGATACCCATGTCGCAATGCTGGTTGGCGCGGCAAAGATGTTATGCGCCAAACGCGAGCAATTGGCGGGTACGGTCCAGTTCATGTTCCAACCGGGCGAAGAGGGCCATCATGGCGCACGCTTCATGCTCGACGACGGTTTGATCGACCCCCTGCCCGATGCCGCCTTTGCCTTGCATATCATGCCCAACGCCCCGCGCGGGGTGTTTAGCGGGCGTAGTGGTCCGTTACTGGCATCGTCCGATGTACTGACCATAGCCGTCAAGGGCGCTGGCGGCCACGCCTCCATGCCGCATGACGCCATCGACCCCATCCCCGTCGCTTGCGAAATCGTTTCGGCGATCCAGACGATGGTGACCCGCAAGATTTCAGTGTTCAATCCGGCGGTCATCACCATCGCCAAAATATCGGCGGGCACCACCAACAATATCATTCCCGAAACTGCGCATTTGCTGGGCACCATCCGCACCTTGTCCCCACAATCGCGCGCACGCGTGGCCGAGGAATTGCACCGCCTTGTTCCCGGTATCGCCGCTGCACATGGTTGCAGCGCGCAGGTTCATATTGAACAGGGTTTTCCCGTCACCGTCTGCGACGACCGCGCCGTTCAGTTTGGCAAATCGGTGGTCGAGGATATGTTCGGCCCCGAAAGCTGGATCACGCTCGACACGCCCATCATGGGTGCCGAGGATTTTGCCTATGTGCTCGAAAAAGTCCCCGGCGCGATGTTCTTCTTAGGCGCGTCACACGAAGGCGACGACTGGCGCACTTGCTGTGGCCTGCACTCCAACCGCATGGTCTTAGACGACAGCGTCATGGCCAAAGGCGCCGCCCTCCACGCCGCCATCGCTGAACGTTTTCTAGCCGACGGGTTTGCTTCCTAAATTTACTTACCCGCCGCCTTCTCCACAGCGCGCATCACGCGAAGGACATTGCCTTGCGCAATTTTGGCGAGGTCCGCCTTCGCATAGCCACGGCGGACGAGTTCGGCGAATAAGGCGGGATAGGTTGAGACATTTTCCAAGCCAACCGGCAGTTCGTCCACGCCGCCAAAGTCACCGCCGATGCCGATATGGTCAACCCCTGCAACCTTGCGGATATGGTCGATATGGTCGGCAACTTGCGCCAGCGTGGCCTTTGGCTGCGGGTTGGCGGCTATCCATGCGTCAACAGCGGCCTTTTCGCCAACCGGATTGCCGGAAAACTCAGTCTTAGCGCGCCCTGCAACGGCGGAGCGTTCATATTCCCATTGACGCCGCGCGGCTGAGGTAAAGCCCGGCACGAAGGTCACCATCACCACGCCGCCATTTTGCGGCAGGCGCTTGAGGACCGAATCGGGCACGTTGCGCGGGTGCGGCGTGACCGCGCGGGCGTTGCTATGCGTGAACAGAACAGGCGCCGTGCTCTTATCCAACACATCGTGCATCGTTGCCTCTGACACATGGCTGATGTCCGCAATCATCCCCAATTGGTTCATTTCGGCAAGCACTTCAAAACCAAAGGGCGACAGTCCGTCATGCTTTGGCGCGTCGGTTGCGCTGTCCGCCCAATCGGTGGTCAGGCTGTGCGTAAGGGTCATGTAACGCGCGCCAAGCGCATAAGTCTGCCGCAGGATTTCCAGCGAACTGCCGATGGAATGCCCACCTTCCATGCCAATGAGTGAGGCGATTTTGCCCTTTTTTATCGCCGCCTCAACCTCTGCCGTCGTTTCTGCATAACTGAATGTTTCGGGATATCGCGCCATCATTTGCCGGACGACGTCGATTTGCTGAATAGTGCGCGTCACCGCCTCATGCTTGGGCAAAGCGGCGTCGACATAAACCGACCAATATTGCCCGCCCAAAAATCCGGCGCGTGCAGTTTTTATATCAGTATGCGTTTTGGCGAGCACGTCTGCTGGCAACGCCGCCAGGTCGAACTTTGAAAAGTCGCGGTCAAACAACTCAGCAATCTGGTGGGGAGTGTCATTATGGCCGTCGATGATAGGCGATTTGGCCAGCACTTCGCGCGCGGTTTCTTCGGGCGTCGCAGCGGCGGCGGGCATAGCCATTGCCCCTAGCAGCGCCACGACAGACAGTTGCAAAACTTTACGCAGGTGAATAGCAGCGACTTGATTTCGAACGTCCATAATAGCCTCCAAATAAATAGGGTCAGGTCCCTGCCTGCGTTTGCCATCGGTAAGAAAGTGTTTTGTGCCTATGGCAGCAAAATCGTGTCGACCGCGCTGTCTGCCATCTCGGGATAATCGAGTGTAAAGTGGAGTCCACGGCTTTCATGCCGCGCCAGTGCCGACCGGATAATCAATGCGGCAACCTCAACGAGGTTACGTAACTCAATCAGGTCAGGGGTGACGCGGAAATGCCTGTAATAATCCTCAACCTCGCTACGCAGTAAATCAATCCGGTGCTGCGCCCGCTCCAACCGTTTGGTCGTGCGCACGATACCCACAAAGTTCCACATAAACTGCCGTATTTCGCGCCAGCATTGCGCGATAACTACCTCTTCATCGCTGTCGGTCACGCGGCTTTCATCCCATGACCGGATTGGCGGCGGAGGCGGCAGGCGGTCCCAATTGGCCTCAATATGCCGCGCACAGGCATCACCAAAGACAAAGCATTCCAGCAAGGAATTAGACGCTAGACGGTTTGCACCATGCAGGCCGCTTTGCGTCACCTCGCCTGCGGCATAGAGGCCCGGTGCGTCGGTCCGACCGTCCAAATCGACAATCACACCGCCGCAGGTATAATGCTGCGCTGGCACCACGGGGATGGGCTCGCGCGTGATATCGATGCCAAGACCCATAAGCTTTTCGTAAATATTCGGAAAATGCGTTTTCACAAATTCGGGTGGCTTGTGGCTGATATCGAGGTGGACATAATCAAGGCCATCGCGCTTGATTTCGGCGTCATTGGCGCGGGCGACAATGTCACGCGGCGCAAGCTCTGCACGATCGTCGTAATCGGGCATGTAACGATGCCCGGTTTTCGGGTTTTTGAGGATTCCGCCCTCGCCGCGCACCGCCTCAGTTATCAGGAAATTTTTAACCTCAAGATTGTAAAGACAGGTCGGGTGGAATTGCATGAATTCCATGTTGGAAACGCGGCACCCCGCGCGCCACGCCATGGCAATGCCGTCGCCCGTCGCACCCCGCGGGGCAGTTGAATAAAGATACGTCCGGCCAGCACCGCCGCTCGCCAAAACAGTCGCGCGCGCGGTGAAGGTTTCGACCCTGCCCGTTTTGCGGTTCAGTGCGTAGACCCCGTGAATGCGGCCTGACGTTGAAAAGCGTTCCTGATGCCGGCCCAAGATCAAATCGATCGCGACTAGGTCCGGAACCAAACTGATATTGGGATGTGCTCTGGCGGCAGTCTCCAACGCTTGCTGCACGGCCCAACCAGTGGCGTCGTCCACATGGACGATGCGCCGGTGGCTATGTCCGCCTTCGCGGGTCAAGTGCCAGTCATTGCCCTCCAAATTGAAGGGCACGCCAAGCTTTGCCAACCGTTCAATCGCGAGTGGCGCGTTTTCGACAACAAATTCCACCGTGGCGCGGTTATTCAGCCCCGCGCCTGCGACCATCGTATCTTCGATATGGTTCGCAAAATTGTCGCCGGGTTCAAGAACGGCGGCAATCCCGCCCTGCGCCCATGCTGTTGCACCGTCGGAAATGGAACCCTTGGCCAGCACCACAACCTTGCGCGTCGCCGCCAATTGCAACGCCGCCGTCAACCCCGCAGCGCCCGAACCAATGATCAGAACATCCGCTTCCATCAACTCCCCTCCCGCGTGCGGGAGGGGTTGGGGGAGGGTATCGCCGCCAAGCGCTCGCGTATCATTACTAAGACTCCCTCCAGATTAAGCGTTACTTGTTCATTCGTAAAACGCAGCAATTCATAGCCTTTTGACCGGATAAATTTATCGCGTTGTCCATCATATCCTTGCCGTGCGTCATGTGACCATCCGTCCACTTCGACAACCAGCTTCTTCTCACGACAAACAAAATCGACGAAATAGCTGCCGACCTGAAATTGCTTTGTAAATCGGTGCCCGTTTAACTGACCAGACCGTAATTGAGACCATAATGTGCGTTCAGCTGGTGGAGATGCTCGGCGCAGTTCTCGTGATCGTTCGGTGTTTCTGGTTCTGAAAATTGGATTGTCCAACTACCTGCCCTCCTGAACCGCTATAGCCCTCCCCTAGCCCCTCCCGCAAGCGGTAGGGGAACATCTTATGTGGCACTTGTCAGGCGGAGGAAGACGTCTTCAAGGTCGGCCTCCTTGGTGGTTACGTCAACGATGCCCAACCCAAGCCCTTGAATCACGGAAAGCACTTCGCCTGCGTTCATACGGTCTTTATTGTACGTAATCTCAACCGTCCGCTCACCAACCAATTCCGTTTTTTCAAAGGCCTCATGCGTTGGCGCACTGGTTACATCGCGGTCCAGCGTTAATACGACTGCCTTCTCGCGCGCCATACCGACCAGTTCGCGCGTCGGCTTGTTGGCAATCAACTGCCCATGGTTGATGATCGCGATCCGGTCACACAACTGCTCGGCTTCTTCGAGATAATGGGTGGTGAGCACGACCGTCACGCCTTGGCGGTTCAGTTCCTGCACATAATCCCACAATTGCTGACGCAGTTCGATATCGACACCAGCCGTCGGTTCATCGAGCACGATGACGGGCGGCGCATGCACCATGGCTTTGGCGACCAGCAAGCGGCGCTTCATCCCGCCCGACAGGGTCCGCGCATAGGCATCGGCCTTGTCCTCCAACCGCACCGCCTTTAACAATTCCATCGTCCGGCGTTTCGACTTGGGCACACCATAAAGACCCGCTTGCAACTCAAGCGCTTCTTTCGGTGTAAAAAATGGGTCGAACATAATCTCCTGTGGCACAATGCCAATGGATGCCTTCGCGTTACGCGGATGCGCGTCGATGTCGAACCCCCATATGGACGCGCTGCCCGATGTCTTCATCACCAGCCCGGCCAAGATGTTAATCAACGTGGATTTGCCGGCGCCATTGGGCCCAAGAAGGCCGAAAATCGACCCTTGCGCGACGTCAAAACTCACATCGCTTAGCGCTTGTTTCCCCCCCGCATATTTTTTGGAAAGATTTTGGATCGAGATAGCTTGTTCGGACATGTTGTTGCGATAGCGAACGCATGGTGTCAGCGCAATCGCATGGAATCCCCCCGCTAGAATTTCGTGGACGCACGATTATCGTGACTGCACTATTTCTCAGCCGTTGCAGCCACGTTGCGGCTTTGCTAAGCGGCGGACATGAACAACAGCGCCCCCGAAACAATCCGAGTCCGCGAACCGCGTGTCGCTTGCGACGGCAGTGGAGATATTCCCGCCGCATTGGGTCACCCGCGAGTCTGGCTTCAAATTGATGAAAAAGGTTATGTCGACTGCGGCTATTGCGACCGGCATTTTGTGCTCATCGGTGGCCCGGCGGATAATATTCCAAGCTAAGCCACACCCCAAGCGTCGCTAAACCACCGTTCAGGCAGCAGCCGAAAGATCCTGAAGCCGCGCCCGGTCGCGTATGGCAACGGTCCGGCGATCCGGCAGATGGATGACTCCATCGGCCTTTAACTTAGAAAACTGACGGCTGACGGTTTCAATCCTTAGCCCCAGAACGTCGCCAATCTGCTGGCGATCAAGCGGCAGTTCAAATGCGTCCAGTGCGCCTGTGTCAACCGTACAGCCCGTTTCGCCAAGACGAACAGACATTTCGAGTAACAAAGTCGCGATCCGTTCGGTCGCGCTTTTCTTACCAAGCAGCAACATCCATGCATGCGCACGATCAAGTTCATCCAACGTCCGGCGCAGCAACTTATGTTCCAGCTCGGGATGCTGCCGAGCAAAGCCGTCAAAGGTGGATCGGGAAAATATGCACAATTCAGCATCGGTCAGCGCGGTCACGCTATACGGGCTTTGCTGGCCAAAGGGCCGCCCAATAAAATCTGATGCAAAAACAATCCCGACAATCTGCTCCCGGCCATCAGCCAAGCTCATCGAAACCTTTAGCACGCCTGCGATAACATTGGCGACAACGACAGCGTCATCTCCCTCCCAAAACACAGTCTGCCCCTTGGAAACTTTTTGCTTTCGACCTTGCCGACTCAGCAGTTCAAGCTCGTCCGTTTCGAGTCCGGCGCAAATTGCACGGTTGCGTACAATGCATTGGGAGCAGTCTTGCATGGTCTGATCATAGCCCACGCAGCAAAGCGCAGCAACCGTTCAAAGCGGGGCTTGGCATACCGTCGGTCCGCCGCTCTGATATCGCATGTGCAGATCGCGACACTATCAGGGTTCGTCCCCAGTTGCGCACAAGGAAAATGGTAGCGAAGGAGGGACTTGAACCCCCGACCTATGGATTATGATTCCACCGCTCTAACCAGCTGAGCTACTTCGCCATCCAACCGTGAATCCCAGCATTTGCGGGGAAGCACGCGGCGCTATAAGCGCGGGGGTTATAAGGGTCAAGCATTGTCAGCCGCGAAATGACCATCTGCCGATATGCTCCCAAGGCCCACCCCGATAATAATGCGCCGATAGACCCGAAATGGCCAGCGGACGGGGTCGAAATGTCTCCCGCAAATGCGCGTGGAGCGCCTTGGCGACTGGCGGCTCAACCTTGTTCTGGATCGTTATGTGCAATTTGGGTGTGGCCTGATCTTGCGGGATTAACAGCCCGCGAAAACTGTCGGCCAACGCCTCCCGCATCGAAAGCAATTCAGGACTCTCCACGCGGAACGCCACGGCCTTGCCCAGCAACATAACATCCCTGATATACGCAACAGGCGCCGTATAGTCCTGAACCAACGCCGCAAGCCTCGACTTTATCTCTGGCAAATGGCTTGGCGGCAAATGGTGAAACAGCGTAATATGCGCATCGACAAAATTGCGCTCCGCCGGAAAATGCGCACGGCGTAGGCCATTGGCCCATGCCTGGTCGGTCTTGCCCATGTCGGCGGTGATGATGATGGGTGCGGTCATGGGGTGGGTTTAGAGGAGTGAATGTCCCGCCGCTACCTCTCACTGTGTCATCCCCAACTTGATTGGGGATCCATGGTCAAACTTGTGATTTTTTCGAGTGGTCAGGGCCATGGATTCCCGCCTGCGCGGGAATGACAAAGAGTGGGATTAACTGCGACCCAATTGCGTGATCCTGAAACAAGTTCAGGATGATGTGCGGTAGAGGCACAAAAAAGCCGCCCTGTCTTGCAACAAGGCGGCGTTTTGTATGCAGCAATCGAAAGCTTTATGCTTCGTCGCTTGCCTCAGCCGAAAGGCCGGCCGCTTCAGCAGCAGCCTTGGCGGCAGCTTGCTCTTCGCGGCGCTTTGCATTGGCAGCCGCTTCGGCAGCATCCGCTGCGTCAGAGGCCACTTCAGCTTCAACCTGCGCTTCAATGGCTTCAGCAGCGATCTCGGCCTGTTCGTCTTCGAACATCTGGTCGAGCACGTTGACGCCGTCCTTCTGCAACTCCGCTTCGTCGTCCGAACGGGCCACATTGACCTGAACATTGACAGTAACTTCGGGATGCAGAACAACTTTGACACCGAAAATGCCGAGCGTTTTAATTGGGCGTTCAAGCACGATCATGCCCTTGGAAACCTTGGCGTCTTGGGCGACCAGACCGTCAACAATATCCTTGACCGAGACCGAACCGTAAAGCTGGCCAGTTTGCGAAGCGGCGCGGATCAGAATGATCTGCTTGCCTTCGACACTGCCTGAAGCCTTTTGGGCTTCATCACGGCGGCTTGCGTTATCGCTTTCGATTTTCGCGCGATTGGCTTCGAAAACCTTGCGGTTAGCGTCGTTTGCACGGAGCGCTTTTTTGTTTGGTAGCAGGAAGTTACGGGCATAGCCGTCCTTCACGGTGACAACATCACCAATTGCACCAAGCTTTTCAACGCGTTCGAGAAGTATGATATCCATATTTCGGCTCCTTACTTCACGATGTACGGCAGAAGGCCGATGTGACGGGCGCGCTTGATCGCTTGGCCCAGCTCACGCTGCTTCTTTGCCGAAACGGCGGTGATGCGCGATGGGACAATCTTGCCGCGCTCTGAGATATAGCCTTGAAGCAGGCGTACATCTTTATAATCGATTTGCGGCGCGTCTTTACCCTGAAATGGGCAGGACTTGCGGCGACGGAAAAACGGACGTGCCATGTCTTAAGCCTCCTGCTCTGCGCGCGGTGCGCGGTCTGGACGGTCGCCACGATCTGGCCGAGGGGCACCGCGATCACGGTCGCCACCACCAAAGCCGCCACGCTCACCGCGTTCGCTGCGCTCTGGACGGTCGCTCTTGCGCATCATGACCGACGGGCCGGCTTCATGCGCGTCCACGCGGACAGTCATGTAGCGAATGATATCTTCGTTCATGCGCGTCTGACGCTCAAGCTCGGCAATCGTGTCGCCCGAAGCATCAATGTCGAGCATCACGAAATGCGCTTTGCGGTTCTTTTGAATTTTGTAGGTCAATGTACGAAGACCCCAGGTTTCGGTCTTTACGACCTTGCCTTTATTGTCTTCTACAATCTTGGTGGCGTTTTCAGCCAGCGCGTCAACTTGGGCCTGTGAAAGGTCCTGACGCGCCAAAAATACATGCTCGTACAGAGACATGGGCGTTTCCTTGTTCCTACCGATCGCTGACGCAGCACCATGCATACGCCCCTCCGGCCTTCTTCGATTTCAGTCAGGCGGACCTGAGCGAAGTGGCGCGTTTAGGAGAGATTGGTGCGGAATGCAAGCGATTCGCGGGGTTGCGAAAATGTGTTGCCAGCCTTTAACGCCCTAGCCGCTGCAAGATGTCCGCCGCAAACGCACTCAATGTATCATCCCTTGCGCCCATGATCACAATCCGGTCGCCCGGCCTTGCGAGCGCCACGATGCGGTTGCCACATTCTTCGCGGCTGGGGATATATTCGGCGTTGCGGCCAGCGGCGGTGACTACCTCGGTGATGCTTTGGCTACCGATGCTTTTGTCCACGGTGCCGCCGAAATAGACGGGCCCGCAGAGGAGCAGATGGTCGTCTGCGCCAAGCATGTCCGCAAACACGCCCGCAAGTTCAGCGCCCATAACGCGAATGGGGCCGTAACCATGCGGTTGGAAGAAGGCGATGATGCGGCCGGGAAACGCCTTCAACGTCGCCAGCGTCGCGGCAATTTTGTCCGGGTTGTGGCCGAAATCGTCAATGACAGTGATGTTATTGGCCTTGCCGACAATGTCGAAACGGCGGGCGAGGCCATGAAAGCTTTCTACGCTGCGCACGGCTTGCGCGACGGACACGCCAAGCGCAACGCTGACGGCTATCGCAGCAAGGGCGTTGGCGATATTGTGCCTGCCGGGGACGATCAAGGTCACGGGGTAAGCTTCGCCCAATGCATGGAGCGTGAAGCGGCTACCAAGCGGGAGATCAGTGATGTCGGTCGCGCGGAAATCGGCGTTGGAGGAAAATCCGAAGCTGACAGCGCCCTGCAATGCCATCGGTGCGACCAAGGCCACCGTCTCCGCATCATCGGCATTCCAGACACAGACTTTTGCCTTTTTGGCAAAGTCCCCAAACAACTGCCGCAATTCTTGTAGGGTTTTGTGATCAAGACTGACATTGTTCAGCACCGCAACTTCGGGCGCGAACAAAGCGATGGAGCCATCGCTTTCGTCGACCTCCGAAACGAAAGCCTCCCCCTGCCCCACGCGCGCGCTGGCAAAGGGCGCATCATCGGCGACGAAATTCTTCATCACCGCACCGTTCATGATCGTCGGGTCAAGGCCAGCATCGGTCAATATCCAGCCGATCATTCCCGTCACCGTCGATTTGCCGCTCGTCCCGCCAACCGCAACGCTGCGCGGGGCGGCGTTGAACAAATCAGCCAGCAATTCCGCGCGGGTCATGCGCGGGCAGCCAAGCGCGTTGGCCTTTGCGATGTCCGGCACACTGTCCTCAATGGCGGCGGACGCAATCAGAATTTGGTCGCCGTTTATCAGGCCACTGCCGTCTTGCGGAAACAGGTCGATGCCAAGGCTTTGCAGCCATGCAAATTTCGGCCCCAACCGGCCTTGGTCCAGCGCGCGGTCGGAACCGGCCACAATAGCATTTGTATCGCGGACAATGTTGGCCAAGGGCAACATGCCCGATCCACCAATGCCACAGAAGAAATAGGATTTGTTTTTGTGCATCAGTGGCGGTTATGGCCGGAAGATGAATTTGGCAATGGTCCTGTATATACAAAACTGCGTCACCCCCGCGAAGGCGGGGGGCCAACTCTCGCTCTGTCGACACATGACCGCCCCGAATTGGATTCCCGCCTGCGCGGGAATGACGATATTTGCGGAAGAGAGTGAAATATGCGGATAGCTATTTGCGCGCCGTCAACGCCATTTACGCGTGAGGACGCAGCGCGTGTTATTGCGCTTGCCGCAACCTCCCACCCAAGCGCGGAACTCGTCTTCCACGACCAATGCTTTGCAGAGGCTGGGCATTTTGCCGGACCCGATAAAATGCGCAGCGCCGCGTTTGTGGATGTCGCCAATGACCCAGGCTTTGACGCCGTCTGGTTCGTGCGCGGTGGTTATGGGGCTTGCCGGATCGCCCAAGACGCAGTTGCGGCGCTCAATTCAGCAGCAGCGGATAAAATCTATATGGGCTATAGCGACGCCGGCAACCTGCTCGGCGCGTTATATGCCGCAAAAATAGGCCGTGTCTGCCATGGGCCGATGCCAGCCGATATCCGGCGCGATGGTGGTGCGGCCGCCGTCCTGCGCGCGCTCGATTGGATGCTGCACGCATCGCCGCACGCGCTTGAACGACATATGCAGTCCGGCGAAAAATATGCGGCGTTCAATCTGATGACCTTGGCGATGATGGCCGGCACGCCGTTAATGCCTGCATTGAAAGACCATGTGTTGATGGTCGAGGAAGTCAGCGAATATCTCTATGGCTATGACCGCGCATTTTTTCATGTAACCAGCCATCTGCAATCCGCAGGACTCGCCGGATTACGGCTTGGCCGCGTTAGCGATGTACCCGAAAATGACCGGCCCTTTGGCGAAACTGCCGAGGAGATTGCCCAAGGATGGTGCGCAAAAACGGGTATCGATTATCTGGGCCGCGCGGATATTGGCCACGACGCCGACAACAGGATTGTACCGTTCGGGCTTGCAACATGCAGCGCCGCGCCATAGGCGATTTTGCACAAACACCGACCATCAGGAGCAGTTATGCGCGCATTTGTTTTCCCCGGGCAAGGTAGCCAAGCTGTTGGCATGGGCAAAATGCTCGCCGAAGCGAGCCCAATCGCACGCGCAGTGTTTGAGGAGGTCGATGAGGCGCTTGGCCAACATCTGTTTCGGTTGATGTGCGATGGGCCAGAAAGCGATCTAACGCTCACCGAAAATGCGCAACCCGCGATCATGGCGAATGCAATGGCAACCTTGCGCGTACTGGAAAAGGAAGGCGGCGTTCGGCTATCGGAAAAATGCGATTTTGTCGCTGGCCATTCCTTGGGCGAGTACACCGCGTTATGTGCCGCCGGTGCGTTGCCTTTGTCGGTGACGGCGGCATTGTTGAAGCTGCGCGGGCGCGCGATGCAGGCCGCCGTGCCGGTTGGCGTCGGCGCGATGGCCGCCTTGCTGGGCGCAGATATCGAAAAGGCGGAGAGCTTGGCGGCTGCGGCTGCAGAAGGGGAAACCTGCACCGTCGCCAATGACAATGACCCGTCGCAGGTGGTTATCTCCGGACATAAAGGCGCGATTGACCGCGCGATTGCGCTGGCGAAGGACCATGGCATTAAGCGGGGCATATTATTGCCCGTGTCTGCACCCTTTCACTGCCCATTGATGCAACCTGCCGCCGATGCCATGGCAAACGCGCTTGCAACGACGACCATCCACGCGCCGTTGGTGCCTTTGTTCGCCAACGTGACCGCTGCGCCGGTATCCGACCCCGATACCATATCTCGGCAATTGGTGCAGCAAGTTACAGGCCGAGTCCGCTGGCGCGAGTCGGCGATTGCCATGGCGGAGGCCGGCGTCATGCATTTTGTCGAATTTGGCGGAAAGATACTGTCACCCATGGTAAAGCGCAGCGCGGGCGAAGACATCACCACATCAACTGTCATCAATATGGATGACATCGAAGCCTTGTTGAAAGCGATATAATGACCGACCAAATTCTTCAGTCGCGCGATGGCGGGATACTGACCATCACGCTGAATATGCCCGAAAAGCGCAACCCGATTTCGGATGTGTCTGTCGTCGAACAATTGTGCGACGCCTTCATGGCAGCGGATCAGGATATGTCTGTGCGCTGCGTCATCCTGACGGGCGCGGGGACGGTGTTTTCCTCCGGCGGCGACCTTAAACAAATGCGCCCAGATAGTGGTGGCTTGCGGGCAGGATTGCCTGCAGAAACCCGCCGCAATTATAAATATGGCATCCAGCGTCTGCCCTTGATGTTTCAAGCGCTCGAGGTTCCGGTCATCGCGGCGGTCAACGGCGCGGCTATTGGTGCAGGGCTTGACCTTAGCACGATGTGCGACATTCGGATTGCCGCGTCTTCCGCCAGTTTTGCCGAAAGCTTTGTGCGATTGGGCATTACGCCGGGCGATGGTGGCGCATGGCTGCTGCCGCGCATCGTCGGTTTTTCAAAAGCCACCGAACTAGCCCTGACAGGCGAAACCATAGACGCTGCCGAAGCATTGCACATCGGGCTGGTTACGCAAGTGGTAGATGATGCTGACCTGATGATCGCCGCGCGAACGGTTGCGGACAAAATCGCCGCAAACCCGCCGCATGCCGTCCGGATGACGAAGCGCCTGTTGCGCGAGGGTCAGACGGCAGACCTCAAAAACATCCTTGAAATGTCCGCCGCAATGCAAAGCTTGGCGCATGCCACTGCGGACAATGACGAGGCTATCACCGCGTTTCTGGAAAAGCGCGCACCCGAATTTAAGGGAGAATGATATGTTTGATCTAACCGGCATGACCGCGCTCGTTACGGGGGCATCGGGCGGGATTGGCAGCGCAATCTGTCACGCGCTGGCGGCCCAAGGCGCGCGCCTTGCGGTGTCAGGCTCCAATGTGGAGAAGCTTGAAGCATTCAGGGCAACCTTAAGCGGCGACCATGTTGCGGTCCCATGTAACCTTGGCGATAAGGACAGCGTTGAGGCGCTGGTCCCTGCGGCGCTCGAAAAGCTGGGTCAGATCGACATTCTGGTAAACAATGCCGGCGTTACCCGCGACAATTTGACGATGCGTATGAAAGATGAAGAATGGGATGACGTCATCCGCATCAATCTTGAGGCTACATTTCGCCTGATGCGCGCCGCCACTAAACCCATGATGAAGGCGCGCTTTGGTAGGATTATAACCATCACCAGCGTCGTTGGGACCACGGGCAACCCCGGCCAAGCCAATTACGCCGCGTCCAAGGGCGGGTTGACTGCGATGACCAAAGCAATCGCACAAGAACTCGCCAGCCGCAATGTGACGGCCAATTGCGTTGCGCCGGGCTTTATCGCTACCGCAATGACCGAAAGCCTGCCCGATGCGCAGAAAGAGGCATTAAATGCACGTATCCCCATGGGCCGCATGGGCGAAGGCGCGGATATTGGTGCTGCCGTTGCATATCTCGCTTCACGCGAAGCGGGTTATGTTACCGGCCAAACAATCCATGTGAATGGCGGCATGGCGATGCTTTGATGCATAAGCGTCGCTTGCCACTTGCCAGCGGCTAATCTGCACATTAGGGCAATAGCAGAAATTCAACATCCCAACCAAATAAGGGGCAAAAAAATGAGCGATATCGCTGAACGGGTCAAAAAGATCGTAGTTGAACATCTGGGCGTTGAAGCCGACAAGGTCACAGAAGCAGCAAGCTTCATCGATGATCTGGGCGCGGACAGCCTTGATATTGTTGAGTTGGTTATGGCGTTTGAAGAGGAATTCAACGTTGAAATTCCCGACGATGCTGCCGAAAAGATTGCTACTGTTAAGGACGCGATCGATTTCATCAACAGCAACGGCTAAGCCGTTACGCGCTCTATGTTGCGCGAGTAGTTAGAAATCAAACGGCTTTCCGGCTAGCGTCAATAGCGCTCCTGTCGGAAAGCCGTTTGCTTTTTGGCCCCTGTTCGCAGTATCGGGCCGTAAAGATTAGATTTTGGAGATAGCGCAATGCGTCGTGTCGTGGTCACTGGATTAGGTCTGGTTACGCCCTTGGGTGCAGATGTTGAAACCACTTGGTCCAACCTGATTGCTGGAAAGTCCGGTGCTGGCATGATTACGCATTTCGACGCCAGCAACCAGAAATGCCTGATTGCGTGCGAAGTGAAGGCAAAAGACCATCCATGGGGCTTTGACCCTGACAAA
The DNA here is from genome assembly GCF_945890115.1 of Sphingorhabdus sp. EL138. Taxonomy (GTDB): domain Bacteria; phylum Pseudomonadota; class Alphaproteobacteria; order Sphingomonadales; family Sphingomonadaceae; genus Sphingorhabdus_B. Next base: position 18,038 of record NZ_CAMDCK010000003.1, read on the forward strand.
CGCGTGGACCATAAGGTTCAACGTCAGGTCGACCCGTTTATCATTTACGGTATCGATGCCGCCGGCCAAGCATTGGAAGATGCGGGCCTCACCGATTTAACCGAAGACCAAAAAGTCCGCGCAGGTTGCTCCATCGGGTCCGGAATCGGCGGTCTACCAGGCATTGAAAGCGAAGCGTTATTACTTGCGGAGAAAGGTCCGAGCCGCGTCAGCCCGCATTTTGTCCATGGCCGCTTAATCAACCTGATCTCAGGCCAAGTCAGCATCAAATATGGCCTCAAAGGCCCCAATCACGCCGTCGTCACCGCATGCTCCACCGGCGCGCACTCGATTGGCGATGCCGCCCGCATGATCCGCGATGATGATGCCGACATCATGGTCGCTGGCGGTTCAGAGGGCACCATCAACCCGCTAGGTATCGCAGGCTTTGCACAGGCTCGCGCGCTCAACATGAGCTTTAACGACCGTCCAGAGGCAGCCAGTCGCCCTTATGACAAGGACCGCGACGGTTTTGTCATGGGCGAAGGCGCGGGCGTTGTCGTGTTGGAAGAATATGAACATGCCAAGGCACGCGGCGCGAAGATCTATGCCGAAGTCGTTGGCTATGGCTTGTCGGGTGATGCCTATCACGTCACCGCCCCGCATCCCGAAGGTGACGGCGCGTTTCGGTCCATGCAGATGGCCCTGAAAAAAGCAGGCATGACGCCCGCCGATATTGATTATATCAACGCGCATGGCACATCGACCATGGCAGATACGATTGAGCTGGGCGCGGTAAAGCGCTTATTTGGTGATGCCATGGTACATGTGTCGATGAGCTCGACCAAGTCCGCAATCGGCCATTTACTGGGCGGCGCTGGCGCAGTGGAGAGCATTTTCTGCATCCTTGCGCTGCGTGACCAGATTGTGCCGCCAACGCTCAATCTCGACAATCCAGATGAAGGCACCGAAGGCGTTGACCTTGTTCCACATGTCGCCAAGAAACGCGAAGTGAAGGCTGTTTTGAACAACAGCTTCGGCTTTGGCGGGACGAACGCCAGCCTCATCATGAAATTGGCTGAATAAACGATCGTGCTAATATCATCGCATAGCTCTCAACCTGTCATTCCAGCGCACACGGGAACTGGCGACGGGAATGAGAAGGGTTAATTGTGGCAAAACGGTACGGAAAACAGGCAAACCGCCGCATTGCCAAATGGGCGGTCATTGTAGCAGCTCTGCTGCTGACAGTAATCGCCGGTAACTTCATTTATGGATGGACTGCGCCCGGACCGCTGGAGCGCGCGGCCACTGTAATCATCAAGCCAGGCTCAAGCATGATGTCGGCGGCACAGCAGCTTGAAAAAAGCGGCGCGGTCAAATCCGCCGATGCGTTTGTCAGCCGAGCAAAGATTTTTGGCGCATCTAACACTATCAAGGCAGGCGAATTTGTCATTCCGACAAAGGCCTCCAATTCCGACATATTGTCCATCCTGACAGATGGGAAAACCGTGCAACGCATGGTCACCATTCCCGAAGGCATGCCTTCGATCATGGTGTACGAACGCCTGATGGCCAATACGCAGCTCACCGGAGATATTTCGGTTCCACCCGAAGGCTCGGTTTTGCCTGACAGCTATGCCTTTGACAAAAATGAACCGCGCGCTGCCGTCCTGAAACGCATGCAGGATGCCATGACAAAAACAATGGCCGAGTTGTGGCCAGAACGCAGCCCGAACGCGATGGTCAAAACGCCGTTAGATGCGCTAACACTCGCGTCGATTGTTGAAAAGGAAACGGCGCTTAAATCAGAATTGCGCATAGTTTCTGGAGTCTATTCCAATCGCTTACGCACCGGCATGCGGTTGCAGGCCGACCCGACGATCATTTACCCCATCACAAAAGGCAAGTCGCTTGGTCGGCGCATTCGCAAGTCCGAAATCCGGGACGTGAACGACTATAATACTTACGCTATGGCTGGTCTGCCAAAAGGGCCGATCGCCAACCCGTCACGCGCCGCCATTGCCGCCGTTCTGAACCCGCAAAAGACCAGCGCATATTATTTCGTCGCTGACGGCAAAGGCGGACATATATTCGCCGACACATTGCAAGAACACAATATGAATGTGGCAAAATGGTACGCTATCCGCCGCCAGCGTGGGGAAATGTAGTCCTTTTAGGGTCCTGACCCTAGGGTCAGAACCTAAGGCTCCACAATGTTGAACGCGCCCGGCATGGGGTCAAGCGCAGCCTGAAGCTTCTCAATTGCCGCCCTGTCGCCTTCAATCTTCAGTCCAGCTGCCTGTAACTGCGCTGCCGGCATTTTCAGGAACAATAAGGCCAAAAACAACTGGCGCGGGCCAGTGACCGTCACCATAGGCGCGGCATGGACCTGCCCCATTTCGCTGAACATCACCGAATTGCCGACCGTGACTTTTGCCGTCTCTTTTCGGTCAGAAATCACAAAATTCAGCGCCAGCGCGGCATTGCCAATAATATTCGGGTCCAGCCCGGTCGACACCGAATCCAACAACAAACCCGTTGGTATCGCCGAAATCATATCGATGCTTTGCGTGTTAACGCCAGCCTTCATGCCTGCGCGCAGTTCGCGCGCGCCCGTCAGAAACATGTTGCGCCAGATCGCGGATTCGGACTGATAGCCTTGCTGTTCATAGCTGTCGGCAAGCAAGGCCCGCCCTTCAACATTTTTGGGTTCCGCAAACACGAGTTGGTTCAACAGGTCGGATGACCAGCGATAATCGCCCGCTTTCATCGCCTTTCTCGCTTCTGCCAAAACCTTCTTTGCGCCGCCCATCGCTGCCACCATTTTGGCCGCGCGAATCTGGGGCGGATGCGGATTGAGATTGGCGGGGACGGCGTCATACCAACCCAGATAATATTGATAAATCGCCTTCGAATTATGGCTGTAGGTGCCATAATAGCCCTTGTTAAACCATTGGTCGCCAATCGCTGGCGGCGCCTTCAAAACTTCTGCGATCTCCGCTTGTGTCATACCCTTGTTCATCATGCGCACGGTTTGGTCGTGCATATACCGATAATTGTCGCGCTGCCCCGCCAGCCAGCCCTTGACTTCGGATGGACCAAAACGCGGCCAGCAATGGCTGGATGCGATAACATCGCTCCGCTCGCCATATAGGTTGACGGCTTCGTTCAGAAACACGGACCAACTTAACGTATCACGGACTTTCGCCCCGCGCGGGGTCAGGATATTGTGCAGGCTGCATGTCGCAATTTCAGCGGCCAGAAACGTCCGCGCCGCAGGCATATAGACGTTCATTTCGGCTGGCGCTTCTGTATGTGGCACCATTTGGAACTCCAACGTCACGCCATCAACTTCGCGCTGTTCGCCCGTTTTGCGAATATCGATTGTGGGCGGGATCAGCGTGAGATCACCGCCGCCAATGCCTTTGCCGATGCCACTGCCCATTTGCCCCTGCGGGCCAGGCGTCAGGTTACTGCCAAATTGAAACGTCGCCCGCCTGCCCATGGCTGGGCCAGCCATGACATTTTCAGACGCAGTCTCGGCCAGAAAATGCTCCGGCGCAATGATTGCAACCTTGCCCGCTTTGACGTCGGCTTCATTTATGATCCCGCGCACACCGCCGAAATGGTCGGCATGGCTGTGACTGTAAATGACCGCAGTGACTGGCCGCGTCCCTAGCTTTTCATTCACCAGTTTCAGCGCCGCCGCCGCCGTATCCCGACTGGTCAGCGGGTCGATGATGATCCAACCCGTTTGGCCTTTGATCACCGTCATATTCGACACATCAAAGCCGCGCACTTGCCAGACATTATCGGTCAACGCATAGAGCCCATGTTTACGCAACAGGCCCATATGCCGCCATAGGCTTGGGTTCACCGTATCGGGTGACTGGCCGTCAACCATCCAGTCATAAGCGCCAAGGTTCCAGACAGGCTTGCCATCCTTGTTGGTGATGACGGGGTCGGACAAAGTGCCGATAAAGCCCCTGTCGGCAAAATCGAAGTCACGGCCATCTTCGACGGGAAGCTGCGCCGCGACGCTGCGTTGCGCGGCGACCGTTGCATCAGAGGCTGGCTTTGCATCTTGCGCAAATGCGCCTGTCGCTGACGCCGTGCTCAATAACGCTGCCCATATCATTTTGTGCATCTTGCTCTCCCCTATATTTTGTCGGCACGATGCAACATTAGATGCATCAGGTAAATCCGCTATTTGCGCGTCTAGGGGCAGGACCACTTAAAGCCCATCACAGGAAACTATAAGGGTCGACGTCGATCCCAACCCGCACGCCGCGCGGAAATTGAAGGCCGCCAAGCCATTCACGGATGATATTCTGCACCTCAACCGAACGCTGGGCATGAACCAAAAGGCGTTGCCGATAGCGCCCGCGCAACATGGCGAGCGGCGCTGGCGCCGGTCCATAGACAATCATTCCGTCCACCTGCGGTGCGGCGCCACCCACGGCGCGTGCGGCCTCAATGGCTTCGCGCTCATCTTCGGACGAAATAATGATGGCTGCAAATCGCCCGAATGGAGGCGCACCAGCGGATTTGCGTTGTTCAGTCTCGGCATCATAAAATGCATCACGGTCACCAGCGACCAAAGCCGCAATGACGGGATGGTTGGGGTTGCGTGTCTGAATGAAAACCTCGCCGGGTTTTTCGCCCCGCCCCGCCCGACCCGCGGCCTGCGCAATTTGCTGGAAGGTACGTTCGGCAGCGCGCAAATCTCCGCCCTCAAGCCCCAGATCCGCGTCGATCACCCCGACCAAAGTCAGTTCGGGAAAATGATAACCCTTCGTCACCAATTGCGTGCCGATGATGATGTCCACTGCCCTGTTTTCGACACGTGACACAAACTCCGCCGCCTTTTCGGGCGACCATAAAGTGTCCGATGTCGCAACGATGGTCCGCGCTTGGGGCAATAGCCGGTTCACCTCGTCACTGATACGTTCCACGCCCGGACCACAGGCGACCAAAGTATCGCTCTCGCCACATTCCGGGCATTGCTCCGGTGGAGGCATGACATGGCCGCAATGGTGGCACGCAAGACGGCGCACGAGGCGGTGTTCCACCATCCAGCTTGTGCAGTTGGGGCATTGGAACCGGTGGCCACGGGTCCGGCACAAGGTCAACGGCGCATAGCCACGCCGGTTGAGGAACAACAGGCTCTGTTCGCCGCGTTCGACCCGCTCTTCTAACGCCTTGAGCAGGGTAGGCGCAATCCAATGCTGCGCGTCCGGCGCGTCCAGCGTCAGGTCGATGGCCTTGATTTCAGGCATCTTCGCCGCGCCAAAACGCGACGGAATTTCAAGACCTTTGTAGCGGCCAATGGCCACCATATGCCGCGATTCTAGCGCTGGCGTGGCCGATGCCAGCACCACCGGGAATCCTTCAAAATGGCCACGCATGACGGCAACGTCGCGCGCATGATAGCGCACGCCATCTTCCTGTTTAAAACTGGTCTCATGCGCCTCATCGACAATGATGAGGCGCAAATTGGTAAAGGGCAGGAACAGGGCCGAGCGAGCGCCCACCAGAACTTTGGCGCTGCCATCGGCGACGGCACGCCAGACACGGCGGCGCTGGGTGGACCGCAGATTGCTGTGCCAGACCGCCGGCTCGACACCAAAGCGGGCTTCGAAGCGGGCAAGGAACGGCGCCGTCAGCGCAATTTCGGGGAGTAGCACCAGAACCTGTGTGTTCAGCCGTATCGCCTCAGCTACCGCCTCAAAATAGGTTTCGGTTTTGCCTGAACCTGTCACGCCATCGAGCACGAAGGTATCAAAGCCGCCTGCGCGAATCGCCTCGACCATGCTGTTCGCGGCCAACTGCTGCGCATCGTTCAGCTTCGGCGTGTCAAAGTCCGCCAACGGTTCAGGCAGCGGCGAATCGACGCTTATGGTTACAGGTTCGAACGCGCCTGCTTTGATCAGCCCGCGAATGACGGCGTCGCTGACCCCCGCTTCTGCGGCCAGTTCGCGTACAAGGCCTTGCGCACCCTCCAAGGCGTCCAGCGCGGCCGCGCGTTGCGGTGTCAGCCGCGCAGGCTCAAAACCTGTGCGGCGATATTCGATGATGGTTCCCGTCGCGGTGAACGCAGCCGAAGACGATAATACCATGCGCAAGACCGCCGCATGGCTTGTGAGATAATAATCCGCGACCCAGTTGATCAGGCGACGCAAGCCCCGCCCCAATGGCGGACATTCCACCAGTTCCAGCACTGGGCGCAATTTGCTGGCAGCTATTGCCTCATCGCCAAAAACATCATCATCCCAGATGACGCCGGGCAATTTGCGAGGGCCAAGCGGGACCATCACCACGCAGCCCGGTCCTGCGGTCATATCATCGGGCAGCCGGTAATCGAGCGGGCCGATTGCTTGTGTCAACAAGACGACACGGACGCGGTTTGTGGGCAAGCTCATCACGCGCATATAGGCAATGCTGCAGCGAACGTCACCAACTGGATGATCATCTCCCACGATCGCGAATCTGGTGCCATTAGGCCTATTGTTTTGGCCGATATTTTGCCAAGAGACATGAAACCGAATCTCCATTCAGGACATAGTCTCATGAAATTCTTTGCCGATACCGCTGACATTGCCGATATTAAGGATCTTGCAGCGACGGGTTTGCTCGACGGCGTGACCACCAACCCATCGTTGATCGCCAAATCCGGCCGGGATTTCATCGAAGTCACGCGCGAAATCTGCGCACTGACCGATGGCCCAGTGTCGGCAGAGGTCGTGGCGCTCGATCATGCGACGATGATGAAGGAAGCCGAAATCCTGCGGAAGATTGCCGACAATGTCTGCGTAAAGGTTCCGTTGACTATCGACGGACTGAAAACGTGCAAAGCACTTACCTCTGAAGGCACATTGGTCAATGTGACCTTATGTTTCTCTGCCAATCAGGCGCTTTTGGCCGCAAAAGCTGGCGCGACATTCGTATCGCCCTTCGTTGGCCGACATGACGACAATGGCTTTGATGGTATGCAGCTTATCAGCGACATTCGGCTGATCTACGACAATTACGCTTTTGGCACAGAAATCCTCGTCGCCAGCGTCCGTCACGGTGTCCATGTGCTTGAAGCCGCGAAAATTGGGGCTGACGTGATGACTGCACCTCCGTCGGTCATCAAAGGCCTGTTCAAGCATATCCTGACGGACAAGGGCATTGAGGGCTTTTTGGCCGATTGGGCCAAAACCGGTCAGGCGATTGGCTGATTTTTTCAGCAAAAAATAGCATTTCAGTATCCGGCGCTATATAGTCTTATATTGCGATACAGCCCCCATGGGCTATTGTCCGTATAGTATTTAAAGGCGGGTAGACTTATCTTTATGTTTGAAGACGCGGGCACTTCGCCTGCCGGAGCCTGAAGATGAACAAGCCCGAAAAGGTATTTCCCATCGCGCATATCCATTATGAAGACGAAATCGGGGAGAATGGCAAAATTGTCGTTCCTGATGACGTCCAAGACGCCATTCGCACACTAATCCGCTGGTCAGGCGATAATCCCGAGCGTGAAGGCTTGCTCGACACCCCTGCCCGCGTTGGCCGCGCTTGGCGCGAATATTGCGGAGGCTATGCCGAAGACCCGGCAGCGCATTTGTCGCGCACCTTTCAAGAAGTTGGCGGATATCATGAACTGGTGTTGCTCAAGGACATACCCTTTCAGTCGCATTGCGAGCATCACATGGCACCGATCATCGGCAAGGCGTCGATTGCTTATATGCCAACCGACAAGGTTGTGGGCATTTCGAAACTTGCGCGTGTCTTGCACGGCTTTGCCCAGCGCCTTCAAGTGCAGGAACGTCTGACAGCAGAAGTTGCGAACTGCATCTGGGAAAATTTGAAGCCAGAAGGCGTTGCCGTTGTGATTGAGGCGCAGCATGGTTGCATGACCGGACGCGGCGTGAAAGTGCATGGCGTTGGCATGGTGACATCCAAACTCATTGGCTGTTTCCTCGATGATCAATCAAGCCGCAAGGAAGTCATGAGCCTGATGGGCTATTGACCCCGCAATAAAAGGTTTTCAGTTATTGTTGGCGATAGCGAACTTACCTATTTTTGGGGTATAGTCACCAATCATGTTCACGCCGGATAACAGCAATATGCCTTTTCACATTCGCTCATTTGATATGGACGCTTTCGTCCGTGCGACGCTGGCCGAAGATTTGGGTCCGACCGGCAGGGATGTGACGTCCGAAAGCGTCATTCCGGCGGACCTTCTTTTCGACGGCGTCATGGACAGTCGCGACGCCATAACCGTGGCTGGCCTGCCAATCGCAGTTGCGTTTTTTCAGGCGCTCGATCCGTTGATGGAGATAGAGTTGCTGGTCGAGGAAGGTGCGCAGGTGCCCGCAGGAACCGACCTCATGCGCTTAAAGGGCCGTGCACGGGCCATGCTTACCGCAGAACGTTCGGCGCTGAATACCGTGCAGCATCTGTCGGGCATTGCGACAATGACACGGCAATATGTCGATGCCATCGCAGGAACAGGGTGCATCCTTTTGGACACCCGCAAAACCATTCCCGGTCTCCGGCTGCTTGAAAAATACGCAACGCGTATAGGTGGCGCGACGAACCACCGTATGGGTCTTTGGGACGCGGCCATGATTAAGGACAATCATGTTGCCGTTGCAGGCGGCGTAGCTGAAGCTGTTGCCCGCGCCAAAAATGCAGGGGTTGAACGCATCATTCTTGAGGTGGACAGCATCGCCCAGATCGAACCTGGCCTAGCGGCAGGGGCAAGCCATTTGCTGCTCGACAATATGGACGCCAATATGTTGCGAGAAGCGGTCACGCTTATCGCTGGCCGCGTGCCGACTGAGGCATCGGGCGGGGTGACCTTGGAAACGATCCGCGCCAAGGCAGAAACAGGCGTTACCTATATCTCGGTTGGCCGCCTGACGCAAAGCGCGCCGGCAGCCGACATCGGGCTGGATTTTGCGCAGGCTTAAGCTTTTAGCCTTTCTCGGTGTCGTGGCAGCGTTCCAACCGGCACCGACCATGGCGCAAGCATGGCAATGTCAGCCACCCCGATTTCTTCCGCGTCCGGCCTTAGAATTGCCTCCGTCTGGTACCATCAGGCCCACGGCGATAGACGGCTATGTGCTAGCTCTCAGTTGGAGCCCGGAATATTGCCGTGGGCGGATGCGCGACCCTGCGGCACGCTTCCAATGTTCGGGTGAAATTGGGGACTTTGGTTTTATCCTGCATGGCCTGTGGCCTGAAGCCAAAGGGGCCAACTATCCACAATATTGCCGCGCGGTTGGCGTTCTGCCCCGGCGGACAGTCTCAGACAATATTTGCCTCAGCCCGTCCCCCCAATTGCTGCAACATCAATGGGCAAAACATGGCAGTTGCATGGCCAATACGCCGGACGCTTATTTCGCAGCAGCGCGATTGCTGTTCAACGCAATTGCATTTCCCGACATGGCGCGACTGTCCCGCGAACCCGAACGCGGGACGCCGTTGACGGCGCAAGTGCTGGCTGAAAGATTAGCTGATCTGAACGATGGTCTGCCAACCAATGCCGTCATGGTAAAGGCCAATGCCAAAGGCTGGCTCCAAGAAGTGCGCATCTGTCTTGGCAGGGATTTCAAGCCCCGAAAGTGTCCAGCATTTACGCGCCGCGCCCCGGCCACAGCGCAAATCAAAATCTGGCGCGGGCGTTAGGCCTAGCCCTCAATGATCCGCGTTGCCGGGTGATGTTTATCGAGATGTTTCTTGATGATCCGCAAATTTTTGCTGTTCGAACGCCATACAAGGTCGAATGCGTCGCCGACAAAGGGGATTGCGCCAATCGCCGTGTCCACACCGATATTGACGCTCATGCGGATAAGCTGCCATTTGGACATGCCAAGATTGCGGCCTTCCCACACCATATAGGCGCCCATGGCCGCAGTCACGAGGTCACCCAAAACAGGGACAAGACCAATCACGCTATCCAGTCCAAAGGGAATTTTAGTGCCCGGAATAACGAAGGCGCGCTCCAATATTTTCTCAAGCGCTTCGACACGGGCGCGCACGGCATGCGGGTCATTACCCATGCCCGGCAAATTCTTGGCAATACGCGCAAATTCTTCCTGCGAAATCGGCACTGAGGCTGCTCCTTTGCGCCTATGTCGGGTCACGTCCAAGATATTGCAACAGGTGCCACCCACGACCATTGGCGAAATGCCCCAAAAGACCGGGCCGGACGACCGACCAACGCAAAGGGTTTGCAATAGGGATGAAGGCAACGGTGGCCTGCAATTCGGCCTCTGCCTCGCCCAATAACTGTGCGCGCATCGCGCTATCTGCCGTTCGGCGCGCTTCGGCCACGATCTCGTCTGCCCGCGCGCTACAAATGGTAGCAAATTTGCACGATAGCTGATCCAGATACCATATCGGACTGGATTGTTGCGCGGTGCGGTCAACAAGCAGCAAGTCATGCGGTCGGTCCATCGTCACACGCTCAATATCAATGCCGATTGTTGCAAGGTCAGCCCGCAAACGCGCAAAAAATATCCGGCTGCCATAACCACGCGGCAAGGCAACCCGTAACGCACGAAGCGCACCATTCGCCTTTTTCCAATCGGCTACCGTCGCGGCTGCCATCGCCCTGCGTTCTTCCATCGATGGCGCTGACCATGCCGGTCGGGCTATGCTCGCACGATTTGGTAAACTTTCGGGAACCAAGGTAACCGTTTCCTGCCACGCCACAATGTCAAACGCTGTCAGCAATTTAGGGCGATCAATAGCCATGGCAATCGCCGTTCGATTCGCTGTGTCCGACAAAAATGGACCGTCATTGACCACGTGCAAACCGAATAACCCCGGAACCGCATCAAATTGGATGTGATCAGCCCGTATGTTTGCCGCATCGAGCAAGGGAAAGCTGTCAAACCGTCCGCCTTCAATGAGGTCGCTTTGTCCAAGCGCATAACGGGCAAGCACTGTTGATGCCGCACCGCGTTGCAATGTTACCATCGCATTGCCCAAGAACTGTACGCCTTCGTCATCAGTTTCATTGCGCCGCAACTGCATAACCTGTCCAAATTTCTTGGCCTGCATCGGACCCGATCCCGCGCCTTTGCTAAGCAACCCGAACTCGGGCAAGGCCAATAATTCTAAAAGATAGGGCATCGGGGCCGTCAGCCTGATTTCCACCACCTGACCCGTCATGGCGACGACACGGTCAATGACACCCAGTTCGGCGCCAAGGCGCCCCTTACGCAATTCCCGGATCCGAGCAGTCAGAAGACGTGCAACTTCCCCCGACTCTACCTCACGCCCATTATTCCAGCGCCCTTTATTGAGGCGGAAGATATAGCTCATGCCGTCTTCGGTCACGATCCAGCGATTGGCGAGGCCAGGCGCCACCCGTCCCTTTTCATCAAACGTGACCAACCCTTGCGCCGTTGCCGCGCGCAAATAAGCCGACGCCAAGGGCTGCGGCGTAGCGGATACATTTAACGGCCGGGGACGGTCTTCGATCACATCAACCCGGATGCGTTCATTGTCGACGCCTTCGGAGCATCCGGAAAGTGCTGCGGACAATAGCAACAACAAAATCGACAGCGAACGGATCATGTCGTCACCATAAGCCCTAAGTCCCCATGCACAATCCAAGATTCAACGGTCAGAGCATGTGAACAGTAATATCTCGTTTGGCGCGGGCGGCAATTGCGCCGATATGGTCTTGTTCATATTTTCGATGTTGCTCAGTTGCTCTGGGTCCGCGGTGCAGGTTTTTACGTCATAAAGTTGCCGTGCCGCACGGGCGGATTGCATGGCGTCATTGCCCGGTAGGAATCGTTCAATGCGATAAATATTGGTCTCCGGAGCGTAGCTGATAACCGAAATCTGTGCGTCATTATTGGGTACAAAGCTTCTGACCCACCGGCCGCCGCTTTCGACATATTGCGTGCGTCCGTTGATGCATCCATCGGGCTGCCACGTAAATTCAACGTCTGCAGTATCGGACATAGTGACGCGGCTGCGTTGGGGCTGCAATACGCAAATCTTCGCTTGCGGTTCGCCAGCAGCGGGGCCCTTTTCGGCAACTGCATCTTTTGGCATGTCGGCAATCAATGCGGCCCGAACCCGATCATCGACTTCGTCGAACGATGGGCGCGCTGCAAAAATGCCTACCGCCATGACAAAAAGCACAGCGCCGGCAGCGGTGGCGGATTTAAATCTATCCCGCTGCGCACGTTCGGAAAACTGCCATGCAGCACCCCCTGCAACGGCGCTGAGCACCAGCAACAACCCAGCAAGCGCCAGATGGTTTTCCCGTTCGCCAATGACGGCATGTTCGGCGTCGCTGCGTACTTTGCCTTCACGGCTGCGTTGCAGTTCGGAGGCAACACGCGCCTCTCGCTCCATCGAGGCGCGCGTGGATGCCTCAAGTTCCGCCTCGGCGCGCGTCAATTCGGCGACTGACCGGCAATCACCCCGCACGGAGCGGAACGCGACACCGCGATTGGCGAGAAATGCCGACAATTCGCGTGCCGATATGGCGAAGTAAAATTCAGCGCCGCCGTCGGTGGGTACCGATCCGAAACTGTTGATACCCAAAACCCGTCCGCAGGCATCGACAATGGGCCCGCCACTATTACCCGGTGCAATCGGCGCCGTATGCAAAAGCGATTCAACGGACTTCGACGTCCGTCCAGAGGAGACTGTTCCCCGCGTTTTGACGGGTTGCTGCGGGCGAAGCACATCGGCTTCGCTCTGCTCCAAAGCGACATCAACGCTCGCGGGATAACCAATGGCAAAGACGTCCGCGCCATCCTCTGGCGTTCCTGCAAAAATGCTTGCAGGAACAAGCGCCCCAGACGTCAGCTGCAACAGGGCAAGGTCTTTACCCGGCAGACTGGCCGAAACTCTTGCGCGATAGCTTTGCGTGCCATCGGAGGGTACGATGACGATCTGCACGCTGTCATCAAAGCTGGCCATTTCAACGACATGGGCATTGGTTATGATTTTATCGCGCGCAACAGCCACGCCAGAGCCGATGCTGACGATGCTCTCCTGTCCTTTGGCAGAACTATAGACGATGACCCGCACCACGCTGCGTGATGCGGCGCTGATATCACTTGCATCGGCAAGTGCAGGTGCAGGCGCAACCAATAATGGAGACAGAAACAGGCACAACGCCGCAAAAAATCGCATGCATCTAGTCATGGCAGAAAAACACGCACATCAACGCGGCTCCGGTGCGGGGCGTTCCGCAGATGGGCTAGCCTGAATATTGGCACCATCGCGGTCAAGTGTAATTTCAAACGGAACGCCGTTGACATCGGTATTCACTGTAACGCCCTGCCCCTGATCGACGCGTATTTCCGAATTGCCGATGTCGATTGGCAATTCCTGCAACTCTAGCAGATCAAGCGGTGCAATCGGACCTTCCGGATCTGGCGTCTGCGGGGTTTTTGGTTTGTTCACTGGCGCGGCATTGCGGATAGATTGCGACATGAAATCGCGCCAGATACGCGCTGGCAAGCCTCCGCCGTTGACCCCCTTGAGTGAGCTGTTGTCGTCATTGCCGATCCACACCCCAACCACCAAATCGCCAGCAAAGCCGACAAATAAGGCATCGCGATTATCCTGACTGGTACCGGTTTTTCCATAGGCGGGAATCGAAAGCCGCGCGGCCCGTCCTGTGCCTTGCTTCACCGATGCCCCCAATAAATCCAGCAACATCCCGTGCATGCGTCCACTGAAAGAACGCGGCCCGGAGAACAACCACTCAATCCAGCCTTGTTCCTCTTGTTTAAAGGCGTGCGGTTCAACCGGCCATTGGTTGCCCGCCACGCCCGCATAAGCCGCCGTCAATTCCAACAAAGTGATGCCTGAACTGCCCAGCGCAAGGCTTGGGTCCAAAGTGAGCGGACTTCGGATGCCAAGGTCTTGCGCGGCTTTCTCCACCTCTTCGCCGCCTACTTTCTGGTACAGCCGCACGGCAGCGACGTTGCTCGATTGAGCAAAAGCTTGCTCCAAGCTGATATCGCCTCGGTAACGCAATCCGGAATTTTTCGGGCGATAACTGCCTTCATTAATGGGGGTATCGGCAATCATCGACTGCGGCGTCATGCCCGACCGAAGTGCCGCCAGATATACAAACAGTTTAAATGTCGATCCGGGCTGTCTTTTAGCCTGCGTTGACCGGTTAAACGCCGACTGCTTGTAGCTTTTGCCACCAACCATGGCGACGAGCTCACCATTTGGGCGCATCGCGACCAAGGCGATTTGCGCGTTACCCACGCCCGCGCGGGCGACCACCTTACGGGCAATATTTTGCAAACGCGCGTCGAGGGTCGTGGTAATCCGCACGTCGGCATATCCGCTTTCGGTAAGCAGCCGCGCCTGCGGAATGGCCCAGTCGGCAAAATATGTACCCGTCGGCAATGTCTCGCGGACACGTACATCCAGCCGCGCTACCGGGGTGGCATCCGCCTTGGCTTGCGTAATGGCCTTATTGGCCACCATAGCCCTAAGCACGAGTCCAGCGCGCTTTGCGGCGCGTTCGGGGTTCTTGGTCGGGGCCAGACGTGATGGCGCTTGCACCAGACCAGCCAGCATGGCCGATTGGCTAAGCGTTAAACGCTCCGGCTGGCGATAAAAATAATGCAGCGATGCGGCGCGCAGGCCGTAGACATTGTCACCAAAATAAACGTTCGACAGATAACGTCCGAGGATTTCGTCCTTGGTAAGGCGTCCCTCAAGCCAGAAGGCGATGAGCATTTCACGCGCCTTGCGGGTAAGGCTACGTTCGGGCGTCAGAAAGGTGAACTTGGCAAGCTGTTGCGTAATCGTGCTGCCACCTTGAGTCATGCCGCTGCCAAAGGCGTTTGACCATGCAGCGCGCAGGAGGCCGCGCGGATCAATGCCCCAATGCGAATAGAAACGGCGATCCTCGATCGACAAAAAAGCCTGCACCACATGTGGGGGTAATTTGGTGACGTCGACAGGTCTGTCAACGATTGCCCCGTTGCGCGCGATGGGTGTGCCGTCGGAAGCAAGCAATGTAATGCGCGGCGGCGCAATCGGCTGAAGCGATTTTGACAAGGGTGCGGTGACCGCGAGCCACAGCAACAGCAGAACGAACATTGCGATCAGACCCGCGATCATTCGTCCGAACCACCACCAGCGGGTCTTACCTAAAAACAGGCGCTTAGCCGGCGCGCGAGTGCCGTCATTCGATGGCTGCGGATCGTCGGGGAAACGCTGTGCATTATGATCATCGAAAGCAGCCAACCGACCGTCGATATCCGTATTTTTATTAGAAGAAGATCGCCGGAAAAGCATCGCGTAGCTGTATTATATCGATACAACGGTGAAGGCGAGTATATATTTGATGCACCGCGTCATCAGCCCATCATGCCCGACCGAGATCGCCTTTACCGACCGTTCCGCTGGCCATCTCTAACATCCTGTCGAGGCTCTTCTTTGCGCCCAACCGCACGGTCTCATCAAGCTCAATCTGCGGCGTCAAATCGCGCAAAGCGAGATAAAGCTTCTCCATTGTATTGAGCGCCATATAGGGGCAGATATTACACGCACAGTTGCCGTCTGCGCCCGGTGCGCCGATGAACGTCTTGCTTGGCTCCGCCTTTTCCATCTGGTGAATGATGTGCGGCTCCGTGGCGACGATCAAGGTATCGCCCTCCATCGTCTGCGCATATTGCAATATACCACTCGTACTGCCGACATAATCCGAATGGTCGATGATATGGGGCGGACATTCGGGGTGGGCGGCAACGGGAACACCCGGATATTGGGCCTTCAACTTCAGCAGTTCGGTTTCCGAAAATGCCTCATGCACAATACATACGCCCGGCCACAAAAGCATCTCACGGTTGAACTTGCGGGCAAGATATCCGCCCAAATGCCGGTCAGGACCAAAAATGATTTTCTGTTCTGGCGGAATTTGGCTCAGGATCGTCTCGGCGCTGCTACTGGTCACGATAATGTCGGACAGCGCCTTCACTTCGGCAGAGCAATTGATGTAAGTCAGCGCGATATGGTCAGGATGGGCCGCACGAAACGCCTTGAACTTACCCGGCGGGCACGCATCTTCCAATGAACAGCCTGCCGCCATGTCCGGCAGTATGACGGTTTTCTGCGGACTTAAAATCTTTGCGGTTTCCGCCATGAATTTGACGCCGCAAAAGGCGATGACGTCGGCGTCGGTCTCTGCCGCGCGCTTGCTCAATTCAAGGCTATCGCCCACAAAATCCGCCAAGTCCTGAATTTCGGGCTTTTGATAATAATGCGCGAGAATGACGGCATTGCGTTCTTTTTTCAGCCGTTTGATTTCTGAGAGCAGATCAAGGCCTTGCAAGTTTTCGCGGGGCGTTGGGGCGTTCATGCGGTACTACCTTTGCCATGCCGAAGCTATTCCGGCAGCTGAGTTGAACGCCTATGTGGTCGATTTGGGTGCACGAAACAAGGCTAGCTTCTGGCTCTTGTCGGTTTTTTTCGCGTTGGGGGCACAAGGCCCTGCCCTGATATTATGTGGGCTTCACGTCTCCGTGACAAGATGCCAGCCATCGCCTTGCGCCGCCACACGCCCCTGATTTTGCAAATCGATAAGATGCGCAAGAACCGAGCGACCAGCCGCGCCGATCAGGCGCGGGTCCAAGCCTTTATACATTACGGCCACCATATTGGGGATATGCCCCTCACCGCCCTCCAGCAAGGTCATGATCTGCCGTTCGCGTTGGCGGCGATGACCGATCATACCACGCACAAGCTGGCGCGGGTTATTTACCGCCGGACCATGAGCCGGATAATAAACACGGTCGTCGCGTTCGTATAATTTCTGCAAGCTCGCCAGATAGTCGCTCATGTCACCATCGGGCGGACTGACGACGCTGGTCGACCATTTCATCACATGGTCGCCCGTGAACAAAGCGCCGCTTTCCCGCAAAGCAAAGCACAGATGATTACTAGTGTGTCCCGGCGTTGCCACCGCCTCGAGCGTCCAACCATCGCCTGAAATGGCCTCTGCGTCCTGCAGGATTCGGTCCGGCTGGTAATCGGGGTCAAAGGCACTATCGGCGCGCGGGCCATCATCGCGCAGCATCAGCGGCGCGCAACCAATGATCGGCGCACCGGTCGCGGCTTTCAATGGCGCGGCGGCTGGCGAATGGTCGCGATGGGTATGTGTACACAGGATCGCATTTACTTTTGCATTGCCCACAGCGCGCAAGATCGCCTCCACATGGCCCTCGCCATGAATGTCGGCAGGGTCCCCAACGCTTTGCCCGCTCCCGACAGGGCCGGGGTCGATAATAGCGACGTCGGTCTTATCACCAACGATCCAGGTCTGCGTGCCCGTATAGGTATAAGGCGATGCATTGGGCGCGAGCACCCGGCGCACGAGCGCCTCATGCTGTTCAGTTTCGCCTGCTTTGATGGTGTCGGGCCATTTCATTCCAGCGATATGGCGCATGAAGGACAAAAGAGAAAGGGGTGCTTTCCTATTTCGCCGCGACCGAGTTATCAAATTTCTGGAAAGGGGCACGAACGGGCCGGTTGCGCATGGCCTTACAGCGCCTGTCCTTGCTTGATTGACCCAAAACTTTACCCAAAAAAAGGCCGGAACCCGATGTGGATTCCAGCCCTTTCATTCTAAAGTGTGCGGTTCAGCTTATTTCGCGCCGAAGTTGATTTTCGCTGTTACGCCAAAATAACGGTCGGCTTCGCGGGGTATGATGTAGCGATATGCACCGCCGGGGCCACCCGACACGATCGAAGATGCAAAGCTCTTTTCGAACAGGTTTTTCACCTGAAACGCCAAGCGCCAACCGCCATTGGGGTCAACCAAAGCAGCGGACACATCGACAATCGCGTAACCTTCTACGGTCGAGCCAAGACGAACCGCTGGGTTCGCACTCGCTTCGTAAATTTGGTCGGACTGCCGCGCAATCTGGGTTCCCAGTTCGATATTCGCAAAGCCCGAAGTTTCGATGTCATATTGCGCGCCAAGCGACATCTTCCATTTTGGTGCGTTCGCCAGCGGCGTGCCCTTGGCGACCAATTGTGATGCATCCGCACCCGGCGGCAAACGGAAATTTTCGACCTGTGCCTTGTTGTACGCAATGCCGCCCGAAAGGCTGAAGTTACGCAATGGCGTCGCCACAAAATCAACCTCGAAACCTTCGGTCGATACCGAACCTGCATTCGTCAAGCGCGTGGTCCGAACACCTGCTACGAAATCTGGGCTGTTTGCCTGATAATTGTTATACTTGGCATAATATGCCGCGATGTTAACAATGAGATCGCCGTCAAGAAGGGTATTTTTCAATCCCACTTCATAGGCGTTGACCGTTTCTGGTGCGATAACACCCGCGCCCGGCGTCGTCAGGTTATAGAAGATGTTGTAGGCTGGGCCCTTATAACCACGGGTGTAGCTTGCATAAGCCATATTATTTTCCGTGATATCCGCCTGCACGGCAGCCTTACCCGAAAGGTTATTGTTGCTGGTGCTGGTGGTGAAAGGAACACCGTTTGACGCGCCTGCAACAAAGCCTGTCGCTGGCGCTGTTGCCACAAGGCCATTATTGTAAACGCCAGCGTCGAAGTTTCCTTGCACACCTGGACCGGCGAGCGAGGTCCGGCGGATATGGTTTACATCCAGTTCGTCATGTGTGTAGCGCAAGCCACCAATCAAACGCAGGCTGTCGGACAGGTTGAAAGTTGCCTGACCAAATGCCGACATATTTTTGAATGTCGAACCAAAGTCAGCCGTACCAGCGGGGGTAGTGATCGTCGACACCCCGGCGGCAGTTGAGCAAGGTATGAGACCCGGCACGACCGCAGCCAGCGTTGATGCCGAGCATGTAATCACATTGCGCGTAAATGTCCGGTCCGATTCAGCCTTCGAATAATATGCCCCGACAACATATTCGAGGAATTCGCCGGTCGGCGACGCCACCCGAATTTCTTGGCTAAAGGTGTTCGATGTTTGCGGACCATTATCGTGCAATTGGTTCAAACCAACATAAGGCCGGTCGAGCCAGTCACCATCGCGGATTTCGGTATTATCCCAACCACGTAAGCTGGTGATCGACGTCAGGCTATGTTCGCCCAATTCAACGTCGGCTTGCAACGCAATGCCCCAGCTTTCTTCCTTAGTCGCGGTGACCAGGTTTTGCCGAATGTTGCGTGAATCCGAACGATCAAAGCCAGTTCCAACCAGCGCTAGAGCGGCAGCATTGGTTGGCGTATTGCCAATAATTTCGGCACAACAATCATCATTGGCTTTGCGGTAATCGGCGCGCAGCGTCAGCATGACATTCTCGCTGACGTCGGCCTCAATCGCACCACGAACACTGTAATGTTCATAGCCATTGACCTTTTTGCCCGTGGTCAGATTGTTAACGTTGCCGTCATAGCTTCCGTAAAATCCGGTGAAGCGCGAACGCACATTGGCGCTCAGCGGCAAGTTAACCGTCGCACGACCGCGATATTCGGATTTCGTGAAGAATGAGCCTTCAACCGTCGCGCTATATTCCGCTGTCGGCCGCTTCGTCACGATGCTTACAACACCGGCAGATGCATTCTTTCCGAACAATGTGCCCTGCGGTCCGCGCAACACTTCAATACGCTCGACGTCGAACAAATCTGTGAAGCCCTCACCAGCGCGGCTCAAGACAACACCGTCGAGAACAGCAGCAACCGATGGTTCCGCAGCAATCGAGAAGTTGATGGTGCCCACGCCGCGCAGGAACAATGCCTGGTTCAGCGACGTACCCGCCTTGCGGAAGTTCAAGCTTGGAACGAGATATTGCGCATTTTCAAGCGTTATGCCGCCATTATTGGCAACAGCCTCTCCGCCAACAACCGATACGGCGAGTGGAATATCCTGCAAACGCTCTTCACGCTTTTGTGCGGTGACGATGATTTCTGCATTGGCCGAATCATCTTCTGCCGGAGCGGTCTGTGCCATTACGGGCAGGCTGACACCCGCCATAATCGCGGCGCTTGCGAACAACGAAGCGCGGATGAAAGACGTTTTCTTAAATTCAGAACTGAACATTATGAACCTCCTTAAAAAAGGCCATCCAGTTCTCAACCAAATCACTTGATTTTGATCAAGTAACAAAAGCTATTTTGGGATGTGCCTCATCGATGACAATTTTGTTACCAGATTGACTCAATATGTCTAGCGGTGTCATATGGCGGAGATTTTTAAGTCAGGACTGTTGCAATCTTGTCATAGTAACAGGCTCGAAACGGCGAGAGGGACGGAAGTTGCCATTTAAGGTCATCATGCAATCAGACGGCTTCGACCTGCTGCGCGATGGCAACTGCATGCTGTCACATCGCGCAGATGCTCCAGTTATCAGCATTGGCGTTGGATCGCCGGACCTTGAAATGGTTCGTGGCAATTTTCGCATCGACGACATCGTTGAAACACGATTAATGCTGGATTGCTGTGCGCAAGTCGACGGCTGTATCCGGCTTTGGAGCACGAAGCGGCCTGACATTGTTGCAACGCTGGAGCTTGCGGAACAAGCGCAGCAATCCATCCTCAAATTTCGCTGCACAGACCCGGCTTTCAACCGGCTTTGGATAGATATGCAGTGCGCAACGTCCGAAGCCTTTTGGGGCGGCGGGGAGCAAATGTCCTATTTACGGCTGAACGGGCGTCGCTTTCCTTTCTGGACGTCGGAGCCGGGGGTAGGCCGCGATAAGTCGACCGCGCTTACGCAGACTATGGATGCCAATGGCTTGGCGGGCGGGGATTATTGGACGACCAATTACCCGCAGCCAAGTTGGGTGAGCAGTGCGCGTTATGCGGTGCACCTCGAAACGGCGGCTTATTCCGTACTTGATCTGACGGAAGCGGGCCGGGTTGGCGTCGAATGCTGGTCGGCCAATATGGATTTGGAGCTATTCGACGCGCCATCGCTGCCCGAACTGGTGACCAAATTGTCCGACCGTTTCGGGCGGCAACCGCCTTTGCCCGACTGGGCAATTTCCGGCGCCATTATCGGCCTTAAGGACGGCGTGGACACATTTGACCGCTTCGAGAGCATAGCTGCCTCTGGCGCGGCCATTACGGGGCTGTGGTGCGAGGATTGGGTTGGCATCCGCCAAACAAGTTTTGGCAAGCGCTTGTTCTGGGACTGGAAATGGAACGCCGCGCGCTATCCAGATCTTCCCGCGCATATCGCTTCGCTGGCGCAGCGTGGCATCCGTTTTCTCGGCTATGTGAACCCCTATTTGGCGGTCGACGGCGCGCTGTATCAAGAAGCTTTGGCCAACAATTATCTCGCATTACGACAGGATAGCGGCACAGCCTATGCCGTCGACTTCGGCGAATTTCACGCAGGCATCGTGGATTTCACCAATCCCGACGCCGCAAACTGGTTTGCAGATCGCATCATTGGCCAAGAAATGCTCCATTTCGGTCTATCAGGGTGGATGGCCGATTTTGGTGAGTATCTGCCAACCGATGTGCGGCTGTTCGACGGATCCGACCCGATGGAGGCGCATAACCGCTGGCCCGTTTTATGGGCCAAGGTCAACGCCGATGCCATTGCCGCGCGCGGAAAAACTGATGATGCGACCTTCTTCATGCGTGCGGGTTTTTCCGGCGTTCAGGCGCATTGCCCCTTATTATGGGCGGGCGACCAAACTGTCGATTTCTCGCGGCATGACGGCATCAACACGGTGATAACGGCTGCTTTGTCGTCTGGCTTGTTGGGCAATGCGTATCACCATAGCGACTTGGGCGGCTATACCAGCCTGCACGGCGTGGTGCGGACGGCAGAGCTCATGCACCGCTGGATCGACCTTGCCGCCTTTGCCCCCGTAATGCGCAGCCATGAAGGCAACCGCCCGGCGGATAATCTGCAACTCGACAGCAGCCCCGAAATCCTCAGCCATTTTGCACGGATGAGCCAAGTCCATGCACAACTTGCCCCTTATGTCCGCGCTTATTGTGATGAGGCGGCGGTAACTGGCCTGCCGCTGCAACGGCCCATGTTCCTGCATTATGACGACTGCACATATTACGACATTCAGGACCAATATTTATATGGTGCAGACATGATCGTGGCACCCGTCGTTGAGCAAGGCCAAGATAGCCGCTCTGTGGTGATACCCGATGGCGCCTGGGTCCATCTGTGGTCCGGCCAGCCTTATGCCAAAGGCACGCACAACATAGCCGCGCCGAACGGCCAACCCCCCGTTTTCACCCGGGCCGACAGCAAATATGCGGACCTATTCGCTTCCATACGTACGGCGTTCGCTGAATGAACCCGCGCGCCAACATCCGCGATGTCGCAAAGCTCGCTGGCGTGGCGGTGAAAACCGTCAGCCGCGTGCTCAACGACCATCCTTATGTGAGTGCGGGGACCAAGGCCAAAGTGGACGCCGCCATGTCGGAACTTGGCTTTAGCCCAAGCATCGCCGCGCGCATATTGGCGGGCACCAAATCCGGACAGATTGCCCTGATCTACGACAATCACAGCCCTTATTATATGCACCAGATCATGCAAGGATGCTGGGACCGTTGCCATCAAGAGGGCATGCGCTTAATCGCACAGCCCGTGGATGTTGCCGACCCCGACGTCGGCGAACAGGTGCTGGGCATGGTGCGGCAAACGCATGTGGACGGCGCTATACTCTCCTCCCCCGTTACCGATTGCGTGCCTGTGCTGAACGCGCTTGAGGCGCTCAACATTCCCTTTGTGCGGATTTCGCCGGGTACCAACCATGCGCTGACCAGTTCCGTTTTCATGGATGACATGCAGGCCGCCGACGACATGACGACGAAGCTCATCAACATCGGGCATCGGCGGATTGGCTTTATCAAAGGCCACCCAAATCATAAGGCAAGTACGGAACGACAAGCCGGTTACGAACGTGCGCTGGGGCGCGTCGGAATATCTGTTGATTCTGAGCTACTTGCCGAGGGGCGGTTTGATTTTGAAAGCGGCGTATCGGCCACGGAACAGTTCCTGTCTCTGAAGCATCCACCCACCGCGATTTTCGCATCGAACGACGACATGGCGTCGGGCGTGCTTGCGGTCGCGCATCGGCGCGGTATTCAAATACCGGAGCAGCTTTCGGTTGCGGGCTTTGACGATACTACGCTCGCGCGCGTTGTCTGGCCGCCCTTGACCACGGTACGCCAGCCCGTCCGCGATCTCGCATCGACCGCCGCCGACCTGTTGTTTGGCGAAGGCGGGATTGAGCATCGTCGCCTGCCTCACGAACTTATCAGCCGCGAATCCGTGGCGCCTCCTTATTCCCCTTCTCCAAAAAAGAGCAAAAAATCATGACGCTTCCTTCTCCTTCTCCTACCCGTCCATTGGGCAACAGTGGCATAGAAATCTCGTCCCTCGCATGGGGCATGTGGCGCTTCGCCGGGTTGGAACTGTCCGCGGCCCGCGCTGCCATTGATGCTGCGTTTACGGCCGGCATCACCCTGTTCGACACCGCCGATATCTATGGTTTTGGCGACCAAGGTTTTGGCAAGGCCGAAGAACTGCTTGGCCACGTATTTGCGCAAGCCCCTGAATATCGCGACCGCATGGTGCTGGCGACGAAGGGCGGCATCACGCCACCAACGCCCTATGATAGCAGCGCGGAATATCTGACAAAAGCCATTGATGACAGCCTCACCCGTTTGCGCACTGACCGCATCGACCTGTGGCAAATTCACCGACCAGACGTGTTGACGCATCCACAGGAAATCGCCCGCGCGATTGAAGACGCGCATACAGAAGGCAAAATTCGCGCATTTGGCGTGTCCAACTTTACGCAAGCGCAGATTTCGACGCTGGCACAATTTAGCCCAGTTCCCATCGTTTCGACACAACCCGAACTGTCGCCGTTGCGGATCGACACGGTCGAAAATGGCGAGTTGGATCAAGCGATAGCGATGAACCTTGCGGTGATGGCATGGTCGCCTTTGGGTGGTGGCCGCATTGGCGACCCGCAAAATGTGCGTGAGCAAAATGTCGCTGCTGCGCTTTCGGCGGTTGCGGCGGCGCATGGCGTTTCGCGCACGGCGGCGGCCTATAGCTGGATCATGGCGCACCCCGCCCGGCCCATCCCGATTGTCGGTTCGCAAAACCCGGCGCGCATAACCGAAGCTGCCGACGCGTTCAAAATTCAATGGACCCGCGCGGATTGGTACAGCGTCCTTGTCGCCGCAAGAGGAGTGCCGCTGCCATGAACAAGCCTGTCGAAGTGAGCTGGTTCTCCGCGCTTTGCGATGACGACTATGAGTTTCTGGGCGTCCCCGACACCAATCTGGCCTCCAGTTGGGAACATTGCCGTAATATCGTTTTGGCCGCCGAAAAAGGCGGATTTGACAATATCTTGCTGCCATCAGGCTATACCCTTGGCTTAGACACAACTGCCTTCGCCAGCGCAATTGCGGCGCTAACCTCGCGGATCAAATTGCTGATGGCGGTGCGCATTGGTGAAAGCTGGCCGCCCCAGCTTGCGCGGCAGATTGCGACGCTGGATCAAATTTCGGGCGGGCGGTTGAACATCAACATCATCTCGTCGGACTTGCCCGGCGATAAGATGGATTCCGAACCGCGCTATCGCCGTACAGTTGAGGCGATGCAGATATTGAAGACATTGCTAAACGGCGAACATCTGTCGATTGACGGCGCGCATTACAAGATCGAGATCGACCCGCCGCGCATGACAACCGTTAGCGGCAAATGCCCACCGCTCTATTTTGGCGGTCTGTCACCAGCCGCAAAGGACGCCGCCGCCGAAGGTTGCGACGTGTATCTTATGTGGCCCGAAACGGTGCAGGGTGCCAAGTACTTGGTCGACGACATGACCGCGCGCGCCGCCAAATTCGGTCGGACGCTCAAATATGGTTTCCGCGCGCATGTCATCGTCCGCGAAACCGAAGCAGAGGCGCGCGCTTATGCCAACCGCTTGCTGTCCAAGCTTGATGCTGATCAGGGCGAAGCCATCCGCAATAAATCGCTCGACACCCAAACCTTCAGCGTTGCGCATCAGGCCGAGCTGCGTGCGCAAGCTGCGGCAAATGATGGTTATTTAGAGGATAATCTGTGGACCGGCATTGGCCGCGCCCGTTCAGGCTGCGGCGCGGCAATCGTGGGCGACCCCGACCAAGTGCTCGCCAAAATCAACGCCTATCGTGCGGTAGGTATCGAGGCGTTCATATTGTCCGGCTACCCCCATATCAACGAATGCGACATGTTCGCGCGTTATGTGCTGCCCAAGTTGGATCATGGGCGGTTGGGGGTTTAGCTGGCTTGCAAAACCGCCAACCGTGTCATTCCCGCGAAAGCGGGAACCCATGGCCTGACGCGTCAGCCTAAACCGACAGATTAGACCATGGATTCCCGATCAAGTCGGGAATGACAAAATGTTACTTCACGTGGCTCGGATGCTTCAACCCACCCCCGGCCCCTCCCGCCTGCGGGAGGGGAGAAATGGTTACTCCCCCAGCCCCGCCATACGCTCGGCCTGATCCTCGGCAATCAATGCGGCGACGAGTTCGGCTAATCCGCCGCCCTCCAATATCTCGGGCAATTTATGCAGCGTCAGGTTGATCCTGTGGTCGGTCACGCGGCCTTGCGGGAAGTTATAGGTGCGGATGCGTTCGGAACGGTCGCCGGAGCCAACCATGGCCTTGCGGGCTTCTGCTTCGGCGCCTTGAGCCTCCTCGCGCTCTTTTTCATACATACGGGCGCGCAGGACCTGCATCGCCTGTTCCTTATTCTTGTGCTGGCTGCGCCCGTCTTGACACGTCACCACAATACCCGTGGGCAAATGGGTGATACGCACGGCTGAGTCCGTAGTGTTGACATGCTGTCCGCCTGCACCCGACGCACGGTAAACGTCGATTTTCAGGTCGCGCGCTTCTATCTGGATATCCACTTCGGTCGGTTCAGGCAGGACCGCCACGGTCGCCGCGCTGGTATGAATGCGCCCGCCGCTTTCGGTCACGGGCACGCGCTGCACACGGTGAACGCCGCTTTCATATTTCAGCTTAGCGAACACGCCGGTGCCCTTGATCGCGACGACCACTTCTTTGAAACCACCGACGTCGGAGGCGCTTACCGATATCGGCTCAATCTTCCACCCCTGCCCGGCGGCATAACGCTCATACATGCGGTAGAGATCGCCCGCGAACAAAGCGGCTTCATCGCCGCCCGTGCCCGCCCGAATTTCAAGCATCGCTGGCCTGTCATCCGCAGAGTCGCGGGGCAGCAACGAAATGGCAAGCGATGTTTCCGCATCCGATAATTGCTGCGTGACAACGTCGAGTTCCTCGACCGCCATCGCATGTAAATCAGGGTCGGAATTATCCTGCGTCATAGCACCAAGCGTTTCGATTTCCGTACGCAAGCGCCTGACCTCGGCGGCAGCCTTGGCCACAGGCTCCAACTCGGCATATTCGCGCGAGGCGGCGACAAAAGCATCGCCCTCCAACTGCCCCGAAGCCATCCGCGCCTCAAGCTCGGAAAAGCGCGATTCAATCTGCGCGATGCGGTGTGGAGAGATTTTCACAGGGCCAACCCCATAGCCAACACATTGTCATTCCCGCGAAAGCGGGAACCCATGGCCTCATGTTTCCGCGCGCGATGAGATTTTTGTTCGCACGAAGACACGAAGACAGGGAGCAACTTCTTTATGCCTTCGTGTCTTTGTGCGAAACATTTTGCCGACAGTTCGGCCCATGGATTCCCGCTTTCGCGGGAATGACAAATTGATGAATTCACCATGTTGTTCAGTCGCCACCAAGCATGGTTTGCCAGCCCTCCGGCAATGCTGCCTGTATCCGATTGATTTCGTCTGACGTTAGCAGTGCACCACTTAGGTAGAGTCGTGACCCGGACACCGGATCGATTTCCCGGACAAACAATATGGCATCAACCCATGCCTTTTTGGCCAGTTCGACTTGCCGCTTCGCATTGCCTTTGAACGCTGTCGAAACAGCGACACCATGCTTTCTGAGATGACGAATCACCATTTCCGAGTCTTGCTGAAACTCGGGCCGGTCTGCCACGACGGCAATCCGCAGTTCAGACTTGTCGTCTCTACACAACATCGCCAACCGCTCAATCCCAGCAGCCCAGCCGACCGCCGGTGTCGCGGGGCCACCGAGATTTTCGATCAAGCCATCATAACGCCCGCCGCCCAACACAGTCCCCTGCGCACCCAACCGGTCGGTCACAAATTCAAACGCGGTGTGGCGGTAATAATCGAGGCCGCGCACCAAAGCCGCGTTGCGGGTCCATGCCACACCAGCAGCATCAAGCCCTGCGGTGACTGCGCCGAAGAAATCCTGCGCTTCGCCAGATAGATAATCGTCAATGACGGGGGCGGCATCGGCGACTGGGCGGTCCTTGGGGTCTTTACTGTCCAAGATACGCAGCGGGTTTTTCTCCAGCCGTGCTAGGCTGTCTTCGGACAATGCGCCCTTATGGTCGTTGAAATAGCTAACCAACGCGGCACGCCATGCGTCGCGGCTGGGCGTATCACCCAACGTATTTAACTGCAATGTGACGCCGTCATTGATGCCCAATTCCTTCAACAACTGGTCCGCCATCACCAGCAGCTCGACGTCCGCCGCTGGCTCCGCCGCGCCAATGATTTCGGCGTCAATCTGGTGAAACTGGCGATAGCGGCCCTTTTGCGGGCGCTCATAGCGGAACAATGGCCCATGCACAGACAGCTTCATCGGCGCAAATTGTTGCCAGCCATTGGTCAGATAGGCCCGCGCAATCCCCGCCGTGAATTCAGGCCGAAGCGTGATGGAATCGCCGCCGCGGTCTTCAAACGTATACATTTCTTTCGATACGACATCGGTCGCCTCACCCAGGCTGCGCGAAAACACGGCCGTTGGTTCGATGACGGGCAGTTGCAGGCCCTTAAATCCATACAGCCTGCGCACGCGTTCAAAGGTCGCGACCACATAAGCGAAGCGTTCCTCGGTCTCACCGAACATGTCTTGTGTGCCGCGCACGGCTTGGGGTGTCTGTATCTTTGCCATAGCCAAGCGCCCTAGCTGCTAATTGTTGTTAGTGGAATAGGGCTGGACGCAGCGCGGCGCATTCGCCAAAGTTAGCGTTATGAATCCATGCATATTTTCGCGCGCACTTGCCGCATTCGCTCTTTCCGCCAGCCTCATTTCGGCAGCATCCGCGCAAAATAGCGCGCCGCAGCCCGTTCCGATTGTCTCAACGATTCCCGAGCCGCAGGACCGCCCGTTGCCAGCGCCGATGATATTGCAGGTGGACGCAACGGACATTGATCGCGCCATTTTCCAAGTGCGCCAGACAATTCCCGTGGAAACGGGCAAGCCGCTCATCCTGCTTTATCCGCAATGGCTGCCCGGTAAGCACGGCCCACGCGGTGCCTTGGCCGAAATGACTGGCCTCATGATCCGCTCTGGCGGCAAGACGCTGCGTTGGACGCGCGATCCGGTGCAGGTATATGCGTTTCACGTCGATGTGCCGCAAGGAACCACCTCGGTTGACGTTGAATTTCAATTCACATCACCCATCCGCGAAAGCGAAGGCCGCATCAACGTCACGCCCAATATGATGAACGTGCAATGGGAACAGGTCGCATTTTATCCCGCCGGACATTTTACCCGCGCCATTCAGGTGCAACCATCAATCACCCTGCCCGTGGGCTGGACGGGCGTTGCCGCGCTGGATGGCGCCAATATAACGGGCAACCGTATTGATTATGGCATCACCAGCTTCGAAACCTTGGTCGACAGCCCGATGTTCGCTGGCCCGCATTATAAAAAATGGGATCTGGGACATAATGTCACGCTGAACGTCTGGGCAGATGACGCGAAGTATCTCGCGGCAAAGCCAGAGCAGATTGCGGCACACCGCGCCTTGGTGGATGAATCCTTGTTGCTGTTCGGCGCAAAGCATTTCGACCGTTATGAATTCCTGCTTGGCCTGACCGAAGAGCTGGGCGGCATAGGCCTTGAGCATCACCGCAGTTCCGAAAACACGCGCGAGACTGACTATTTCATCGAATGGGATGACAATATGTCGGAACGCGGTCTTTTGCCGCACGAATTCGTACATAGTTGGAATGGCAAGTTTCGCCGCCCCGCAACAATGTGGACACCGGATTATGCCACGCCCATGCGCGACAACTTGCTTTGGGTATATGAGGGTCAGACGAGTTTTTGGGACTTGGTGCTGGGCGCACGCTCAGGCCTTCAGTCCAAGGAAATGGTCCTTGCCGAATGGGCCAAATATGCCGGATTGTATGCGGAACAGCCGGGGCGCATTTGGCGTTCGGTTGAAGACACCACGCACGATCCGATCTTCGGCGCCCGTAAGCCAAAACCCTTTGCCAGCCAAGCGCGTGGCGAGGATTATTACAACGAAAGCTCCCTTATCTGGCTCGACGCCGACATGACCATTCGCCTATTGTCCAAAGGGACCAAATCGCTGGATGATTTTGCCACAGCCTTTTTCGGGGTGCGCGATGCCGATTGGGGCGTGCTGACCTATGATTTTGACGCGGTCGTGCGCACCTTGAATGCCGTGCAGCCTTATGACTGGGCCAAGTTCCTCGACACGAAATTGCGCCAGCCTGGCCAACCCGCGCCGCTGGCGGGCATCGAGAAGGGCGGATATAAGCTCGTTTGGAAAGAGGAGCCCAATATATTCGACAAGGAGTTGATGAAAGAGGGCAATAACTTCAACCTCACCCACTCGCTTGGGATAAGCTTGAACAAGGATGCCAGTGTCACCTCGGTAGTATGGGACAGCCCGGCATTTAAGGCGAATATCGTCAATGGCACCAAAATCATTGCGGTGAATGGCTATGCTTATTCAAAAGACGGTCTGACCTCTGCCATCAAAGCAGCAAAGGACGGAAAAACACCAATCCAACTCATCGTCGAGCGCAACAAACGCTTTACGCAAATAGACATCGCCTATTCGGGAGGTTTGCGCTATCCGCACCTCGAAGTGACAGGTCAAGGTAAGACGGCGATGGATCGTCTGCTCAGCCCGCGACGGATCAAATAATAACAACGTGAAAGCATTCTCCCATGCGTATTGACCTCATCCCTGCGGGCGACAATGTACCCGAAAGCCTCAACGTCCTCATCGAAGTACCCATTGGCGGCGAGCCCGTTAAATATGAGTTCGACAAGGCATCAGGCGCTTTATTCGTCGACCGCTTCCTACATACGCCCATGCGCTACCCAGCCAATTATGGCTTTGTGCCGCACACTTTAGGCGAAGATGGAGATCCCTTGGATGCGCTGGTCGTAGCCCGTTCCCCCATCATCGCGGGCGCGGTTGTTAAATGCCGCCCGATTGGGGTGTTAATGATGGAAGATGACAAGGGCGGCGACGAAAAATTGCTATGCGTTCCGGTCAACGAAACCTTTCCTTATTATTCCGACGTCGTGACGTACAAGGACATGCCGCCTATCGTCCTGCAACAGATCGAGCATTTTTTCACCCATTACAAAGATCTAGAGCCCGGAAAATGGGCCAAGCTGAATGGTTGGGGTGATGAAACGGATGCAAAACGCATTATTCTGGAGTGCGTTGGACGTGCGAAGGAACAAGGTGTATGAAACGGATTGCGTTGTTCGGCATTGCATTACTAACGCTTTCGGCCTGTGCCACCCCCGAAACCCGCGTTCGCACGGCATTGATGAATGCGGGACTGTCGCAACCGATTGCCGCCTGCATGGCCGACCGGATGGTCGACCGCCTCTCGCTCATTCAGCTTAACAAGCTGAACGGTCTGAAGAAACTGCGCGGGCAAGATATGCGCAAGGTGACCGTCGAGGAATTTCTGCGGCGCACCCGCGCGTTGCAAGACCCTGAAATATTGGGTGTCACAACGTCCTCTGGACTAATCTGCGCGGTGAAGGCTTAGGGCCAGCTGACCCTAGCCCTCAATGCCGATTTAGCTGAAGGCCTTTAGTAGCACCGACAGCCAATTTTTGTCCGCTGCGACAGGCGCAGGCGGCGCGAAGTCCCCGCATTCCATACATCTGGCCTGAACGCCCTTTACGCCCGTCAACATGTCGAGGTCAGCCGCGACGCGTTGCATGAACATGCTTTGCTGCCATGCGGCATGGGCAAATATATCCATCGGTGCGTTTGCTTGTGCTTGCTTCGGCATCAACCCCTGAAGCAACGTGTCGGCAAAGCTAGCAGGCGGTTCGATATATACCGCATGCCAACCATCCGGCTTTAGCCCCGCCCGCTTTGCCGCCTCCGCCAGGGCATCGTTCATATTGCCTGACCGATCGACCAAGCCAAGCTCACGCGCTGTGCCACCGGCCCACACGCGCCCTTGTGCCACGGCATCCACCTGCTCTGGTGTTTTTTTGCGCGCGGTCGCAACCCGGGTCAAAAACTGGCGATAGCCATTTTCAATCGCGCTTTGCGCGACGCGGTCAAATTCCGGGCTGAAGCCGTTGAGGACATCGGGCTCACCGGACAAAGGCGTCGTCTTGACCCCGTCGGCATTCACACCAATTTTTGCAAGGCCCGCCTCGGCGCTTGGGATGACCCCAAAGATACCGATAGAACCCGTGATTGTTGACCGGTCTGCAAATATGACATCGGCGGGCAACGAAACCCAATAGCCACCGCTTGCCGCCAGATTGGCCATGGATACGATAACCGGAATATCCTTGGCCTTAGCCGCGGCAATCGCAAGGCGGATTTTCTCCGATGCCATCACTGAACCACCGGGCGAATCCACGCGCACGACAAGTGCCTTCAAATCCTTGCTATCAAGTGCCTCATAAATCAGCTTGCTGATCGTATCGCCAGCCGCTGAGCCGGGCCCACCCTCTCCATCGACGATGGTTCCCGCGACTGTTACCACGCCAATCTGCTCTCCAGCCGATGGCGGGCCGTAACTCGCCAGCAACGCATCCATATGCGTATGCGCAAAGCCGCCAGTCGTCTTCTTTTCATCCGCGCCCACTTTGCTGGCGATGAATTTTCCGAAGGCAATTTTGTCGCCCAATTTATCGACCAATTTTGTCGATAGCGCCAATTGGGCAAGGTCGCCCTTTGCCCCCTCAACCGCATTAGCGGGAGTGTTCAGCAATTGACCCAATTGCGCTTGTGGGCGCGCTTTGGCGACGTCGGCTTTCCATTGGCCCCACACCTCATCATACACGCCCTTGATCGCCATTTTCGATTCAGGCGACTGGTCAGACCGCATAAAGGGTTCGACGGCGCTTTTGAACGTGCCCACGCGATAGATATTGGCCTTCACCCCCAATTGGTCGAGCAATCCCTTATAATAAGGCTGCGATCCCCCTGGGCCTGCCAATAGAGCACCGCCAAGCGGGTCCATCCAAATCTGTGTTGCATGCGCAGCCAATTGATAGCTGTCATCGGTATATGCGGTTGCAAAGGCATAAACCGGCTTGCCCGCCTTTTTCACGGCATCAATGCTATCCCCAATTGCGGAAAGGCTCGCTTGCCCGCCGCCCATGAAGCGTTCCATGTCCAATACGACCACTTTTATGCGCGCGTCGCTTTGGGCAAGTTTCAAAGCGCGAATGATGTCGCGTTGACGGATTTCACCAACAGGGGAAGCCGACGAGGTCAGCGCCATCAGCGGGTCGATTTCGGTCGGCTGTTCGGCGACCACGCCATCCAGCTTGAGCAGCAATGCACCATCGCGGACCATCGCCGGGTTTGGATTTGCATGCAGCAACGCGAAAATGGCGGCAAAGAAAAGCGCCAGAAATACCAGCACAAACAGGTCCTTCACACCGACCAAAATTTTCCAGCTAACGCGCATAAACTGCATTTTTCGATATCCTAAAAAATCCTATGATTAATGTAAGCATTTCAGCAGCAATTGCCACCAATGTTTGAAAAAAAACCTTTATATGGCAAAATTATAGGGACTGGAAGCAACTGAAATTGGGTCGGTAAAGGGCGTGGCGTGAGACGGACAACTGAAAAGGGCCGCTAGCGTTAACCAGCGGCCCTTAAACATGGGTCAGCGGTCGGACACCCGCTGCCGGAAGTTGCTTTCATGCCGTGACCGGCATCGCTGATGTGCTCAGCGGCCGATCTCCCGAACGGAATTGTCCGACCTCTTAACTGAACCATGAGACATCGGATCACCTCCTTTCGTTGAATAGAATTTGCTTGCATCAAACATTTATTTGCCCTCCGCAGTTCGCAAGGTGAATCAAACTGCGATCACAAACAAGTCTTGTATTAAAATTTTTTCTGGCTAAAGTTATAGGTCTGCGCTGCGATAAATCGCGCGTTGATTTTCACCGGCAATCTTCAACTATGCGGGCGATTTCCGCCCATGTCGGCAGAATGACCGGCTGCTGCCCCTCCACGTCAACCAACACGCGGCCGCGGCTAAAGGCCATTGCATCCAAAATGGGGGCGGTGGCTGCGATGTCAGCCCCCAGATAAAAGGGGTGTGCATCACTTGGTGTTGCTACCACCGTTTTTGTCATGGACGAGGTGTGAATGACCATGCGCGCACTCGGAGCCGATGCTTCACGCGGTGATGCTTCCCGCGATAATGTGACGCGGCGGTTCTGCGCATCGCAGCGAAAGTTGACGGTCGCGTTGCGTCCCGGCGCGCCGAACTGCGCAATCGAATTACGGCCATCGCGGCGGTAGGTCCAGTTGCCGGGGGTAAAGGGCCAGTCATTCCAATCGCCGGTCAATGGCTGCGGCGGCGGTGAAGCTAATAATGGCGGCGCGGAAACAATCTTTGTCGCAGGGGGAGGCGGCGGCGCAACGCACGCGGCGAGGCCCAGCAGGGCGAAGAGGGTTATGTAGCGCGTTTGCATGGCTTTGTCTTATGGCCAAATCGTCCACGCTGCGCTAGCGCGTTGCGACATGGCGACCAAAAAAACACGATTAGATCAAATCATCGTTGATCGCGGCCTTGCCGAAAGCAAGACCCGCGCGCAGGCGCTTGTGATGGCAGGCCATGTCTATATTGGCGACGCCAAGGCGCAAAAGCCCGGACAGCAGATCGCAGAGGATGCCGAGATCAGCATGCGCGGCAGTGACCATCCATGGGTCTCCCGCGGCGGCATTAAACTTGCACATGCGCTTGAGGCGTTCGCCATTGATGTCACCCACAATATTGCCATTGATGTGGGGTCATCGACGGGCGGCTTTACTGATGTGCTGCTGACCAATGGTGCAACCCGCGTCTACGCCGTCGACAGCGGTACAAACCAGTTGGCGTGGAAACTACGCCAAGACCCGCGCGTCATTGTCCATGAACAAACAAGCGCGCGCATCTTGACTGACGCACATATAACAGAGCCGGTTGACCTCATCGTCTGCGACGCCAGCTTCATTGGCTTGGCTAAGGTGCTTGAGCGGCCATTAGCTTTCGCCAAAAGCAAGGCGCAGCTCATCGCGCTTATTAAGCCGCAATTTGAAGCAGGCCGCGAAGAAGTGGGCAAAGGCGGCGTTGTGCGGGACGCAGATGTACATGCCCGCGTCTGTGAAGAGGTAAAAGCTTGGCTAGCTAACCAAAATTGGACCGTGCTCGGCCTAACCACCAGCCCGATTACCGGACCGCAAGGCAATGTCGAATTTCTGATATGGGCGCAAAACGCTTAAGCCCATATGCACGCGGCAGCTTTGTATTTAGGCTCGGATCTTAAGCCTTGTACATGCCGTTGACCCGCACCGCGTAACGCTCCCGAATGACATGACGGCGGATTTTCATACTTGGGGTCATCTCGCCATTTTCAATGGAAAAGGGCTCATCCGCAAATTCGAACTGGCGCACTTTTTCCGTGACAGAAACATCCGCATTCACGCGGTCCACCGCAGCACGCACAGCGGCGCGAAATTGCGGATTGGCTTGCAGGTCGGCAAAGTCAAATTTTATGTCCTGCGCCTGCGCCCATTCCAGCGCCCATTCTGGATCTGGCACGATGAGGCCAACAATATAGGGCCTTTTGTCGCCGGACACCATTGCCTGCAATATCTCGGGCTGAAGCGTCAGCATGCCTTCTATCTTTTGCGGCGCGATATTGTCGCCCTTGTCGTTGACGATCAGGTCCTTCTTGCGATCGGTAATCGCAATGCGGCCTTGGTCATCAATATGGCCAATATCGCCGGTGTGCAGCCAGCCATCAATGAGAACGCGATCAGTCTCGGCCTTGTTGCGCCAATATCCCTTCATCACCAAAGGTCCACGCACCAATATTTCGCCATCCTCGGCGATTTTGACCTCTGTGTTTTTCAATGGCGGACCAACGGTGTCCATTTTGATGCCTGCGCTTGGCCGGTTGCAGCTGATGACAGGGCCGGATTCGGTCTGGCCATAACCTTGCAGCAGGGTAATCCCCAAGGATTGGAAGAACACCCCAATGTCGGGGTTCAGCGGTGCGCCACCTGACACCATGGCCTTCATCCGGCCGCCAAAGCGCGCTTGGATTTTTGGCTTGATCGTGCGCGACAAAATCAATCGCATCGGCGCATCGACCAGACGCTTGCGCCCGGAATAATCCCGCTCTCCGATGGTCAGCGCCTTGTCGAGCAGATAATTGGGCAGCTTGCCCTGCTTTTCGACGGCCTTGATCATCCGTTGACGCAACACTTCAAAAAGACGCGGGACCACCACCATGACTGTGGGCCGCGTTTCTTCGATATTGGAGGCCAGCTTCTCTAGCCCTTCGGCATAATAGATTTGCGCACCAACGCCAATCGGCAGGAATTGCCCGCCGCTATGTTCATAAGCATGGGACAAAGGTAGGAACGACAAGAAAACTTCTTCTTCGTCCAAGCCGAAATCTTCTCGCAGGACTGCCGCCGCGCCGTCGGCGTTATGCAAAATTGCGCCATGATGCTGCATCACGCCGCGTGGCGCCCCACCTGTACCGCTGGTGTAAATGATGCAGGCCAAATCGTCGCGGGTCACGGACGCCATAGCCGCTTCGCTAGCGCGCACGTCAGCATCGGTACCTTTGACCATGTCGGACCAGTGATGCACCGACAATTGCCCCTGTTGCATCGCTGGCTGGGGGTCCATAGTGATAATGAATTCTGCCTGCGAAGACCGCAGCGCAGCTGGCGTCAATGTCTTGGCGAGCTTGGCCGTCGATACGATGACAGCGCGCGCATCGCTGTTGTCCAATATATGCTGATGGTCGCGTTCGGTGTTGGTGACATAGGTCGGCACAGTAACGCAACCTGCCGCCATGATACCCAAATCTGCGATGCACCATTCGGGGCGGTTTTCCGACACCAGCATGACCCGGTCGCCCTTTTGCAGCCCCAGCTGACGCAGCGATTTTGCAAAGCCGGCAACTTGCCGCGCAACGTCCGACCAGCTGATCGAATGCCAGGCATCGTCCTGCTTTGCCCATAAAAATGGCGCATTCCCGCGATAACGTGCACGCGCGAAAAACATGGTTACAAGATTAGGGAAGCTGTCAAAGTCATCAAACTGTTCAGCAGCCATATATGCTCTCCTGCAAATTTTCCGCCATGCTATGGCCTGTCTTTGATATCCTATTTGCGGTAGCGCCACTGGCAATCTGGCGCAATGCGCGTCTTTTATCCGACGCTTGGCAAAGGCACTTCCGCAGCGGCGGGGGGGCGGATGATCGTGACCTTACCCTTTACATCTATGGTCGCCGATGTCCCTTCGCTCCGTGGATCTGCGGCACCTGTCCAAGCGCCATTAAGATATTGCGCACCATTCACCTTAGACCCGAGGTCAGCCACACGCACTTTTTGTCCGAACGTAGCAATCTGCTCCGCCATTGCCGCGAGCGGGGTGTCCTGTTCCAACTCCAACTGACCGCCACCAAAATAGATATTCGGCAGCTTTATCGCTTGATCAAGCGGCAAGCCGAAGTCCAGCACGCCAATCAGCGTTTTGGTAACATGCATAATGATCCGCTTACCACCGGCCGAACCAAGCGTCAGTACCGCCCGACCATCACGGTCAAAAACCATCGTCGGCGACATCGAAGACAAAGGCCGTTTTCCGCCAGCAATGCGATTTGCCACTGGCGCTCCGTCTTTTTCAGGGGCGAAGGTAAAATCAGTGAGTTCGTTGTTCAAAAAGAACCCACCTGCCACAAGCTGGCTGCCAAACGGACCTTCAATTGTGGACGTCATATTAGCGATATTGCCGTTTGCATCGACCGCAGTGAAATGCGTCGTGCCAGCAACTTCGCTCGAAATCGCGGCAGTACGCGGCGTGGCACCAGGTGGTTTGCCTGAAGGATAGTCGCTGCGCGCTTTTTCCGGATCAATCAGCGCCGAGCGTTCCTGTATATATTCAGGGTTCAAAAGCCCGGCGACTGGCACATCGACGAAGGCATCATCGGCCAGATATTTTTCGCGGTCTGCATAAGCCAGCTGCATCGCTTGGCCAATCAGATACCAGCTTTTGGCGCTATCCTTGCCCGTTGCCGTCAAATCAAAACGCTGCAACGCACCCAAAATCTGAAGCACTGTGGTTGCGCCCGACGAAGGCGGTGCCATGCCGCACACGACATAGACCCGATAGGGCGCGCACACGGCCTGCTGTTCTTTGGCACGATATTGCGCGAGATCGCTCATCGTCATGTCACCGGGGCTGAGCTTGCTGGTCGTGACAGCCTGCACAATCTGGCTTGCGATCGGCCCTGTATAAAAAGCGTCAGGCCCTTTTTTTGCCAACAGCTTCAACGTTGCTGCAAGTTTTGGATTTTTAAGCTTCGTGCCTGCCGTAACGGGCTTGCCATCACGCCAATAAATCGCGCGGGCTTCATCGAAATTCGGCCACAGCCGCTGAATGCCCTGCAACCGTGACTCTAGCGTTTTGTTGACGATGAAGCCTTTATCCGAAAGGCGGATCGCAGGCTTAAACACTGTCACCCACGGCAGCTTGCCCCATTTTTGGTGCGCCTGTGCCATCAACTGTATGTTGCCCGGCACGCCAACCGAATGCCCCCCTTGAAACGCCTCAAGAAAGCCAAGGGGTTTGCCATCTGGCCCAACAAAACGGTCAGCCTTCGCCGCCGCTGGTGCGGTTTCCCGTCCGTTTATCGTCGTCAACAGACCCTTCGCGCTGTCCTGATATAACAAGAATCCGCCGCCGCCGATGCCGCTCGATTGCGGTTCGACCACTGTCAGGGCCAGCATCATCGCCATTGCCGCATCCGCAGCAGAGCCGCCTTGGCGGAGCATTTCCATCCCCGCTTCTGTGACACGCGGATCCGCCGACGATGTCACGCCGACATTTTGGGCGGTCGCAGCTTGGGTGAAAAGGATGGCTGATGCGGTGAACGCGAACAATGATTTTTTCATGCCCGCAACTTAGCCGCCTTGTGTGGCGAAAGCCAAGCGCAGATTTATCCGTCGACGCCAACGGCCTCAGCTATGTTGGTAAAACCATCGGCCTGTAAAAGGCGCGCAAGCTGTCTATTCATCCTGCGCGCGAGGCCGGGACCTTGATATACCAGAGCGCTGTAGATCTGCACCAAAGACGCACCGGCGCGGATGCGGACATAGGCATCTTCAGCCGACATGATGCCGCCCACACCAATCAGCGGGAGTTGCCCGCCGCTTGCCTTGCGGAAATCGATCACGCGCTGCTGCGCCATATCGCGCAAGGGCGTGCCTGACAGTCCGCCTGCCTCTCCTGCGTGGCGTGATACCAGCGCAGGGCGCGATATCGTTGTGTTCGACACAATCAACGCAGCGATGCCCCGCGATAGGGCGACGCCAACAATATCATCAATGTCCGCAGGCTGAAGATCTGGGGCAACTTTCAAGAACACCGGCGTGTCCCGCGTCCGCGCCGCCATTACCTGCGCGAGCAGGTCATCCAGCGCGGCCTTGTCCTGCAGGGCGCGAAGGCCCGGCGTATTGGGCGAGCTAATATTGACGGTCAAATAATCCGCCAGCGCCTCCATATTACGCACACCAATGACATAATCCGCCACACGGTCGGCGCTGTCCTTATTGGCACCAATATTGATACCAATTGGTCCTGTACGTGCATGTTCAGGAATGTTCCGCAGCAGCGCAATGGCCGCCTGCTGCCCTTCATTGTTAAAACCCATACGGTTGATGACCGCTTCATCCTCCAATAGGCGAAACAGCCGCGGCTTTGGGTTGCCCTCTTGTGGTAACGGGGTCAGCGTCCCCACCTCGGTAAAGCCAAAACCCAGTTGCAGGGTTTCGACCGGAACCTCTGCGTTTTTGTCATAGCCAGGCGCAAGGCCGACGGGGTTAGCAAATTGCAAGCCCGCAAATGTCTGGGTCAGGACTGGACTATCCGAACCAAGCGACGGAATTGGCATAAGCTTTAGCGCAGTCAGCGACAGATTATGTGCGGTCTCGGCATCAGCCTTGAACAAAAAGGGGCGTGCGAACTTGTATAACATGTCCGAGTCTATTCACGAGTATCACGCCAGGTGCAACGCCCCGTTCGCCGTCCGGCTGGACTATTTCGTGACGCTTTGGCCGAAATTGTCAAAACAATAGGCGCAAAATGATGATTCTATGCAATCGTAATTTTACACGATGTTGCATTTATGATGAGCGACCCGAGGACTGTGCTGTCGAAAGACAAAAGTCCTTTTCCTGTAAAGACCCGCGTTTTGCGGGTCTTTTTTTTGGCGCATGCCCTGCGCTTGTTCACACGACGCTACTCATGGATTGGGGAAGATTTTCTCCGTTACAAGCAAAGCTGTTTTATCTTCGGCTTCCGGAGCTGGTGGCTTTGCCTTACGCCTGCGCAAATTGGCACGCAAGGCTTCACGCAGCCGCTCTGCCTTGATCCGCTCTTTGTCCTCTGCATCTTTTGCCAATGCCATTCTCCTCTGGGCGCGCTGTCGCCGTGCTGCGCGATGCCAAATGGCAAGCCGCCATGCAAGCCGCTTGACATTGAGCCCCAGCCTTCGCATAGCGCCGCACCGTTGGTATTGCTGCTGTAGCTCAGTGGTAGAGCGCGTCATTGGTAATGACGAGGTCGGGAGTTCAATCCTCCCCAGCAGCACCAGGAAGTCCTAAATATCTCCAGCATTTTCAGACTATTGGCTTAGGGCGGTAATTTTCGCGTAACTTCCGTTACTTGCGGCCACTTGTTTTGCGAATTCGTTGCGAGAGATACCTTGTGGTGGCTCGATCTCACAAGAAAGCCCCAGAGTTCTCCGGGGCCCTATTTCGTGGCACCACTTTTGTTTTGGGGCAGTGCTAGGAAAAACCGAGAAATTGTCGCTGCTGCTCCCACTCCATCGGGATATCTGCACAGCGCATCAGGTGACGGGCGGTGAGTTGAACAGGCTGCCGACCATCGAGAATGGCGGTTATGATGTCCGGTGCTAGCCAAGACATCCTCGCAAGCCGATGTAAGTGCCGCTTCTCATAATGCGATACTGCTGGAATGTCTTCGCCGGTCAGGAGATGCTCTCTTGCTGCAAACCCATGAACCACGAGTCCGTACAGTCCTACAGATCCGCGTTCTGAACTCCCTGATGTTGTGATTTAATTCCCTGTTACGTGGCTTAGGGAATTTTCGTATCAAACATCAGGATAACTGCGGCTTTGCAAGCCGACCGGAATACAGGCAGGAACATATTTCCGATATTTTCCCTGCAAATTCCCGTTAAACAGGGAATATCTCACAGAGACCACATCGCGCAGAACTACGTGCTGCACCAGGTTCTTCCATCATATTGAGGCCCCCTTTCTGCGGGTGGGCCAGAACGCAGCATGCCGATTGGGTTTGCTGTGGTTCGCCTTTCGTTGATTGCGTAATGCCGTTCTCAACGCGGTCAAAACAACGATCACTAAAAATAATGCGGCAGGAAATTGTTTTTTTGGATCACCGCACGCTGCGCGGCACTGGCATCAAACCTTGCGCCAGTGCCGCGAGAGCCAAAGCAATCACCACATGATAGGCATGCCAAGCCACGGCCTCATCAAGCCACGGCGCACGCCGGATGAATAGCGTATTTGCAAGCATGACGGCGCAGGCAATGGGCACAAGCCATAAAGGCCGCGATGCGCCCGGTCGCACAATGGAAACAACGCATGCAATCGCGAGGGCCAATAGGAACACGGGGCCTAAAAAGGGTTGCGCGAACCAAAAGATCGCGAAGGCAGCAATTAATATAGCGGCGATTATTCCTGTCTCTTTTCGGTCCTCAGCAGGGAAGAGATAATGCGACACCACCGCCAAGGCGCCGGCAAGGCCCAAATATTGAGACGCGCCCGCATGCAACGCCGCAAGTTCGACCTGCAAACCACCCCCAAAACGCACCACGCCGATAAAGGCCGCCACCCCGAAGCACGCCATGGCAAAGGCCGGCAATATCCGGTCGTTTCGCCAAAGCATGTTTCCGGCAAAGATCGTGACGAGCACAATGGCCGCATCGGATAGCGCGTAATGGGCAGGCATCACGCTCTCGGCAATGGCGCTGCTACATTATCATTGGGCAGCAAACCGGCCTCGCGTTTGATGTCTGCGGAT
This sequence comes from Sphingorhabdus sp. EL138, assembly GCF_945890115.1. Lineage (GTDB taxonomy): Bacteria > Pseudomonadota > Alphaproteobacteria > Sphingomonadales > Sphingomonadaceae > Sphingorhabdus_B. The sequence continues at coordinate 59,483 of NZ_CAMDCK010000003.1, forward strand.
GTCAAACGCGACCCATCATGGCTCCAGCCGGGCGGGGCAAAAATATAACATAATCTCTGCCATATACTCAGTCCGCGCTGCGTCGCATCTTGCGCTATGCCGACATATTCATGCGTTAAGATGGTGAACGGATTAAATGTCTCTAGGTTTTTGACCAGACCATAATCAACGGGCACGGCGCGGTCCTCCTCGACAAAGGTGCCAAACATGCGATCCCAGATGATCAGCGTGCCCGCAAAGTTCGCATCCAGATATTCTGGATTTCGACCATGGTGCACCCGGTGATGGCTTGGCGTGTTGAAAATATATTCAAACCACCTTGGCAAACGGTCAATCGTCTCAGTGTGGAGGAAGAATTGGTAGGTTGCATTCAGCACCCCACAAAAAATAACCAATACAGGATCAAAGCCGATTATAATCAGCGGAATTTTAAGCATCATCGTACCGGTAAAATGCTTCATCCAACTTTGGCGGAGCGCAATGGGCATGTTAAAGTTGGTGGAAGAATGATGGACGACATGCATGGCCCAACCCCAACGGACGCGGTGGCATATGCGGTGGTGCACGTAGAATCGCAGATCGTCGAGAACGAAGCACAACAGGAACGATCCCCAAGTGATGGGGATTTCGCCAATGGCAAAGGGGGCCGCGGCAAATAAAGCGGCGGTGGTGATGAACGCAAAAATTGCATTTACAGGATCACTGGCGAGCCCAAGAAATATCGAGAGCAGCGAGTCTTTCAACGGCACGTCACCCTTTCGCTTGAGAAAGCGAATAGCACCCAGTTCGAGCAAGATACCCAGCGCAAAAGCAGTAAGCGCTATGACGACCCAATTTTGGTTAATGAACTGCCCTATGGTCACACATTTCTCTCCAACGATTGAGGATGAAAATAGACGGGCTGAAAATTTAAAAAATTGAATAATAAATGCATATTATGTAATTATTGGAACATGAATATAAATCTGACAAGACTATCCCGGTTCGTCGCCGTGTATCGCAACAAAAGTTTCACCCGGGCCGCCAACGAGCTCGGCATGACGCATTCGGCACTCACCAAATCATTGCAACTGCTTGAACAAGAACTGGGCACAGAATTGTTCAACAGGACCACACGCAGTGTCGTCCCGACCGATGCCGGCAACCGCCTTGCGCATCGGGCTGAGGAGCTTTTGGCATTAGCAGACCAAATCGGCGATGAGGTTTTATCCGGCACACGACATTTGCGGCTCATCGCAGGACCAGCAGTGATGGAAGCATCCTTAGCGCCAGCTCTCACGTCATTTTACAAGGCATATCCCGACATTCGCGTGACGGCAGAAACCCTTCCTCTGGATATCGCCGCAGGCCGGTTGCGCCAACGGGAAGCGGACATGTTGCTTTTTCATTCCACGAGCGTGAGCGCTATTCCCGAACAGCGGCTGTTTCACATCAATAAGATAATCGACGAAGCCTATGTTGCTGTGATGCGCAAAGACCATCCGGTATTGCAACGCGCCTTTGGTTCGGATGAGATGCTGCAGTATAAATGGGCTATTCCTGGCTATGATAGAAACTACCGCTCGGCCATTCCGTCCGACATAGAAGAAAAATATCGCCGCTCCGGCTTCCCGCATTACCGCGTTCTCAGTCTCGTGTCCTGCCTTGCTCTGGTGGCGGAAAGCGACATGATTACCTTATTGCCCGCATCCTTCGCAAACAGGGAAGCACGTGCGCTCGACCTGACGGTCATGCCCATGCCCTTAAGCGATGGTGCGCGGTATGACGTCAGCGCAATCACACTTAAAAATGATAATCCTGACCCTGTGTTGCAAGCGTTGAAAAACGCTTTTGCGATACAAAAGGATGCTGGCTAAATTTCCGCCTTCATCCGCTGACCATGGCCCAGCCCGATGCACAAATGGCGGCAAACACCGCGCGTTATCAAATACAGAAGGTCGTCCCTAGAAGCCGTCTTTAGTATACGGCTTCCCGCTAACTTGGCACGCCGTTTACGACCGATGCATCCACGCCCAAGTCGCGGGCGATCTCGCGAGCGGTCATCTTTGCCGACATCATCACCGACGGGGTTCCGCCACCCGGTTGCGTGCCTTGCCCGACCAGATAGAGATTATGCACATCTTCCGACTTATTATGCGGGCGGAAAAAGGCCGTCTGGGTTAAAACGGGTTCCACGCCAAACCCATTGCCCAGATAAGAACCCAAGGTTTCGGAAAAATAATCCGGCGTGATGAAACTCATATGTTTCAACCGCGCCGCAAGATCGGGGATATAGCCGCGCTCTTCCAAGAAGGTCAGCACCCGCGCGCTCAGCTTTGGCCCTTCGACGTCCCAATCAATGCCGCTTGCGTTATTTGGGACTGGGATAAGCGTATACGCCGCATGATGGCCCGCAGGCGCCATGGCCGGGTCGGTCAGCGTCGGAATGTGCAGATATTGCGAGAAGTCGGGGCTCATCACCTTCTGCTCGAAAATCTCATCGAGCAATGCTTCGTACCGTGGGCCCAATATGATGTTATGATGGCGCAAATCCGGGTCATTGTCGCGGCATTCATAGCCGAAATAAATCACCATTAACGACATGGATTGCTTGCGGAATTTCACCAAGGCATCGCGGTTGATGCGCCGATGCGCCTTGTCGACCAGCTTGAGATAAGTATTGGCGTAATCGGCGTTGGACACCACAACATCGGCAAATATCGTCTCACCGCTTGCAAGCTCCACGCCCTTGGCAACGCCGTCTTCCACCGATATGCGCTGCACCGGTGCATTGACCCGCAACTGGCCGCCCATGTCTTCAAATTTTTTAACTAAAGCTGCCACCAGTGCGCCCGTCCCGCCCTTGGCATAATGAATGCCCCAGGTTTTTTCGACAAAATGGATCATCGCATAAATCGCTGGCACCTTCATCGGGTTGCCACCGACCAGCAAGGGTTCAAAGCTGAACACCTGACGCATTTTGTCCGACTTGAAATATTTGCTGACCATGCCGAACAACGACCGCACCGCGCCAAGCTTCAGCAAATCAGGCACCACGCGCAACATCGACCCGAGGCTGCCGAAATAAGTATATCCCAGCGTCAAAAATCCACGTTTGAATATGGCTCTGGCTTGCTCGTGAAAGGCTTCATATCCCGCCAGATCCTCAGGTGCCAGCTGCTGGATCTGCGTCCGCGTGCTGACCGGATCGCCATCATAATCAAAAAACGTGCCGTCATCGAAATAGATGCGGTAAAATGGCAGTATCGGAATTATCTCGACATATTTGCTGGTATTGGGGCCTCCGGAGATGCCTTCACGCACGCGGTTATTTTCATCCAAAACATGCGGCGGAAAGTCCGGCTCACCCAGCATGGCATGGTCTTGCTGCAGGCTAAACAATTCCTCAATGAAATGCGGCACGGTTAGGACCGTCGGACCCATATCAAATGTAAAGCCATCGGCCTTGCGGACATAGGCACGGCCGCCGGGGGCGTCGAGCGCCTCCAATATTTGCGTATCAAAGCCAAGGCTTTGTAACCGCATGGCGCACGCTATGCCGCCAATACCTGCACCAATGACAACTGCTTTACGTCGCAACATTCCGGATAACCCCTAATCGCATCGCTGCTACTGCCTAAAGCGCCACACAACAACCTAGATGTTATCCTAGGTTATCGCATGTCCGATATGGTCAGCAGCATCCGTAAAATAACCGTCTCCCCAGCGCAGGGTGGGGTGTTAAATATCCTCCCCAGAATGGGGAGGTGGCAGTTGCGCAGCAACTGACGGAAGGGGGCCCGAAGTCTGGCGTAGCGCTTGAAGGGGCCGCCCCCTCCACCGTCTGCGACGGTCCCGCTGTTGCTCCGCAACGCCTACGGCTCCCCCGTAATGGGGAGGAATTAAAATAGGGTGGAGGTGGTTGAATATCCTCCCCATCGACTTGCGATGGGAAGGGGGACCGCGCCGAAGGCGTGGTGGAGGGGCCTCTGAACGTCCCAAGCCCCTCCGTCAGTCGCCGCTATCGCGCGACCTGCCACCTCCCCATCGCAAGTCGATGGGAGAGGATATTCATGACGCCGACCCTGCCTCTCCCCTTACCCCCTTGACGCCGCGCGCGTTTTCCCGCCATGCGCTGCTTATGCGTTTCTTTTCCGACAATGCCGCCCCGGTGCATCCTGCCGTCATGCAAGCCATGGCCGATGCCAATCATATCGACACCGCCTATGACGGTGACCAATATAGCGCGCGGTTGGATGCGGCGTTTTCCGAACTCTTTGGCCGCGACGTCGCCGTTTTATGGGTGGCGACAGGGACCAGCGCGAATTGCCTTGCGCTCGCGTCCATGGTGCAGCCGCATCAGGGCGTCATTTGCCATCGGGAGGCGCATATTGAGGTTGATGAATGCGGCGCGCCCGGTTTCTACACCGCTGGCGCAAAGTTGATGTTGGTCGACGGCGACGGGGCGAAGATAACGCCAGCGACGGTTGGCGCCACCCTCGACGCCATTCGCAAGGATGTGCATCAGGTGCAGGCCGCCGCTGTCTCAATCACCAACGCTACGGAATATGGCATGGTCTACACCCCATCCGAAGTCGCGGCGTTGGGCGCGCTGTGCCGCGCACGCGGGCTTGGCCTGCATATGGACGGCGCGCGATTTGCCAATGCGGTGGCGCATTTGGGATGCAAGCCTGCCGATGTCACGGTAAACGCAGGGGTTGATATCTTAAGCTTCGGCTTTGTCAAAAATGGCGGCATGGGGGCAGAGGCCTTAGTCTATTTTGACCCCGCTTGGGCCGATGCCGCGCGCTATCGCCGCAAACGGGCGGGGCATTTGCAGTCAAAGGGCCGGTTCCTTGCGGTGCAATTGCTCGCCATGTTGCAGGATGATCTATGGCTGCACAATGCGCGGTCCGCCAATGCGGCGGCGATGGTCATTGCGCAGGCGGCGGGTGAACGCTTGTTATACCCTGTGCAAGCCAATGAATTGTTCCTGCGCCTCACGCCCGCCGAAGCGGCGGCATTGCGCGCGCAGGGTTTTGACTTTTACGATTGGGGCGGGATCGACGATGTTTGGGGCGCGGCGCGGTTGGTGACCAGTTGGCAACATAATGAAGCTGACGTGACCCCATTGGCCCGCGCGATAGCGGCCTTATGAGCATGGCAGAAATTGCGCGCGCGGAAGAACCCGGTTTTCTGACGCCACGGGTATGGATACCCTTCATGGTGACGTCTTTGATCTGGGGGTCGACCTGGTTGGTCATCCGCGATCAATTGGGCACGGTACCCACGACATGGTCGGTGACCTATCGTTTCGTGGTGGCGGCGATCGGCATGTTCATCCTTGCGCTGGTGATGCGGCAATCGCTGAAGATTGACCGGTCGATGGTCGGTTGGACGATGTTGCTGGGCGTGTTGCAATTCGGGCTGAACTTCAACTTTGTCTATACCGCCGAACATTATGTGACCTCTGGCCTGGTCGCGGTGGTGTTCGCCTTGTTAATTGTGCCCAATGCAGTGTTGGCCAAATATTGGTTGGGGCGTCCCATCAGCGGGGCGTTCAAATTGGGATCCCTAATCGCCAGCGTCGGCGTAGGATTGCTAATGTTGCAGGAATATCGCGCGGCACCGGTTGGCGGGGCGGACGTGCTGCTGGGGCTATCGTTGGTGTTATGCGCGGTGACGACGGCGTCTGTGTCCAACGTGCTTCAGGTCACACCACGAATCGCGCGTGTTCCAACGATCACGATATTGGCATGGTCGATGTTGTGGGGCAGCATTGGCAATAGCATCTATGCCTTCATCACAGCGGGTCCGCCGGTTATTGACATGCGTCCCGGCTATATCGGCGGTGTCCTGTATCTCAGCATCATTGGAACGGTCGTCACCTTCCCGTTGTATTTCCGTCTGATCCGCGACATTGGTCCCGGCAAGGCGGCCTATACCGGCGTCGTCATTCCCGTGGTCGCGATGATCCTGTCCACGATATTCGAAGGCTATGTCTGGTCAACGCTGGCGCTGGCGGGCGGCGCGTTGGCGATGCTTGGCTTAGTCGTCGCGATGCAGGCCCCTAAGCCTAGCCGGTAATCGGCATATCGCGGTACCCAGTGGAGAAGCCGTTTCGCCTTTATATTCGCAATGCGGCGGTTTTCGGCATAAAATCCGCGCGCCATAGGCGATAGGCCAGCCGCCGCGATGGATTGCAATGGCGGCCAATCCCGTTGCAGCAGGTCGCACGCATATTCGATGACATCATTTTGCGGCGCGGGCATGTCATCGGCGATATTGTAAACGCCCGCCGGACCATCAAAGGCGGCAATGACAGCAGCGACAATGTCGTCAACATGGACGCGGCTGAAAATCTGATCCGGCATATTGATACGATGCGCCTTGCCCTCCGCCACTCGTTCCAGCGCCGATCTGCCGGGGCCGTAAATGCCGGGTAAACGGAAAACATGCACATCGTCGCGCAAGGCCTGCCACGCAAGGTCGGCTTCGGCCCGCGCGGTGCGGCGTCCGCTGCCTATCGGTGCGCTTTCATCGACCCATGCGCCGCCGGTATCGCCATAGACTCCGGTGGAGGAGAGATAGCCAACCCATAAGTCTGCGCGCGCCGCAATCGCCGCGCCATATTTTTCGAGCACCGGATCGCCGCCCTCTGCCATGGGCGGAACGCTTGACAATATATGCGTTGCGGTCTCCAGCGCGGTCAGGACCGCCGCTTGATCGTCAAACGCAATGGCATCGCCGCTGCTCATCCGCCTTGTGCCCGATACCAACCAGCCGTCGGCGCGCAAAGTGTCCGCAAGCCGAGTGGCGGTGAAGCCCATTCCAAATATAAGCATATGTCGCTGCATATATTCTGGATCGCAATCTAATGGCTTGCCGTCAAGCGCGGCAGTTGCGAATAGAGGTGGCGGGAGGAAGCACAAGGCATGGCAGTTGAGGTGATCAGGTCGGATGCATTAGGTGACATTGCACATGGGTTTCTTGGCCGTATCGGTGGTGTTTCTACGGGAATCTATGCCGGGCTAAACTGCAGCCTTGGTTCGGACGATGTGCGCGAGAATGTCATCGAAAACCGGCGGCGCGCGGTTGCCGCAGTCATGCCCGGTGCAGCACTTGCACGTGTCTATCAAATACATTCACCTGATGTGATCACTGTCACTGGTCCAATGGATCAAGACGACCCGCCCAAGGCTGACGCGCTGGTAACAGATCGTCCGGATATCTTGTTGGCTGTCCAAACTGCGGATTGCGTGCCCGTTTTGTTTGCAGACACCCGCGCTGGTGTCGTCGGCGCAGCGCATTCCGGATGGAAAGGCGCAATTACGGGGGTCAATGAAAGCACGATAGTCGCCATGGAAAAATTAGGGGCAACGCGGGACCAAATAGTGTGCGCCATTGGCCCCTGCATCGCGCAAAAAAGCTATGAAGTGGACGAAGGTTTTTTCCGCAATTTTGTGGAAAATGCCGCGCAAAACGAACGCTTCTTCACCGATGGGAAAGCGGGCCATTATCAATTTGATATCGAAGGCTATGTCGCGTCGCGACTTGCTACGGCCGGCATTAATGTAGTCGAATGTTTGGGTCAGGATACCTACAGCCAACCCGAACGGTTTTTCAGTTACCGGCGCAGTTGCCACCTGAACGAACCAGGATATGGCGGGCAAATGTCTATGATCGGCCTACGCCCATGAAGGCAGAGCAGGTCGGATTTTGGGGCGGACTTGTCGTCTTCTTAGTCATGCTGTTTTTGCCTGCACCAGCAGGTATGGAACCATCTGCGTGGCACGTGGCCGCCCTCACCATCTTGATGGCGACCTATTGGATGACGCAAGCTTTGCCGTTGACCGTCACCGCATTGCTGCCGTTTCTGGCGCTACCGCTGATGAATATTATGACCGCGCAGGACGTGGCGAAGGAATATTACTCGCCCATCTTGTTCCTTATTCTTGGCGGCGCATTTCTGGCGCTCACCATTGAACGTACGGGCATGCACCGCCGCGTCGCCCTCGCCATATTGGGGAAATCGGGACATAGCGTCACGGGCCTCATGATCGCGTTCATGGGTTCAACTGCCTTGCTCAGCATGGTGATGTCCAACACCTCCATCGCGCTTATCATGGTGCCGATCGCGGTTGCCGTACTTGCCGCTGGCGGGACAAAGCCTGGAGAAACAGACGGCCTTGCAGGTGCGTTGATCATGGGCGTGGCCTTTGCTGCGTCAATTGGCGGGCTTGGGACGCTTGTTGGATCGCCGACCAACGCGATTGCAGCCGCGCTTGTGGAAAAGCAATTGGGTATCCAGATCAGCTTTCTAACATGGATGCTCTACGGCTTGCCCGTTGTGATTGTCGGCGTGCCCCTATGCGCGTTCATCCTGATGCGGGTGCAAAATGTTACGGCGGGCAGTTTCGACGTTGATGCCGCACGCGCATCAATCGGTAAGGCACAGCCCATGTCCGTGGCGGAAAAGCGGCTCGTTCCAATATTTCTCTTGGTCATTGGCCTATGGGTGGGGCAACCTATGTTGGAACCACTACTGCCCAAGGGCGGCATTACCGACGGCAGCATCGCGATTGCAGGGTCTTTGCTATTGTTCCTAATACCCGATGGCACCGGTCGCCCGTTGCTCACATGGCAGGAGGCGGACAGAGCCCCGTGGGGCGTTATCATGATGTTTGGGGGTGGCCTGGCGCTCGCGGCTGGTATCACGCAGTCGGGGCTTTCTGGGTGGCTAGGAGAGGCATTAGAGCCCTTGTCCGTAGTGCATCCGGTCATCATCGCGCTTGCGCTGACCGCTTTGGTCATTTTGATCACCGAATTTGCCAGTAATGTCGCGACCGCCAGTGGCGTGCTGCCCGTGGTGGCTGGCCTCGTGGCCGCGACGGGCGCTGACCCTTGGTTGATGGCGATGGCTGCATCCATGGCCGCAAGCTGGGGCTTTATGATGCCGTCAGGCACGGGGCCAAATGCCATTGCATGGGCCAGCGGGCATATTGCCTTGCCCAAAATGGTGAAGGCCGGATTTTATCTTGATCTTGCGGGCATTCCCCTGATCGTGGGGGCGGTGTGGCTCGTTGGTCAGCTGGCCATTTTGTAAAAATTGGCATGCCTTGGCGCGCAATCAGGTCTCCGCCACGCGCCAGTCGAGAATAGGCCAGCCCTTCGCCTCCGCCAATCGTGCAAGCGGACCGTGCGGGTTGGTGGCGAAGGGTTCATCGGCATAGCCAAGTAACGGCGCGTCGGAGACATGGTCGGAATAGGCACGGATATGACAATTGGCGCGCTCAAGGCCGTGTCGTTCCATCCACTCCTTCACCCGTTCCAGCTTTGCCGCATCATAGCAATTATGCCCGTCAATCCGCGCCAGCACATGGTCGCTGCTGTCCGTCGAAAGGTCTGTTGCAATGACATCATCAAAGCCCAGCCTTTTGGCAATCGCCTCCACATATAAACGATAAGAAGCCGTCGCCATGACATGACGATAGCCAGCCGCCTTCTCCTCCGCCACGCGCGCCCGCAATTGTGGATAGACGTTTTTGCCCACAACCAAATCCGCGTGGCTTTCCAGATATTTAGTAAAATGCGCCTTGGGTACGCGTCTGCCGATCAGCAGAATTTGCGAAAACTGCTTAAGCCGCGCCCGGTCCCAAATCTTCAGCGCATATAAAACCAAACCAACTGGCAAAAATGGTGCAAGCAACAATCGCCACGGTGACTTGTTAAACGCCATATGCAGAAGAAACCCATTATAGGTGGCGCGCCGCGTGATTGTCTTGTCCATGTCATATATGGCCAGCAAGGTCGTTTTGGATTTCGTCATGATGATCTTAAAGGCATAACTTTACCTAAGAAGTCTACAGGCTTGTGATAGCCCTCATAATAGGCCAATTATATCGCCATGGCTAACTCTGCCGAACTCACTGTTAAAGATCTGCCCAGCGGTCAAGTTCTCCGGCTGTCTGGTGACTTCGCCATTGCGTCAATTAGTGATGTAGACCGCCATTTGCGCGACATTGGCGGCCCCATTTCTGAAATCGATATTTCCGGCGTCACCCATATGGACACAGTCGGTGCTTGGCTGGTCTATCGGACCGCTAAAGAACATGATGCGCAAATCACCGGCGGCGCGAATGACGCGGATCGCTTGATTGATGCTGTTCGCGGTGTCGATCAAGCCGAAGTCGCCGCTAAACCACCTGTTTCATCGCTGTATCATTTTTTGGCTGAAGTGGGCGGCGGTGTTGTCGTCAGCGTAACGACTTTTATGCAATTCTTGGGCTTTGTCGGGCAAGTGGTCAAAGCGTTCTTCACTTTGCTGATCAGCCCGCGCCGCTTTCGTTGGCACGCGGTGGTTCAGCATTTCGACATGGTCGGTGTGCGGGCATTAGGCATTGTCGGCCTGATGAGCTTCCTCATCGGCATTGTCATTGCGCAGCAAGGCGCGGTGCAGCTCCGCCAGTTTGGCGCCGAGATATTTACCATCAACCTGATCGGGCGACTTACGTTGCGTGAACTGGGTATATTGATGACTGCGATCATGGTTGCGGGTCGATCTGGGTCTGCCTTTGCGGCACAGATCGGAACGATGAAGATAACCGAAGAAATTGACGCCATGCGCACGATCGGTGTTGTCCCCGTAGAAGCGTTGGTCGTGCCGCGCGTGATCGCTGCGGTAGTCATGATGCCATTGCTCGGTATTTTCGCTTCGTTAATGTCCATCATTGGCGGCGGGTTATTGTGCTGGATTGTCCTCGATATCCCGCCAGCGACCTTTGTCCAGCGACTGCGCGAAGTAACGCCGATAACCGACTTCTGGGTTGGTATGATAAAGGCGCCAGTGTTCGGCGCAATCATTGCGATGGCGGGTTGTTTTCAGGGGATGCAGGTCAAAGGCAATGCTGAGCAGGTGGGCCTGAAGACCACCGCTGCCGTCGTACAGGCCATTTTCCTTGTTATCGTCCTCGACGCATTTTTCGCAGTGTTTTTTAGCGAAATTGGCTGGGATTAAGCGATGAACCCACCCAACATCATTTCCGTAACTGGGCTGTGTAACAGCTTTGGCGACCAAGTGATCCATCAGGATCTCAACATCGAAGTTCGCCGTGGCGAGATATTGGGCGTCGTTGGCGGGTCGGGAACGGGCAAATCCGTACTCATGCGGTCAATCATCGGCTTGCAACAACCAGATTCAGGTGAAATTCGCGTCTTTGACGAAGGCATGATCGGCAAGGAAGAAGATGAAGCCACCGACGTCCGGCGACGCTGGGGCGTGTTGTTTCAGGGCGGTGCGTTATTTTCAACCTTAACCGTCGCGGAAAATGTGCAGGTGCCGTTGCGGGAATTTTATCCGGACTTCAGCAAAGAGCTGCTCGATGAAATCGCACGCTACAAAATTTTCTTAAGCGGCCTGCCGCCGGAAGCTGCGCATAAATATCCATCCGAGCTATCGGGCGGTATGCGCAAGCGTGCTGGTGTGGCGCGGGCATTGGCGATGGACCCGGAGTTGTTGTTTCTGGATGAACCAACCGCTGGGCTTGATCCTATCGGGGCGGCCAAATTCGACAATTTAACGCGCGATCTGAAAGAGACGCTTGGCCTAACCGTCTTTTTGATTACGCATGATCTTGATACGCTCTATTCCATTTGTGATCGCGTGGCCGTTTTGGCCGATCAGAAAGTTACAGCCATAGGCGCAATTGAAGAATTGCTCGCCATCGATCACCCGTGGATCAACGAGTATTTCAGTGGCCCACGCGGCCGCGCGGCACGGCGCGGTCACAGCGACGGGAGCGAATCCGCAGGTGCAAAGATGCAGCATCCAGGAAGGTCATAAGGCAGGCATATGGAAACTAAGTCCAATTATGTGATGGTGGGTGCTGTCACGCTTCTCCTTCTGGCGCTGCTGGCGGCCTTTACCGTTTGGCTTTCGCGGACAAGCGATGGCGACAAGAAAGAATATGACATATTCTTTCAGCAATCGGTCAACGGGCTGGCCAAGGGTTCAGGCGTGTCCTTTTCCGGTGTTCCGGTGGGCCAGATTGAGAGCATTGAGTTATGGGAGCCCGATCCGGATTTCGTTCGGGTGCGCATCAGCATCAAGGATACCGTACCCATACTTCTGGGCACGACGGCGACAATCAACGGCATCGGCTTCACCGGCGTTTCGGAAATTCAGCTTGATGGTGCGGTTAAAGGCGCGCCCGCACTGGATTGCCCTAAGGTGAATCCACAGACCGCATGCCCCACAGGCGTGCCCGTCCTTCCGACAAAGCCAGGCGCTTTGGGCGAACTGCTCAACAACGCCCCTTTGCTTTTGGAACGGCTGTCGACCTTGACCGAGCGGCTGACCAACATATTGTCCGACAAGAACCAACAGTCCGTCGAACAGATTTTGGACAATGTAGAGAGCATTTCGGGAACATTAGCAGCGCAAGGACCCGACTTGCGGGCGGCCATTCAGGAATCGCGCATTGCCTTGCAAAAGGCAGGCCTTGCTGCCGATGAGATTACCAAAATGGCAGGCTCTACAAATAAGCTACTCGACAATGAAGGCCGCCCGATGCTGGATGAATTGCGTAAAACATTGCGGTCCGCAAATGGCAGTCTGGCTGCGTTGGAAACGACCTTGAACAACGCGAACCCGGCAATTGAAACGTTGAATACCCAGACTTTGCCTGAAGTGACGCAACTGGCGCGTGACTTGAGAGACTTGTCGGTATCGTTAAAGTCCGTAACCGAGAAAGTGGACCAAGGCGGCATCGGCAGCGTCGTCGGCGCACCCGCCTTACCTGATTATAAACCCGGCAGCAGGAACCCAAAATGATGTTCAGCAAAATCTCCGGTCCACGCTTATGTGCGTTACCTCTGATCATGGCTCTTGGCGCCTGCGTCAGCTTCGGCGGCAAGGCACCCGTCTCCATGCTGGTCCTGACGGCCGACAATGTCGTGGCCGCTGGTGCTGCGCGAACAGCGACCGTCGCCGACGCCTTAGTTATCCAGATACCGCAAGTCCCGCGCAAGCTAGATAATAACCGCGTTCCAGTTCAGATTGATGCCAGCAGCATGGCCTATCTCAAAGACGCATTTTGGGCGGACAAACCTGCCCGTTTGATGCAGATGTTACTCGTCGAAACTGTGTCGGCGAAGAGCGGCAATCTTGTGCTCAATGAAGTAGATGCAGGCGGAAAGGCCGTGCGCTATTTATCGGGAAGCCTGCTGGAATTTGGTATCGATGCCACCACCAACGAGGCCGTTGTGGTCTATGACGTGGTTAAAATCATACGCGGAAGTGCGACCGAAAAACGCCGGTTTGAAGCACGGCGACCCGTAAACGCGATTGCGCCCGCACCGGCAGGGGCAGCGTTAAATGCCGCCGCGAACGATGTTGCGAGTCAGATCGCTGACTGGGCTGGCTAAAGACCAAAGCCCTGAGGCTGCGGCCAATCTGGGGGATAAGCGGCCAAGACCTTGAATAAGGTCCCCATGGCGTCCGGCGCGACCAGCCGGTTACGTGCGGCGGTGATGTCTGCAGCCCTGTCGGGGTTGGACGCCGCCAAAATTTGCGCACGTTGGTCAATGCCAAGACCCGAAAGCCATGCGCCTTGGTCGCCTGGTCCAGCCACCAAAAGACCACATTTTTGCGCACAATTCGATAATTCAAAAAAGTCGACATGCGCCGTCAAATCAAGCTCGCCCGGATTGGTGAACGGGTCGCCATATGTGTGGCTTTGCACTGCTTGCAAAGTGTCGCCCAACGCAGGCTGTGTATAGCCATAGTCGATAACCAACATCACCCCGCCCTGCTTTGCCAGCCGGGCCGAAAGCTGCTGCATGATCGATGATGCTTCAGGACAGATTTCGTAAATACTGCCCATGGCGGCAGTGCGAAATTGTTCGGGGATAAGGTCCTCGGTCGCGCAAGCGCCGGGCATTGCGGCAAAGCCTGACACACCATCCTGCACAACGACCCGCTCCCGCCAGCCGCCTTGTGTTGAGACAATCTGCCGGATCGGCAAAGCGTCAAAAAATTCGTTTGCCACAACGAACAAGGGCGCATCGGTCGGAAGGGTTTCCAGATTGTCATGGAATGTCGCGTCCGGCACTGCCTGCACCTGCTTGGCGCGCAATGCAGGACTGTTTTCGACGAAATGGACCGATGGCTCCCAACCCAAACGCCGCATTGTTCTCAGCGCGTCTGCCCCCAAAGTCCCGCGTCCAGGGCCAATCTCTACATAATAACAGGCAACTGGGCGATGGCGTAGCCATAAATCGCTCAGCCAAATGCCCACCATCTCGCCAAACATCTGGCTGATTTCCGGCGCAGTGATGAAATCGCCTGCTGCGCCCAGCGGGTCAGCGCGACCATAATATGCGGTGTTGGCCACACGCATATATTCGGCAACGCTGACGGGGCCTGACGCCTCTATCTGTTGCGTAAGGCGGACTGCAACTTGCTCTGTGTCAGGTGACACTGTTACTGCCGGCCATGGCCACGGCGCGTTGCTTGCGCGCACCTGCAGTGAACAGTAAGAACAGTCCGACCAATATCATCGGAATAGTGAGCCACTGCCCCATGCTCAGGCCACTTGTTTCCACCAGCCACTGAAGCTGCTGGTCCGGCTCCCTGACAAACTCGATAGAAAACCGGGCCGTGCCGTAAATGATTGCAGCCATACCCGTCAGGAACCCCGGCCTATACCGCGCATTGGTTTTCCAGAATAATGGCCACAATATTGCGGCCATCAATAGCCCTTCGAGCACAGCTTCATACAACTGGCTTGGGTGGCGCGGCAAATCCCCGCCATTGGGAAACACAACGGCCCAAGGCACGTCGGTGACGCGGCCCCAAAGCTCATCATTCACAAAGTTCGCCAAGCGTACGAGGAATATCCCAAAAGGTACGACGCAGGCGACATAATCACAGACCCGTAAGAAAGAGATTTTATGCTTGCGCGCCAAAAGCCAGAGCGAAAATATGATACCAATTGCGCCGCCATGGAACGACATCCCGCCTTCCCAAATCTTGAAGACATCCATGGGGTTCTGCAAAATGGACGGTTGGTAGAATAAGATATAGCCAATGCGTCCACCCAAAATGATACCCAAGGTGGTGTACAAGATAATGTCATCGGATTGCGCGCGTGACATTGGCGCACCGGGACGGGCGAGCAATTTCAGCAACATCCAATAGCCAAGCACTATGCCAACCAGATAGCCAAGCGAATACCAACGGATCTGAAAGAAGCCCAGATCAAGCGCAACCGGACCTACGCCAAGGTCGGTAAACTGAATATAGCCAGCAGCAGTTGAAATAATCTCAAATGACACAATATTTCCTCGGCATATTTTGACATTCCTATAGAGCCAAATAGAAGACGCACAAAGAGTTTAGGAGAGAATCATATGCCGTCGCAGTTGGACCTTGCAATCGATGCCACCATTAACCGGCTTATGGCCAATGATGGCCCCTTGGCTGTTACATCTGCCGAGAAAAACGGTGTCCAATTGCCCGTTTTCGCCAAAGCGCCGGGTAACATGGCCGACTATTTCGCATTTTTCTGCGCAACCCATGCCGACAAGGAATTTTTGGTCGATGGCGATATCCGTTTAAGTTTCGCAGAAACTTATGGCGCGGCGCGCGCGTTGGCAGGTGGTCTTGTGGAAGGCCACAGACTGCAAAAGGGTGAGCGCGTTGGCATTGCGGCGCGTAATTCGGCCAATTGGATCATTGCCTATATGGCGATTGTGATGGCAGGCGGTGTTGCCACTTTGCTTAATGGCTGGTGGCAAGGCGGGGAGTTGGCTGAAGGCATTCGCATGGTCGGCTGCCGCTTCGTTCTTGCCGATGAACAGCGTGCAGCGCGCATGGCCGGACAGGATCTTGGCGGTTGCCAGCTCCTCATCATCAACCATGATTCCCGGCCCTTGGATGGCTTATCGGTTTTGACCGCACAGGGTGGCGGTGCGGCAACAGCGCTGCCAACATTGGATCCGCTGGATAACGCGACGATTTTATACACCTCTGGCTCAACCGGACAGTCCAAGGGTGCCGTGTCAGACCACCGCGCTGTCGTCCAAGGCGCGATGAGCTATGTGGGTCAAACGCTTGTGTTCTTCGAACTTATGTCCGCCAGTGGCCAATCAATGCCAGCGCAGCCCTCAGCGCTCGTCAATGTGCCATTGTTCCACGTCACCGCGTCGATTCCCTTGGTACTGCAAAGCTTCGCCATTGGCCGCAAGCTCGTGTTGATGCCCAAATGGGACGCCGAAGACGCGATGCGTATCATTGAAAAAGAACGCATCACTTATTTTGTGGGCGTTCCGTTGATGAGCATTGAGCTTGCGACGCACCCGGCCCGCCACAAATATGACCTCACCAGTTGCACCGCATTTGCCGCCGGCGGCGCACCGCGTCCTGTCGAGCATGTCAAAAAAATCCGTAAGGAAATGAGCTGGGGTTATCCGCTGTTAGGGTACGGCCTTACCGAAACCAACGGCGTTGGCTGTGGCAATTTCACCGACAATTATCTGGAAAAGCCAACCAGCACTGGCCCTGCGACCAAGCCGCTTGTCGAGGTCCAAATGCTGGACGATAACGGCAATGTCTTGCCGCAGGGTGAACGTGGTGAAGTGGGCATTCGGACCATTGCCAATTTCAATGGCTATTGGAATAACGAAGATGCCACGCGCGATGCCTTCACCGCCGATGGGTTTTTCCGGACCGGCGACATTGGTTATCTCGACGAAGACGGCTATTTGTTCATCGTCGACCGCAAGAAAGATATCATCATCCGAGGCGGCGAGAATATCAGTTGCCCCGAGGTGGAAGCAGCAGCCTATGAGCATGACTCGATAGTCGAATTGTCGGTATTTGGTATCGCTGATGACAAATATGGTGAGGTTCCCGGCATCGTCTATCAGACAAAGGACGGCGTCACGCTGACAGAGGATGCGTTGAAAGCGTTTTTGGCGCCGCGTCTTGCACCCTTCAAGATTCCTGCGCATTTCTGGCAAGTTGCCGAACCCCTCCCCCGTCTGGGGACGCAGAAAATCGACCGGGTGACGCTGCGACGCGAATATAATGCCAAGATATCTGGTTGATGCTGACATGTTGCCGGATCGCGACTAAGGTCGCCTGATGGCATCAACAGCAGAACGGATATTCAAGCAACGCGACATTATCGACCGGAGCGCGCTTGCCGAACAGATTGAAAGCATCGTGCGCGAGGACGCGGCCCAAGCACGCCGTCCTCGTATCGTCGAGATATGGCAAACGGCGCTGACCAACGGTCGGACCGAGATTCAACAGCGCCTAAATGCGGAGCCGTCTCAAGGCTATCGCGCTTCGGCTGAGCAGGCATTTCTTGTCGATCAAATCGTTCGGCTCATCTACGACTATGTCACTGTTCATGCATATCCCGCTGCTAACCGCTCCGCATCCGAGAGGATCGCGGTGCTGGCGGTCGGTGGATATGGCCGCGGTGAAATGGCGCCGCACAGCGACGTCGATATTGGCTTTGTAACGCCTTTCAAGCGCAGTTCGTGGACGGAGCAGGTCGTCGAAGCGATCCTCTATTTGCTTTGGGACCTTGGGTTGAAGGTTGGCCAATCGAGCAGGTCCCTCGATGAAACCGTAAAGATGGCGCAAGAGGATTTGACCATTCGCACCGCTTTGCTGGAAAGCAGGTTTGTTTGGGGCGATAGAGGCGTTTATGAAGAGGCTTCGCTGCGTTTCTGGAACGAAGTCGTCGCCAACACCGCATCTGACTTTGTACGCTTAAAAATGATTGAACGCGATGATCGGCACCGGCGTATGGGTGACAGCCGATATGTGGTCGAGCCGAATATCAAGGATGGCAAAGGCGGGCTTCGCGACCTGCACACCCTCTACTGGATTGGAAAATATATCCACAAAGTGTCAGCCGCGTCCGAACTTGTCGACGTTGGCCTGCTCACAATCGATGAATATAACCGGTTCAAAAAGGCCGAAAATTTCTTGTGGGCGGTGCGCTGCCATATGCACAATATCACCGGCCGCGCGGAAGAACGTCTGACATTTGATCTGCAGCGCGAAGTTGCGGAACTTATGCAATTTGCCGATCGCCCCGGACGCTCGGCAGTTGAACGGTTCATGCACTTTTATTTTTTGAACGCAAAAACGGTTGGTGACGTGACGGGGCTTTTCCTGGCGCATTTGGATGAAGCTATGGCCAAAAAAGGCCGTCGCTTCTTACCCAGTTTTAGCCGGAAACCCCGAAAGCTAAACGGCTTTCAACTAGATCGCGGTCGCTTGGCGCTGCCCGATGACGGTTTTTTTGCGGAAGACCCCGTGCGTTTGCTCGAGATATTTCATTTGGCAGATGTGCATGAATTGGAAATCCACCCGCTGGCTATGCGCGCTGCCCAAAGGGATGCTCGGCTGATCGACAAAGTATTGCGACGCGACCCACGCGCTAACGCGCTGTTTCTGGATATATTGACGTCTCCGCGCGACCCGGAAACGGTGTTGCGTTGGATGAATGAATCCACCGTTTTTGGCAGGTTCATTCCCGATTTCCGCCGTGTCGTCGCGCAAATGCAGTTCGACATGTACCATCATTACACAGTAGATGAACATTCCATCCGCGCGATTGGATTGCTGGCCGATATCAACAGGGGCAAGCTAAAACAGGATCACCCGCTGTCGACGGCGATAGTGCAACAGATTGTCAGCAAGCGGGTATTGTTTGTTGCAACGTTGCTCCACGACATTGCGAAAGGGCGTGGCGGTGACCATAGTGCGTTAGGTGCCGAGGTTGCCGAAAACTTATGCCCGCGGCTGGGTCTTTCTCCAGCCGAGACGGAAACCGTCGCTTGGCTGGTCCGTTATCATTTGTTGATGTCGGCCACAGCGTTCAAGCGGGACTTGGCGGATTTCAAGACTATCCTGGATTTTGCGCAGGCCGTCCAGTCGCCCGAACGGTTGAAGCTGTTATTGGTCTTAACCGTCGTTGACATTCGCGCCGTGGGGCCGGGGGTTTGGAATAGTTGGAAGCGGCAGCTTTTGTCCGACCTGTTTGAAGCCACCGAAGAAGTGCTGCGTCTGGGACATAAGCAGCGCGGCCGGGACGAACGGATTGCCTCGAGAAAAGCGAAACTGGGCTCCGCGTTGCAAATGCCCGCCGATACATTTGCTGCTTTTGCCAAAACGCTTCCCGACGCTTATTGGATCGCGGAACCAGATGACATCATTGAACGCAACGCCCGGCACCTGCTTTCCAATGCAGGCACGGGTCTTGCCATTGATGCGTGTTTCTATCCCGATCGCGGCGCGACGCTCGTCACGGTTTTTGCTGCCGACCATCCAGGGTTATTTTACCGGATAGCGGGCGCCATTCATCTGGCGGGCGGCAACATCATCGATGCGCGGATTCACACCAGCAGTGACGGCATGGCGGTGGACAATTTCCTCATCCAGGATCCGCTGGGTCGCCCTTTTCAGGAACAAAGCCAGTTAAACCGCCTCAAGCGTATCATTGAAGAGGCGCTATCCAACCGCGCGCGTTTGATGACTCAACTGGATGCAAAACCGAAAGCGTTGCGCCGGGCCGACGCCTTTAAAATCGCGCCATCGGTGTTGATTGATAATCAAGCTTCCAACCGGTTTACAGTGATTGAGGTAAATGCGCTGGATCGGCCCGCCTTGCTCAACAATTTAGCGCTCGCGCTGTTTGAATCCAAAGTCACATTGCACAGTGCGCACATCGCCACATACGGGGAACGCGCCGTCGACACATTTTATGTGACAGATTTGTTTGGCGGCAAAATCGAAAACAAAAACAAGTTAAAGGCACTTGAGACGCGGCTTTTGGAAGCAGCAACAGGGACGGCGCGCGTGAAGGCGCAGGCTGCTGCCTAAAATCTGCACGGCCATGCGCGGGACCATGCAGGCGATGCAAAAAAAAGGCCGGTCTTTCGACCAGCCTTTCTTTTTACCTGAAAACAGTTTGGGAATTACATTCCCGAGCCTGGACCGTAGGTGACTTCTACGCGACGGTTTTGCGGTTCACGCTCACCATCTGCAGTTTGAACCAATGGTGCAGTTTCGCCGAATGCTTCCGTAGCAATCGCGCCAGCTGTTACGCCCTTGGACTCAAGATACGCACGAACGGTTCCGTTACGACGCTCTGAGAGGCCAACGTTATACTTTGCAGTACCCGACTTATCGGCGTGACCTGCAAGCATAACCTTCGCGCTGCCACAGTTCGAATATTGCGCAACGGCATTATCGAGAACCGAAGCCGCGTCTGTACGCAGGTCCGATTTATCCCAATCGAAGAATACGATGTAAGGACCTGTGTTGCAGACCGGCGCAGGTGGCGGCGGTGGTGGCGGTGGTGGCGGTGGAGCCACATAAGGTGCCGGTGGTGGCGGTGGTGCTACTTCAACAGGCGCAGGTGCACCACCGAAGTTGTAAACCAAGCTTGCCATGACACTGTGTGAACGGAAGCGGGTATCGACCGCACGGCCAAGACGATCAACAAGACCGACCTTGTCCGCGTTAAAGAAGCGGTACTTTACACCAACGTCCCAATTATCGCTCAAAGGCGTACGAATACCGGCCAGGGCCTGCCATGCAAATCCTGTATCCGAGTCATCAAGGAATGATGGTGCATCAAGCACAGCTTGCACATCTACGCGTGCAACGCCAACGCCGCCACCGATAAAGCCTTGCAGGCCATCATCGTCACCGAAATCCAACAGTCCATTGACCATGAAGCTCAATGCATTTGAATCACCGTCGAGGAAATATGTTCCGGCACTCCGCAAAGCGGTGCTCGAACCGCTCGTGATCTGGGGCGTTTGGCTGCTTACGCCAGCTACATTCGCCTTACGATACGACACTTCTGATTCAAGACGGAAGCCACCGAAATCATATCCGACAACGCCGCCAACATCATAACCCTTGTTCATGTCTAATGATGCCGCATCATTCAGGGCACCAATATCCAAAGCAAGGTCTTCTACTATCATGGCACCGCCATCAACTCCAACATACCACTGGTTGTCGCGGGCCAAAGCCGGTGACGCCAGAGCAGTAGAAGCGAGCGCCAAACTTATGGCCAACTTACGCATCAACTTTCCCCTTATCTATCTTAGGAACGGAAATTCGAGAACCTTTGTCTACCAATTCTGTTCCATTGATGCAAGTCGCTATGTATCTATACTGTTGCCAAAATGTCGCCATTGTTCACAATTTATCATAATATTTGCAGCGTTTTCCGGCGTTTTGGGCTCATGTTGCTAACATGCCTATCAACCTGAAATATTGTAAAATCGCAGCAAGAGCAGCGCGTGCCTCGCTATCGACGGCAGTACCACCGGTTGGATTAGGTACCGAAGGCGCAGTCGTCCATTGGCCGGATATGAACCGGCTGTGCCGCCGTGTAGATTTGTTCCAAACCCCCATGCCTTCATGGGGAACGACAAAGCGCCAATGGTTACGATGTCAATATTTTTTTAGTCTATTTGGTTATTTTAGAAAAACTCCCATAACCAACTATCCTCCCCCACCCACAACAGCATTTCGCATCGCCCCCGCTTTCGCTACAGCATCTCCATGTCGCGCATCATCCTGTTCAACAAACCTTATGGCGTCTTGCCGCAATTTACCGACAAGGGGACGGAGGGTTCGCCGCGGCCTACTTTGTCGCAGTTTGTCGATGTGCCCGGTGTCTATCCGGCTGGGCGGTTGGATATGGATAGTGAGGGGTTGATGCTGCTGACCGATGATGGCCGGTTGCAGGCGCGGATATCGGACCCGAGATATAAAATGGCCAAAAGCTATCTGGTGCAGGTGGAGGGCGAAGTGACCGACGATGCGCTGGTGCAGTTGCGGCGGGGGGTTTCGTTGAAAGACGGCTTGACCCTGCCCTGCGAAGCGGAGCGGATTGCCGACCCCATGCTGTGGCCGCGCGACCCGCCGATCCGCGTGCGGCTGTCGGTACCCGATAGCTGGATGATGCTGACGATCCGTGAAGGCCGCAACCGTCAGGTCCGGCGCATGACCGCTGCCGTCGGGCATCCGACCTTGCGTCTGGTCCGCCGCGCGATTGGGGAATGGACGATGGATGGCCTTGCGCCGGGAAGCTGGCGCGCGGTTGAAGGCTAAGGCGTTACGTTCAATCCGATGCTGGCCGCGGGATGCGCTTGCCCTTGGTCCGGCTGGTCAAATGAAACTTCCCGCAACGGTCGCAGGCATAATGCCGCAGCGTGATGGTCGCCGCTGCTATCGCCGATAGCGCGTCAGCCTCCGACACATAACGCGCTTTCTTCGCGCAGATGCTTAACCGCGTGCGCAGATCAATCCTCGCTATCAAATGCGATGCAGCCATTATTGCAGAGCTGAGTTAGCAAATCGATGGCCGCCGCGCTGCCCGCCAGTGCAACGTCGAGAACCACGCTATCCGCAGCGCACAAATCTCTCGCCAAGGCCGCCGTTTCGCCAATGCAGTCGAAGCAGACACCATCGGCAAACAGCATGAGCGCGTCCGCGCCTGTGGCGATAAAGGCCAGTCGGCTCGCCGGATTGCGCGACAGCGGCACTTGCGCGCTGATCGCCGCGCGCACGTCCTCCGGCGTAACGGGTATTTCGGGTCGCCAATCCATGTCGGGATATTTGGGCGCGCTGTTGAAGGTACCGAACCAGCGGGCGAAATGGGCAGGGTCGGACAGCGATTCCAACATCATCTGCTGCAAGCGACCCAGCGCCTCAGGCAAAATCTCGCCTGCATTGGCCTGGGCCTTCAAATCCGGGTCGCGGTAGAGTTCGTCATCGGGAATGCCATCCAGAACATCATCGACATAATGCCCCAAAAGGTCGGCGTGCGATGGTGCGCGGAAACCGACCGAATAGGTCATGCAATCCGAACCCACCGCAACGCCATTATGCGCGATGCCCGGCGGGACATAGAGGATATCGCCGGGCTCCAGCACCCATTCCTCGGTGGCCGCAAATGCGCTGAGCAATTTCAAATCGTCATGCGGCAGCAACAAAGTATCGGCGTCGCAGTGCGGCCCGATCTGCCAGCGGCGGCGGCCAAGCCCTTGGATGAGGAAAACATCATATTGGTCGAAATGCGGCCCCACCCCGCCTTGGTCGGCGGCAAGGCTGACCATCACATCGTCAATGCGCCAATTGGGAATGAAACGGAACGGCGCGATCAGGTCGGCAACCGCCGGCACATGATGGTCGACCGCTTGCACCAGCAATGTCCAATGGCTTTCACCAAGGCCAGAAAGCCGTTCTTCGGCCAGCGGACCTTGCTCCATCTCCCACCCCGCATCGGTTTGGCAAATGAGCCGCGATTCCATTTCCTCTTCGCAAGCCAGCCCCGCCAGCTCGTCAGGCTCCAGCGGGTTTTGCCAGTCGCGAAACGCGTTGCGGATCAGCAGCGGTTTTTTCTGCCAATATTCGCGCAGAAATTGATCAATGTCGAAATTTTGAAAGTCCATGACGTCGCGCTGTGGCCTAAAGCGGCAAAATGCAAGCGTCAGCGCGCAAACAAATTCGCATCGTCGGCAAAGGCCTTGAACTCCAACGCATTGCCGCTTGGGTCCGTGAAGAACATGGTGGCTTGCTCGCCCACTTGCCCCTTGAACCGGATATGTGGCTCGATACCAAACCGGACGCCCGCCGCCTGCATGCGTTCTGCCAATGCCTCCCATTGGCCCATGTCCAAAACAACGCCGAAATGCGGCACGGGGACGTCATACCCATCGACGGGATTATGCGTCGAAACGCTACGCGCCGACCTATCCAAATATGCGACAATTTGGTGGCCGAAAAAATTGAAATCGATCCATTGGTCGGATGACCGCCCTTCGGCGCAGCCCATGATGCCCCCGTAAAAATGCCGCGCTTCGGCAAGGTCGTGGACAGGAAAGGCCAGATGGAAGGGGCGTAAGCTCATTTGGATGTCACCGGCTTGGGCAAGGGTTTGTTGATGCTTTCGGCACTAGCAAGTTCCGCCGTCATTTGCACGGCGCAATAGTTGATCCGCGCAAGATCACTTGGCCGCTGAAATTCGGCTTTCGCGGCTTCCGCCATAGCGACCGCGACCAATTCGCGCGGTTGCCCGCTTTGCGTGGTGATCCGGTTGCCGACAATGCCAGCCCATTTTTTGCCCGATTGGCGGACGTCGGGCGCATCGGCTGGCGCGATGCCTGTCCGCTGTTTCTCGGCCAAGGTCGCGATGACGGCCACACAGACGATATCGCCTTGATGGGCATCGGTGAGTGCAGAAGGGGTAATGGCGGCAAGCGCGATGGCGAAAAATAGCATGCACCTGAATTAGCAGGCACACTGCGAACCGCAAGCAAGGACCTTGTTTGCCCGATTGCATTTGTCACATATGAACGGCAAAGGCGGTGCGTGCAGAAAATCTCCGCCCTGCTTCACCGATTTGCGCGCTCGACCGCTATAGGCGCTGGCGCATTGTCGGCTTATGGCTTTGAACCTTGGGGGCTTTGGCCGTTAACGCTCGTTTGCTTTGCGTTGCTGATCCACCTGATGGCGCATGCCCAAAATACACAGCGGGCTTTCATTCTTGGCTGGCTGTTCGGGGTCGGGCATTTCACCTTTGGTAATCAATGGATTGCGGTCGCCTTTACCTTTCAGGCCGCGATGCCGATCTGGCTTGGCTATATCGCCGTGGTCGCGCTGGCGTTGTATTTGGCGGTTTACCCTGCCTTGGCGGCGGCAGGGGCGTGGCTGCTTTCAAATCCTCCCCGTTCACGGGGAGGTGGCGCGCGCGCAGCGCGTGACGGAGGGGGGCAGGCAGCAGACGCAGCGTCCGACTTCACGCCCCCTCCACCACCTTCGGCGGTCCCGCTGTTGCTCCGCAACGCCTACGGCTCCCCCGTAATGGGGAGGATTTCCCTCCCCCTCATCTTGGCTTTTGCTGGCCTGTGGATCATCACCGAATGGCTGCGCAGTTGGGTGTTTACCGGCTATGCTTGGAATCCGCTCGCGGTCGGATTTGTTTCGCACTGGTTTGATCTTTGGCTTCCGACAATCGGGACCTACGGCGCTGGGGGGCTGATGATCTTGGCCAGCGGTGCGATGGCGCTGCTCTGCAGTCGACGTTGGACAAACGGATTTGTTTTGGCGGCGATTGTCGGCGTGGCCATTTTGTCGTCGGCCAATATTTATGTGGATGAGCCGTCGCTCAGCGGGCGAACCGCCGTCACCGTCGTGCAACCCAATATCTCCCAAGCCGACAAATATGCACCCGGCTATGACGTGATCAACTTCGCCAAGCTGGCGATGCACAGCCGCCCTTTGCCAAATCAAGCCCCGCGCCTGATCCTTTGGCCGGAGGCGGCGATTCCGGACTATCTGGAGGACGGATATCCCTATCGTTATTATCAGGGACAGGCTGGCGATAGCGCGGCTGGCGCGCGCGCGCGGCTCACTACGCTGATGGCAGATAATGATGTGTTGGTGACGGGTGCAAACCGCCTTATTTTTGAAAAACGTCAATTGGTCGCCGCGCGCAACAGCGTGTCGGCCATGGACGCCTTTGGCCGTGTCCTTGGCCATTATGACAAGGCGCATCTGGTGCCTTATGGCGAATATCTGCCCTTGCCATGGTTGCTGAGGCCACTTGGCCTCGCGCGATTGGTGCCGGGCGATCTTGATTTCTGGCCGGGGCCGGGCGCGCAGACAATCACCGTGACCATTGACGGCAAACCAGTGAAAATTGGGATGCAGATTTGTTATGAGATTATTTTCTCGGGCCAGACGGTGGACCGCAAGAACCGACCCGATTTCATCTTCAACCCATCCAACGACGCGTGGTTCGGCACTATTGGCCCGCCGCAGCATTTGGCGCAGGCTCGGTTGCGCGCCATTGAAGAAGGCCTGCCCGTCATCCGCGCAACACCCACAGGGATCAGCGCCATCATCGACGCCAATGGCCAGATCGTGCAAAGCCTGCCCTTGGGCACCGATGGCCGCATCGATGCCGTGATACCCCGCGCCACAGCACCAACCCTGTTCGCGCGATTTGGTAATGTCATTCCGCTGGCTTTTGCTGGGCTGCTTATTCTGTTCGCATTGTTACCGCTTGCCCACCGTCGCGGTTCTCGCTAAAGGCGTCTAACGATATAAAGAATTCTTTATACGCAGAAACAGCAACAGACTGGAAAAACCATGCGCTCAAATTACCTCTTCACGTCCGAATCCGTGTCCGAAGGACATCCTGATAAGGTTTCGGACCAGATTTCCGACGCCATCGTCGATCTGTTTTTATCCAAAGATCCCGAAGCGCGCATCGCGTGCGAAACCCTGACGACGACGCAATTGGTAGTGCTCGCGGGCGAAATTCGCTGCAAAGGCGTGTATGAAAATGGTGAGTGGGCCCAAGGTGCCAAGGCAGAAATCGAGGCCACCGTCCGCCGCACCGTTAAGGAAATCGGTTACGCGCAAAAGGGTTTTCATTGGGAAACCCTGCGCTTTGAAAATAACCTTCATGGCCAATCTGTACACATCGCGCAGGGCGTAGACGCCGCGGGCGACAAGGACGAAGGCGCTGGCGACCAAGGCATCATGTTCGGTTATGCCTCGACTGAAACGCCTGACCTGATGCCAGCGACGCTGGATTACAGCCACAAGATCCTCGAGCGCATGGCCGCCGACCGCCATTCGGGCAAGGCGCCGTTCCTCGAGCCTGACGCCAAAAGCCAAGTCACCTTGCGCTACAACAGCGAAGGCAAGCCAGAGGCCGCCACTGCAATCGTTGTGTCCACACAGCACGCGCCGGGATATGACCAAGGCGCGCAGGAAGCCGAACTGCACAATTATGTGAAAAGCGTCATCGCTGACCTGTTGCCTGCAAGCATGCTCACTGAAACCGAATATCACATCAACCCAACGGGCAGCTTCGAAATCGGCGGACCCGATGGCGACGCGGGTCTGACGGGCCGCAAGATCATTGTCGACACTTATGGCGGCGCAGCCCCGCATGGCGGCGGCGCGTTTTCAGGCAAGGACCCGACGAAGGTCGACCGTTCTGCAGCCTATATCACGCGTTATTTGGCGAAGAATATCGTCGCTGCTGGCCTTGCCACACGCTGCACCATTCAGCTCGCTTATGCCATTGGCGTGTCCAAGCCTTTGTCGCTTTATGTCGACACGCACCGCACTGGCACGGTCGACGATGACCAGATTGAAGCCGCCATCATGGGCATCGAAAAATTGGGTGGCCTCACGCCGCGCGGCATCCGCACGCATCTTGGGCTGAACAAGCCCATTTACCGCAAGACCGCCGCTTATGGCCATTTCGGTCGCAAGCCCGAAGGTGACTTCTTCCCATGGGAACGCACGGACTTGGTCGAGGACCTCAAAGCCGCTTTGGCGTGATTAGGCTTGCAGGGTGGCGGCCGAAAGTTTAGCCGCCACCCGCATGACTGCGAACAAGATCGGCGATCCAACGACACTGAACCGCCTATATGGCCGTTCAAAGGGCAAGAAGCTGCATTCGGTGCAGGCTGACTTAATCGACAATCTGCTGCCGCAAATTGCGGTGCCGGGCGAAGGCGCGCTGGGCAGCAAGGAATTGTTCGGCGACGACCGCGCGATGCATTTCGAAATTGGTTTTGGCGGCGGCGAGCATTTGGCCTTCCGCGCCGACTTGCTACCCGATCATGGCTTTATTGGCTGCGAGCCATTTCTGAACGGCGTTGCACAAGCTTTGTCACATATCCGCGAAGGTGGCCTGCACAATGTCCGCCTGCATATGGGCGACGCGTTGGAAATGTTGCGCCGTGTTCCCGACGGGTCATTATCCTTCGTCTATCTGCTGCACCCCGACCCATGGCCAAAGGCGCGGCATATCAAGCGCCGGATGATGAATGACGGGCCGGTCGATTTGATTGCAGCAAAACTAAAACCCGGCGGCGAATTTCGCTTTGGCACCGACCATCCCGTCTATGTCCGCCACGCGCTGATGATTATGCAGCGCCACCGGCTGCAATTTGACTGGCTGTGCAATAACGCGTCCGATTTCCAGAACCGCCCCGGTGGCTGGCCGGAAACCCGCTATGAGGCCAAGGCGCGCCGCCTTGGGCATGAAGTTTGGTATTTCCGCTATCGCCGCAAAGAAACCTAGGGTCAGGACCTAAGCCAAAGATAAACATTCGACGAACTTGGCCAAGCGTTCGACGAGAGACGATGCACGTGGTGCAAGCGGCGCAAAATACGGTATGGGAAGATATGGAGAGAGCCACGTCCCCGCATCCGCTCATTGGCCACAAGATGGCGTTGTTAACCATCATTGGCTTTTGGGCTTTTTATGCGCTCATCTTGTCGCTGCGCGCCGCATTGCTCGACTTTCCTGCGCAAGCTGTCTTGTTCGAACGGCGCTTGATAGTGGCGTTGGTCGGCGTGCTTGTGACGTGGATACTCTATGTCGGTTTGCGCATGGCCGACCGCCGCTCGCTTGGCTTTCGGGTCAGTCTGGCGTTCATTGGGGCCATTCCGTGCGCCGTGCTTCTGGCATCCGCCAATTTCTATATCTTCAACCTGTATGACCCCGTCAGCCTGTTTAAAGACCCAAGCATTGGCCGCTCGGTTGAAGATCTGAAAGCGCAACTGGGCCTGTCCTCTTGGCAGGAAATTGCCGATATCTCAGTGACGCATTATTTTTTCCTGATCGCATGGGGATCGCTCTATGTCGCCATTGGCTATGCGCGTGAAGTGCGCGAAGCCGAACGCAAAACGGGCCGCTTTGCACAAGCGGCCCAAGATGCAGAGCTGCGTTCCTTGCGCTATCAGGTCAATCCACATTTCCTGTTCAATACGCTGAATTCGCTGTCCAGCCTCGTCATGACCGGAAAGCCCAAAGAGGCCGAAGCGATGATCCAGAATCTGTCCAATTTTTACCGGACAAGCCTGTCGTCCGACCCGCTGGAGGATGTCACCCTGGCAGAAGAAGTCGAACTTCAGCGGCTATATCTCGAAATTGAAAGCGTGCGTTATCCCAAAAGGCTGCGTGTTAAAATCGACATTCCAGACGCCTTACTGGGGCAACATGTCCCAGCATTGATCCTGCAGCCTTTGGTCGAAAACGCGATTAAATATGGTGTCTCCCGCACCACCCGTCCTGTAGCATTGACCATCAGCGCCAAAATTGAGCGGGATGTTCTTATCCTCAGCGTCATCGATGATGGCGAAGCCGTCGATCCAGACCATGTTGGCGGAAACGGCATTGGCTTGGCCAATGTCCGCGACCGATTGGAGGCACGCTATAAGTCGGCGGCGCGCCTCGATACACAAGCGATTCCGGGCGGGGGCTTTGTCGCCAATCTGCGTTTGCCCCTAAGCCGGAGGATAGCGGCATGAGGCGGCTGCGGACGTTGATTGTCGATGACGAGCCTCTGGCGATTGAGCGCCTTCTAATATTAAGCGCGGATCATCCCATGATCGAAATTGTCGGCACGGCAAATGACGGTGTGGAGGCGCTGCGCATTGCCCAAACAGTGACGCCGGACCTGATCTTTCTCGATATCGGCATGCCCAAAATGGATGGCATCAACGCCGCCCGCGCCTTGGGGCTGATGGCGAAAAAACCCGCAATCATCCTGATCACGGCTTATGATAATTTCGCGGTTGAGGCGTTTGACCTTGATGTCGTGGACTATGTGCTGAAACCTGTATCCAGCGAGCGTCTTGGCCGTGCGATCACCCGCGCATCTGGCGCAACCGAAGCCGAACCGCAGTTGTCAGCCCCTTCGGCAAAGCCGGATAACCGCTACGCACATGAATTTTGGGTGTCCCACCGCGCGGAGCTTATTCGGGTCGCCGCCATGGACATTGAACGGATTGAGGCTGAGCGCGATTATATGCGGCTATATACCAATGGCCGCAGCTATTTGCTGCACCAGACGATTTCTGTGCTGGAGCAAAGATTGGACCCCGAACAATTTCAGCGCATTCACCGCAGCCATATTGTGCGCCGCGATCTCATCACGGGCCTTCGGCATGAAGGTGGCGGGGTCTGGCACGCTTTGCTGGGCGAGGATCACGCGATGCGCATTGGGCGAAAATATCTCGCCGACGTGAAGCGGCTCGCCGGAAAGTAAAAACGACGACAGAGGTCTGCCCGCGTTTTTAGGTCTTTGGTGATCAGTCGATGCGCTTATGTTTTTAAATCAATCCAGCAAGCGGGCTGGAGGGATCTGCATACATGCGCCGGCCCATTCGGCCAGCCAGATAAGCCATCCGACCTGACTGGACCGCCAATTTCATGGCCGTTGCCATCGCAACAGGATTCTTGGCCTCGGCAATCGCGGTGTTCATCAACACGCCGTCGCAGCCCAGCTCCATCGCAACTGCCGCATCGGACGCAGTTCCGACACCCGCATCGACCAATACCGGCACCTTTGCGCCTTCAACGATCAAACGGATGGTGACACGGTTTTGTATGCCAAGCCCCGAACCAATCGGCGCGCCAAGCGGCATCACGGCCACGGCGCCTGCATCTTCCAATTGCTTGGCGGCAATCGGATCATCGACGCAATAGACCATTGGTAGGAAACCTTCCTTGGCCAAAACCTCAGTCGCCTTTAACGTTTCGCGCATGTTGGGATATAATGTCTTAGCCTCGCCCAACACCTCAAGCTTGACCAAATCCCAGCCGCCCGCTTCACGCGCCAAGCGCAAGGTGCGTATCGCATCATCGGCGGTAAAGCATCCGGCGGTGTTGGGCAGATAGGTATATTTTTTGGGATCGATATAATCGGTCAGCATCGGTGCCTTTGGGTCCGACACGTTCACGCGCCGCACGGCCACGGTGATAATCTCCGCGCCCGACGCCACAAGCGCGGCGGCATTTTGTTCAAAATCCTTATATTTGCCTGTCCCCACAATCAGCCGCGAATGAAAAGTGCGTCCCGCCACTGTCCAGCTATCATTCGGGGCGCTGTCCTGCCCGCCGCCGACAAAATGGACGATCTCCAGCCGGTCACCATCGGCCAAGACCACATCTTCCAAGGTTGAGCGCGAGACAATCTCCAAATTACGCTCTACCGCCACCTTTGCCGGATCAAGTCCGATATCGCGGACAAGATCGGCCACGGTGGCATGAGTACGAAAACGGCGCAATTCGCCATTGAGCGTCAGGGCAATGGAATCGGTGGACAGGATAGAGGTCATTTCATCTCGCAATTTTTATTCACCGGCATATAGTGTCGGGCGGGCAGTGTACGCAACCGCTGCTTTGACATTATCTGGGGAATATCCTTTGGCCGACCAGCCGGTAATCTTTGTTCTAAATGGACCAAATCTCAATTTGCTGGGCACAAGAGAGCCCGAAATTTACGGCACCGACACGCTGGACGATATCGCCGGCCATTTGGACGACCGCGCGCGCGCCGCAGGGGCCGTCATCGATTTTCGGCAGTCCAACCATGAGGGCCATTTGATCGATTGGCTGCAAGAGGCGCAAGCCGTCGGCGCCAAGGCGGTGTTGCTGAACGCTGCTGGTTACACGCACACGTCGATCGCGATTTTGGACGCAATCAAGGCGATTAACGTCCCGGTATTTGAAGTGCATTTATCCGACCCGCATCAGCGCGAAGAATTCCGGCATTTAAGCTATGTTGGCATGGCCGCAAAAGCGGTGTTTGCGGGACATGGCGCAAAATCCTATGAACTGGCGCTGGACGTAGCGTTACAACTTTGACATTAGGCGCTCCAAAGTAAATTCAGAGGCGCAAGGAGTTTTACATGGCGGCAAAGACAGGAACTACTGGCAGCATGCAGGTCGACACAGACCTCGTCCGTGAACTGGCGGCGCTGCTGAACGACACAGGTCTTAGCGAAATTGAGGTTGAGGACGGCGAACGCAAAATCCGCGTATCCCGCAATATGACCGCTATAGCCGCGCCGATGATGGCAGCGCCCGTCGCGCCACCCGCAGCCGCAGCCGCCGCACCAAGCGCCCCTGCGATATCCGCCAACGCCATGAAATCACCGATGGTCGGCACGGCGTATCTGACGCCTGAACCCGATGCCGCCCCCTTTGTCAGCGTGGGTCAGCAAGTGAAGGCGGGCGATACCGTTTTGATCATCGAAGCGATGAAGGTCATGAACCCGATTGTCGCCGCCACGTCCGGTACGGTGACCGAAATCTTGGTCGAAAGCGGCCAGCCAGTTGAGTTTGATCAACCCCTGTTGGTGATTGCGTAAACATGGCCATTGAAAAAATCCTTATCGCCAACCGTGGCGAAATTGCGCTGCGTATTCACCGTGCGGCGCATGAAATGGGGATCAAAACGGTTGCCGTCCATTCCACCGCTGATGCCGACGCCATGCATGTGCGGTTGGCAGATGAGGCAATTTGCATCGGGCCGCCTTCCGCGACCGACAGCTATTTGAATATTCCGGCGATTATTTCTGCCGCCGAAATCAGCCATGCCGATGCGATCCATCCGGGCTATGGCTTCTTGTCGGAAAACGCACAATTTGCCGAAATCGTCGAAAGCCATAATATCACATGGATCGGCCCCAAGCCCGAACATATCCGCACGATGGGCGACAAGGTGGAGGCGAAGCGGACCGCAGGCGCATTGGGCTTGCCGCTTGTTCCCGGTTCCGATGGCGCGATTGAGGATGTCAATGAAGCCAAAGCCATAGCGCGCAACATTGGCTATCCGGTCATCATCAAGGCGGCCTCCGGTGGAGGCGGGCGCGGCATGAAGGTCGTGAACAGCGAAGAAGAGCTTGAGACGCAGATGCAGCAAGCCGGGTCCGAAGCGAAAGCCGCCTTTGGCGACGCGACGGTCTATCTTGAAAAATATCTCGGCAATCCGCGCCATATCGAATTTCAGATTTTTGGTGATGGCAATGGCCATGCCGTCCATTTGGGCGAGCGCGACTGTTCCTTGCAACGGCGGCACCAAAAGGTGCTGGAAGAAGCGCCCTCACCCGTGCTGGCAACGGCCGAGCGGGATCGCATGGGCAATATCTGCGCCAAGGCGATGGCCGATATGGGCTATCGCGGGGCTGGCACCATCGAATTTTTGTGGGAAAATGGCGAATTTTATTTCATCGAAATGAACACACGGTTGCAGGTCGAACATCCTGTCACCGAGATGATCACTGGCATCGACCTTGTCCGCGAACAGATCCGCGTGGCCGAAGGCAAGCCGCTTTCGTTTCGCCAAGAGGATGTGACCTTTACAGGCCATGCGGTGGAATGCCGGATCAACGCCGAAGATCCGCGCACCTTCATGCCGTCACCTGGCACCGTAAGCTGGTATCACCCGCCGGGCGGCTTGTATGTCCGCGTCGATAGCGGCCTATATCATGGCTATAAGGTCCCGCCATATTATGACAGCATGATCGCCAAATTGATTGTCTATGGTCAAACGCGGGAAGGATGCCTGATGCGCTTGCGCCGTGCGCTGGGCGAATTTGTGATTGAGGGCATGAAGACCACGATTCCATTGCATCAACGGCTGTTGGAAGAGCCTGATTTCCAAAACGGCAATTACACCATCAAATGGCTTGAAGAATGGCTGGCGAAGGACGCAGAATAACCCCCTCCCGCCGTGAGGTGGCCTTTGGGCTGGCGGCCCTGCCGCTGGTCGGCTGCGCGCCCATAGGGCCCGACAGCGATGTGTTGTTCATTCCAGCGGACAAGGCCGCCGCGCTCAAGCCCGATGACCCGAAGCGGCTGTTAGAGCTGATAAATCTCGATCCGGCTATCCGGCTCGATATGCGTTATGCGACTGCCAACAATTTTACCGGCCGAATATTATATGACGAAGCGCGGGCTTTTTTGGCTGCGCCAGCAGCACAAGCGGTCGCACGCGCCAGCAAAATGGCGCAGGCCGACGGCTTTGGCCTGACCATTTACGATGCCTATCGCCCTTGGCGCATTACCAAAAAGCTGTGGGATGCAACGCCGGTAGGCCCGAAAAAGGAATATGTCGCCAACCCCAAGCGCGGGTCAAAACATAATCGCGGTTGCGCGGTCGATTTGACCTTGCATGATCTGCAGACCGGACAGCTTGTCGACATGCCGACCGAGTTTGATGATTTTTCCGAAAAAGCGCATCGTGATTATATGGGTGCGTCCAGCGCCGCGATCGCCAACCGTGCACGGCTGGCAAGCTATTTGGAGGCGGAGGGTTTTGTCGGCCTGTCCAACGAATGGTGGCATTTTGATTTTACCGGCTGGGCGCAGTTCCCAGTCATGGATATTCCGTTTAACAAGATCGCCTGACGAGTCCGTTCATCAAAAGACCTCCTTTCATGAACATGAATAGATAGTTCAGCTTCGCTTCAGCAGAATCGGTGCAGACAGGATCCAACGCAGAAGCATGGTGCCTCTGCCATGGGGACCTACCATGAAAAAGTTTATCTTATTGAGTTTGGTAACCGCGACCACGCTGTCGCCACTTGCGGCGCATGCTGCGCCTGTCCGCCCGGATGTGATGATTGAAAACTATGCGGATGTTCAGAACGAGGGACGTCGCATCGAACGGCAGGCGGCGCGGGCCAACCCGGCACCGGAGCAACGCGCAGAGCGGCAGCAAAACCGGCAGCAACGCCTGCAGTCATTGCAAGAACCCACGCCAGCAGCAGAAGTCATAAATCGCGCCGCGCCGCAGCGGGATGGTGCGCGCACCGATGCCCGCGAAGCGCGCCAAGACGACCGATATTATGATCGCAACCGCGATGGTGCCCTTGACCGCCGCTGGGACCGCAATCGCGATGGCAATCTGGACCGGAATTGGGATCGTAACCGTGATGGCCGTCTGGACCGCCGCTTCGACCGCAATGACGATGAACGCATTGACCGTCGCTATGACCGCAACCGCGACGGCCAATTGGACCGGAATCAAATGGGCCGCTGGTCCAACAATTGGCGCAATGACAACCGCTATAACTGGCGCAAATACCGCGAGCAAAACCGAAATTATTACCGCCCTGGTCGGTATTATGCGCCCTATCGTGATCGCAGCTATAGCCGCATTTCCATCGGCTTTTCTTTAGGTTCGGGCTATTTTGGTTCGCGTTACTGGATTAACGATCCTTGGCAATATCGTTTGCCAGCCGCTTATGGCAGCTACCGTTGGGTGCGTTATTATGACGATGTCCTTTTGGTCGATGTGCGCAACGGCCGTGTGGTTGACGTCATTCGCGACTTCTTCTGGTAAGCCTATAAAAACGAAAAGGCTCGGACTTCAACGTCCGGGCTTTTTTGCTTGTAACATTGGCCCAAGCTGACCAAACTCTCCGCTATGAACACAGGAGAGGTTTTGATGTTACGTTGTCTATTATTTGCAAGCGCCGCTGTGTCATTGGTCGCGCCCGCGTCCGCCGCGACGCAAGCTATCATCGTTGGCAACCTCATCCCCGATGCCGCGACAGGCCCCGTTGGGCCAGCCGTTATCTTAGTCGAAGACGGGCGGATTAAAGACATTGCCAAAGGCATCAACAACCCGTTTCAGGCGGACAAAGTCGTTGACCTGTCGACCAAGACATTGGTCCCCGGCCTCATTGACCTCCATGTCCATTTAACTGGCGACCCCGGCGATGATTATCGTGACGAGGCGGTGAACCCCGATGAATGGGGCGTGGTCATGGGCGTGAAGAACGCGGCGTTGACGGTCAAAGCAGGCTTCACGACGGTGCGTGAGGCAGGCTCTGCACAAAATACCGCTTTTGTCCTGCGCCGTGGCACCGCAGAAGGCCGCATCATTGGCCCGCGCATCATCGCCGCTGGCCCCGCTTTATCCATTGTCGGCGGCCATGCTGATGTGTCTGGCTTCCGCAACGACGTCATTGCCACGTTGGAATCGGGCTACACCTGCACAGGGCCTATTGAATGCGCAGAAAAAGTGCGCAAATCGTCGCGCGCAGGTGCGGACGTCATCAAGATTACGGCGACGGGCGGCGTCTTGTCGCAACAGGGCCGCGGACTGGAAGCGCATTTCACGAGCGAAGAAATGCTATCCATCACCAACACCGCCCATTCGCTTGGGCTAAAGGTCATGGCGCATGCCCATGGCGCGCGCGGCATTGAGGCGGCATCCGCCGCGGGCATTGATTCCATCGAACATGGCACATTTGCCGATGAGGCGGCGTTGAAGATGATGAAGGCCAAGGGCACGGCTTTGGTTCCAACGCTGATGGCGCTGGAGGGCGTGCGCGCCCGTCTGGGCAAGGGCATTTACACCCCCACAGTCGAGGTGAAGGCCAAACAAGCGGTTGAGGCTGCTGGCCGTCAGGTCCGCCGCGCAAGGGCCATGGGCGTCACTGTCGCCTTTGGCACCGACGCTGGGGTGTTTGAACATGGCCGCAATGGCGGCGAATTTGCCTTGTTGGTGAACGCAGGAATGACCCCGACCGAGGCATTGGCCAGCGCCACCACGATTGCCGCCAAAACGCTTGGGCTGGAAAATGAAATTGGCCGCATTGCGGTTGGCTATTCGGCTGATCTGGTGGCGGTGAATGAAAATCCGCTCAATAATATTCGCACCCTCGAAACGGCGGAATGGGTCATGGTAAGAGGACGCATCATTCCGTGATTCGGTGATCCTATGCAGACAGATACGCCCACCAAAGAATTTGATCCCAATAATGATCCCGCCAAGCTGGCGCGGATTGGGACGCATGTCACCAAAAGGTTGGATGCCAATCCGCTGGTGCAGCAGGTCGAACATGCCGATGCACAATTATATATCTATCAAGGGTTTTTAAGCGCCAAAGACTGCAAGACATTGCGTGCGAAAATTGATGCCGATGCCGTACCCTCCACCTTATATGCAGGCACGGAGCAAGCGGGCTTTCGCACCAGTTACAGTTGCCATCTTAACCGGTGGGACGCGTTCATCGCCAAAGTCGAAGCGCGGATGAGCGATGTTTTGGGCATCGACAATGATTATGCCGAAACCATGCAGGGGCAGCGTTACCAAGTCGGGCAAGAGTTTAAAGCGCATCACGATTTTTTCCACCCAGACCAAAGCTATTGGGTCCACGAAGGCCCGAGCGGCGGGCAGCGCAGTTGGACCGCGATGATCTTTTTGAACGAACCCAAAGAGGGCGGCGCGACCGAATTCCCGCATCTGGGGCTGGGGATTCGTCCGCAAGCCGGCATGATGCTGATGTGGAACAATGTGAAGCCGGACGGGACGCTCAACTATAAAACATTGCATACCGGCACGCCGGTCATTCGCGGGGTGAAGCATATCATCACCAAATGGTACCGACAAAATGACTGGCTGGAGCTTACGACACCCAAAATGTCGTAAAAGGCATCGCGCATCTTTTGCCCCCCGCTTATTGTCGTCTGTCGAAACCATATTGCGCTTAGCCAGCAGGACGCCGACAGCAAGCGCCATTCCCATAATGCACCCCCTTAAGTGCATTTGAAATATTGTCGGAGAATATCCCATGAATATGAAGCACCATATCCTTCTGCTGAGCTGCGCTGCCTTGCTGTCGCCAGTGGTCGCGCAGGCGCAGATAGCCCCGACAGAAACCGCCGCGACCGAAAGCCAGCGACTGGCTGCGTTATTCGCTGCCGATGATGAGGCCAGCCTGCAGCGTAACCCGTTGAACGCGATGTTCCGGGGCGACATGCGCTATGCCGACCGTTTTGGCGATTTCATCTCCGATGCCTATTTCGCCAATGAACGCAAAGCCGCCGAAGCCAATTTGGAGGGCTTGAAAAGCATAGACCGTAACCGGCTGAACGCGACCGACAAGATCGCTTATGACGTGTTCAAACAGAACCAGACGGATGCGCTCAAGGGCTTATCCAAAGAGATTATGGACCTGACCGTCGTCCGTCCGCTCAATCACTTTTTCGGTTTTCACACTTTCTACCCGACCTTTGCCAGCGGACAGGGCGCAGCGCCCTTCAAGACCGTGCAGGATTATGACAATAACCTGAAACGCCATAAGGAATTCATTATACTCATGGATCGGTCGATTGACCGTTTCCGTCAGGGCATGGCGACGGGCGTGTTTGAAACGAAGATGACGATCACGAATGTCGTCGATCAATTGAATACGCAGCTTGCG
This sequence comes from Sphingorhabdus sp. EL138, assembly GCF_945890115.1. Lineage (GTDB taxonomy): Bacteria > Pseudomonadota > Alphaproteobacteria > Sphingomonadales > Sphingomonadaceae > Sphingorhabdus_B. The sequence goes on from NZ_CAMDCK010000003.1 coordinate 97,551, forward strand.
CAAAAGACCGAAGAATCGCCATATTATGGGCCAGTCCTGAAATTCCCAGACGGTTTCAGCGATGCCGACAAGGCGCGGCTCACGGCTGAATATCGGGATATCATCGAAAACGGCCTCTACCCCGCCAATGCCCGCCTGCGCGATTTTCTGCGCGACAGCTATTTGCCCTTGGCGCGCGAACAGGTCGGCCTATCGGCGATGAAGGGCGGCGAAGGCCTATATCAATATATGATCGAGCAAACGACGACTTTGCCGTTAAAGGCCGACGACGTCCACAATCTCGGATTATCCGAAGTCGCGCGGATCACATCGGGCATGGAAACGATCCGCAAGGAAGTCGGCTTCAAAGGCACTTTGTCGGAGTTTTTTGAACATTTGCGCTCGGATCCAAAATTCAAACTCGCCAGCCGTGATGCCTTGACCCAAGGCTATTATGACATTGGCAAGATTGTCGATGGACAGATTTCGACGCAGTTCAAATATCTTCCCAAGGCGCCGCTTGAGATCAAACCTTATGAAGAATTTCGCGAAAAATATGAAGCTGGCGGCAGCTATCAGTCCGGCACGCCCGACGGTTCACGCCCCGGCACATTTTATTTCAACGCTTATGACCTGCCAAGCCGCACGACGCCTGGCATGACGACGCTCTATCTGCACGAAGGTGCGCCCGGGCACCATTTCCAGATCAGCATCGCGCAGGAAAATGAAAAATTGCCCGCCTTCATGCGCTTTGGCGGCAACACCGCTTATGTGGAGGGCTGGGCGCTCTATTCGGAAACCTTGGGCTATGACATGGGCCTGTTCAAAGACCCCTATCAACGCTTCGGCACCTTGTCGGACGAAATGCTGCGCGCCATGCGGCTTGTGGTCGACACTGGCCTGCACAGCAAGGGTTGGACCCGCGAACAGGCCATAGATTATATGCTCGCCAATAGCGACATGGGCAAAACCGATGCAACCGCAGAGGTGGAACGCTATATCGCCATTCCAACGCAAGCCTTGGCGTATAAAATCGGGGCGCTGACCATCATGCGCCTGAAGGACAAGGCCAAGGCGCAATTTGGCAAAAAATTCGACGTGCGCGAATTCCATAATCAGGTTTTGAACACAGGCGCGTTGCCGCTGACGGTCCTTGAAAAGAAAATCGACGAGTGGATATCAGCGTCAAAATAAGCGCATGCGCTTGATTGGTGTGGCATGTTGCTATAGCCCGCCTGTCAGGGGGAAATTATTTATGCCAAGTTTTGCCGCCAGATTTGCTGGTTTTGTCCTGCGCAGCACGGGTTATTATCGCCGGATGTTCAGCGGTGGGCCGCAATTTGAAAAGAATATTGCAAAGGTCCGTTCCGGGCCCTTGCCATCACCAAAAGCGCATGCCGACGTCGATATGCGGCACAGCGAATTTCAGGGCCGTCCTGTGTGGCACCTTGCGCCCAAGGGCCGCGCGCCGTCGGCGCATATCCTGTTCTGGCATGGCGGCGGCTATGTGTATCCGGCAACCGACATTCATTGGAAATTTCTATCGCGCATGGCGGCGCAACATGGCTGGTCCGTGACCGCGCCGCTCTATCCGCTCGCGCCGGAAAATACGGCCGCTTATATCACCAATTGGGCGATGGATTATTATACCGCCTATCTGGCGGAGATGGGTGACACCGCCTTTGTCATGGGCGGCGACTCTGCAGGTGGCGGCCTGACCGCTGCGTTGGCGCACATGGCGCGCGATGCGGGGCAGGCTTTGCCCGCTAGCCTGTTGCTCATTTGCCCTTGGCTCAACCTTGACCCCGCGCATCCCGACCAGTTGAAAACGGAACCACGCGACGGCATCCTGACCATCAGCGGCATTTCCGCAGGCGGCATGCTGTATGCGGGCGACCTGCCCCGCGATGACCCAAGATGCAGCCCGATTTTCGGCAATTGGGACGGATTACCACCTATTCTCGCCTTTGCCGGCGGCGACGACATATTGGTAACAGACTCGCGGGCGTTAAAGGCCAAGCTGCCTTCGATGGAGCTTATCGAGCATGCGGGCATGCTGCATGATTGGCCGATTTTCAGCTTTCGTGAATCGCGCAAGGCGCAGGCAAGAATGGCCAATTTTGTTGCACCGGCAGTGACGTAACGCATTTGCGTTCGGGCCAGTGAAGCTTTATGCTATCCCTATGAAAAATGACGCATCATGCCAGCGGTAAAGGCCGCCAACCCGCGCGACGTTTTCGCGGCAGAGGACTGGCGCGCCATTACCCGCCTGTCGCGTTGGCGCGGCATCTGGCTTGTGCTGCATGGTTGGATGGTGGTTGCGCTTGCGGCCTTTGGCGGCGCAGCGGCATGGGACTATCACTGGTTGGCCGGATTATTGGCAACGCCTGTGGTGCTGGCGATATTGGGCGGGCGGCAATTGGGGCTTTCGATCCTGATGCATGATGGCGCGCATGGTTTGCTGCACCCCAACCGCAAGACCAACAACTGGCTCGGTCAATGGCCGACGGGCGCAGCGACGGGCAGCGATTTATTCGCCTATCGCACCTATCATTTGACGCACCATAAATATACGCAGCAGCCCGAAGACCCCGACCTTTCTTTATCCGCCCCCTTCCCCACCAGCCGCGATAGCCTGCGTCGCAAGTTTATCCGCGATCTGACAGGACAGACATTTTACAAGCAACGCCGGGCGCAATTTGCAGGCGCGTTGCGCGGGGCAAGCCCAACCGCGCACACGGTAGGCCGGTTTTTAGCCTTACAAGCCATATTGCTGACGATATCTTTGCTCGTCTGGGGCTGGACGCCGTTTCTGCTTTGGCTGGCGGCGCTGGCCACGAGTTTTCAATTATTCCTGCGCATCCGTAACATCGCCGAACATGCCTGCACCCCGACGGGCAGCGGCGACCCGTTCACCCATGCGCGGACCACTTATGCGGGCCTGATCGCCCGTGCGACGGTCGCGCCTTATTGGGTCAATTATCACAGCGAGCATCATCTGTTCATGGGTGTGCCCTGCTATAATCTGGCGGCGACCCATCGCCTGCTGGGAAGCGGCGGCTATCATCCCAAGATGACGCTATCACCCCATTATCGGGATGTTCTGGCGCAAGCCGTCAACTGACCGAGGGCGCACGTGCGCTTTGCCGGTCGATGATGTCCAGCAACGCGTCGATTTTTGCATGCAAGCTCAGGATTTCTAACTCGGCGCGCAAATTGACTTCATAATCATGCGCGGCGGCGATGCGGTCTTTGGCTGACTGGCGATTTTGGCTCATCATGATGATGGGCGCTTGAATCGCCGCCACCGTTGACAGCATCAAGTTGAGAAAGATGAACGGATAGGGGTCAAATGGCGTGCCCAATTTGCCCAATATCTGCGAGTTCAAAAGCATCCAGCCCAACAAGACAGCGGCAAAGACCATGATGAATTTCCATGATCCACCCACCGCCGCAACCTTGTCAGACAGCCGCTCACCAAAGGTCGACTGTTCATCGACAATATCGCCGACATCACGGCTGGTGCGCTGCGCATGGTGAATATGGTGCAGCACCTTGGCCTCTTCCGTCTCCAACTCGTCCAGCGACTTTCCAAGCAGATCAATCGCCAGTTTTTCGACGGAAGGCCGTTCTTTCATGTCAACACTCCTGCAATGTTCCATCCGAATGGCGCGGGTCTTTTTTATGCAAGCGCCTCGGCGATGAGCTCGCGGCTATTGGCCAAGCCATAAAGCGCAATGAAGCTGCCCATGCGCGGTCCGGCGCTTGAACCCAAAAGCGTTTCGTACAAGGCCTTGAACCAGTCGCGCAGATTTTCAAATCCGCCCTCTTTGCCGATTTCATAGACGATATTCTGAATATCCTCGGCGCTGGCATCGGCGGGCAATTGCGCCAGCCGCGCGTCCAATGTTTGCAAGGCCGCAATCTCGACGCCTTCGGGCTTACGCTTGTGCAGCGTCGGCGCGACGAAATCGCGGTTATAGGCAAGCGCAATCGGGATCAATTCGGCCAGTTCCGGCGCGTTTTCCGGCGAGACATTATGGGCATAATTGCCAAGATAGGCCCAAACCTGCGCCTCGGTGGCGCCTGCCCCCATCACGCCGACAAGGTTGAGCAACAGGCCGAATGTCACTGGCGGCTGCCCCGTCGGCACTTGGCCATTGTGGACATGGTGCACAGGGTTGCCCAGCCGCTTTTCAATGGGTTGGTCATGCCATTGCGCGCGGAACTGGAAATATTCGTCCACAGCCTTTGGCACGACGCCCAAATGCAGTTGCTTGGCGCTTTTGGGTTCGCGAAAAGCGTAAAAGGCAACGCTGTTTTCGGTGCCATATTTCAACCAATCCTCCAGCGCGAGGCCATTGCCCTTGGACTTGGAAATCTTCTCGCCCTTTTCATCGAGGAACATTTCGTAAATCAGGCTTTCGGGCGGCCGTCCGCCCAGTACGCGCGCGATTTTGCCCGACTGCACGCCGCTGTCGGTCAAATCCTTGCCATACATTTCATAATCGACGCCCAACGCGACCCAGCGCATCGCCCAGTCGACCTTCCATTGTAGCTTTGACTGGCCGCCCAGAACCGATTGCGTGACCATGTCGCCATCATCATCGAAACGGATAAGGCCAGCCTCGGCATCGATAACCTCAACCGGCACCTGAAGCACAACGCCGCTCTTTGCGCTGATCGGCAATATCGGCGAATAGGTCGCGGCCCGTTCCTTGCGCAACGTCGGCAACATGATGTCCATTATGCCCTGATAATTGCGCAGCACATTTTTCAAGGCATCGTCAAACGCGCCGCTTTCATATTGCGACGATGAGGAGATGAATTCATATTCAAAACCAAACTGGTCCAGAAAATCGCGCAGCATCGCATTATTATGCGCGGCAAAGCTTTCGAACTTTTCAAACGGATCGGGGATGCGCGACAAGGGCTTGCCCAAATGTTCGGCGAGCATTGCTTGGTTGGGCACATTGTCCGGCACCTTGCGCAGGCCATCCATATCGTCCGAAAATTCGATCAAGCGCGACGGCGCATCGGACAGGGTCTGGAACGCATTGCGCACCATCGTCGTGCGCAGCACTTCGTTAAAGGTGCCGATATGCGGCAAGCCCGACGGGCCATAGCCACATTCGAAGACAATCGCCTGACCATCGGCCTTGCCATGGGGATAGCGTTTCAGCAAACGCCGCGCCTCTTCATAAGGCCAGGCTTTTGATGCCAATGCTATGTCCCGGTGGTCAGTCACATGTTGCTCTTTCGTTCCAAATACGCCTATCAGGGCTGATGGAAACTCCACTAGCCTTTCCTGCGCTCCATGCAAGCCATGCCGGTATTTGGATGGGCAACAGCGACGGGCATCTGCAAACCATAAGCAAAGGCGAGGCGGCGGGCCGCGCGGCGGAAACGCCGATGGTCATGCTGAATGCGCCCTTGGTCGCACAAAGGCTTGGCTATCCCGATTTGTCAGGGCTAGACCTTCTGGAGCTATATGCCTTTGTCTATCCGGCGCGCTTTGCCGTGCCGACGCCGAAGGGACTGGCGAAGACCTTAGACTTGCCAGCGCCCGCAACAGACCAAGAGGTTCCGTTGTTCTTACTGCGCGCCACGCGCAAGTTGCTGTCGGTGCTCGGCGACCCAGATTGGGCCGAACGCGAAGGCGCGTGGGATTCGGCGCAAGCGTTGATGCGGCTGCGTTGGCCATGGGCCAATCTGGTGCTGGCCGCACTCAAAAAGCCCGAGCGCCCTGAACGCTGGCTGTTCAGCCGCTTGCCCGAATGGGAGGAAGCCGCACCGCGCACCCCGCCCCGCGTCGTGACGTTACAGGCCGATGCCGTGCAAGAACGCTTGGCATCTTTGGTCGGCGGCTCTGCAGAAACGCGGCAGGGCCAGCGCGATTTTGCGCAAGCGGCGGCGGACATTTTCGCGCCGCGCAAGGGCAAGGGCGAACCGCATATGCTGCTGGCGGAGGCTGGCACGGGTATTGGCAAGACGCTGGGTTATCTGGCCCCTGCCAGCCTGTGGGCGACCGCCGCCGATGGCACAGTGTGGATTTCCACCTTTACCAAGGCGCTGCAACGGCAATTGGTGCGCGAGGCAAAGCGCATTTACCCCGAACATGCAACATTCAAATCCAAGGTCGTGGTCCGCAAGGGGCGCGAAAATTATCTGTGCCTTCTGAATCTGGAGGATGCCTTGCAAGGCGGCTTTGCCGGACGTGCGGCCATCCTTGCGCATTTGGTCGCGCGCTGGGCGGCTTATTCGCATGATGGTGATATGATCGGCGGCGATTTGCCCGGCTGGTTGCCGACCTTGTTCCGGCGCAATGGCTCTACCGCTTTGACCGACCGGCGCGGCGAATGCATTTATGCCGGATGCCCGCATTATAAAAAATGCTTCATTGAACGCGCTGCGCGGTCGTCGGTGCAGGCCGAACTCGTTATCGCCAATCACGCTTTGATGATGGTCAACGCCGCGCGCGGACGGGACGAACAGAACCGGCCAAGCCGGATCATTTTTGATGAAGGTCATCATCTGTTTGATGCCGCTGATTCCATGTTTGCCGCCGCGCTGACGGGTCAAGAAACGATTGAGTTGCGCCGCTGGGTCATTGGTCCCGAAGGCAAAGCGCGCGGGCGGCGGCGCGGGCTTTCGGCGCGGCTGGCCGATGTTGCGTCTTATGATGAAGAGGGCGGCTTGGCCATTGAAATGGCGCGCGTCGCTGCTGAGGCTTTGCCCGGCGACGGATGGCTTGCGCGTTTGGCCGAGGGCATGCCGTCCGGGCCAATCGAACGATTATTGGCCGCGATCCGCGCGATGGTATTTGCCCGCGACGAAAGCAATGCGACCGAAAGCGGCTATGGGCTGGAGACCGAGCTTGCCGACCCTGACCCGCGCGTCATTGACGCCGCCGCCGATGCCGCAACCGCCCTAGAAGCTCTGGCAAGGCCGCTGACGGTGCTGGGGCAGCGATTGGAGGCGATGATAGCCGACCCGCCCGATTGGCTCGATGGCAGCGCCCGTGCACGCGTGGAAGGGGCAACCGCAGGCCTAAGCTGGCGCATCGACACATTGCGCGCCTGGATATCGATGTTGGCGCGCGCCGTTGGCCCTGTTGACCCCGAATATGTCGACTGGCTGGCGATTGACCGGTTTGAAGGGCGCGAAATGGATATTGGCATGCACCGCCGATGGCTCGACCCCATGAAACCCGTGGCGGAAATCGTGCTGAAGCCAAGCCATGGCGTGCTGGCCACCTCAGCAACCTTGCGCAGTGGCGGCGACTGGCAAAATGCCGAGGCGCGGACCGGGGCAAGTCATCTGGATAAGCCAGCGACGCATTTTTCGGCGATCAGCCCGTTTGACTATAAAGCGCAGGCCGAAGTCCTGATCGTCACCGACATTAAAAAGGGCGATGCGGCCGCCTTGGCCGGGGCTTATGCCGCGTTGATCACCGCGTCCGGCGGCGGCGTGCTCGGCCTATTTACCGCGATACGGCGCTTGCGTTCTACTTATGCGCGCATCGCCGACCGCTTGGCCCGCGACGGTCTGCCTTTATATGCGCAACATGTGGACCCCATTGATACCGGAACACTGGTCGACATATTCCGCGATGACCCCCATGCAAGCTTGCTTGGCACCGACGCCCTGCGCGACGGGGTGGACGTTCCTGGCCATTCGCTGCGGATGGTGGTCATGGAGCAAATTCCGTGGCCCCGCCCTGACATATTACACCGCGCGCGGCGTTTGAAACATGGCGGTATGGAATATGATGACCGCATCATCCGCGCAAAAATGGCGCAGGCCTTTGGCCGCCTGATCCGCAGCGCCAAGGACAAAGGCCATTTTGTGCTGCTGTCATCGGCGGTACCAAGCCGGCTGCTGTCCGCATTCCCGCCGGGCACACCCATTCGCCGGGTGACGTTGGAGGAAGCGGTGAATTCTGTGAAATCAGGTCTTTCGTCTGACACAAATTTACGGCAGGACACAATAGACACGTTGGAAGCGAGCAACCCGATTTGACCTTCACCCTTACCTTGTTCCGCCATGCCAAATCGAGTTGGGATGACGCCGTCCCGCGCGACTTTGACCGTCCGCTTAATAAGCGCGGCGAAAGGGCGGCGATCACCATGGGCGTCTGGGTAAAACGCAATGGTTTGACCTTTGACCATGTGGTTGCAAGTCCCGCCGTGCGCGTGATTGATACCATTGATCAATTTGTAAAGGGCACCGGCGGACGCATGGAGCCCAATTGGGACCGCCGTATTTATCTGGCGTCCTCTGCGACGTTGATGGACGTGCTGCGCGATCAGGCCGACGAACATAAAAATCTTTTGATGGTCGGGCATAATCCGGGGCTAGAGGATCTTGTGTTCGACATTTGCCCCGATGATGGCAGTTCCCCTTTACGCGATTTGGTGTGGGAGAAATATCCCACAGCCGCCATTGCGCGGTTGGCGTTGAACATCACGCGTTGGGCCGATGTTGATCGCAAATGTGGGCAGCTCACGCACTTCATCCGGCCCCGTGATCTCGACCCCGAACTCGGACCCGAGGACGAATGACACCCATTTTGTGGCGCACGGCCGATGCCGGTGATGCCGAAGCGCTCGCGTATTTGGGTGCGGCGACTTTCATGACAACTTTCGCCTTTGACCATCCCGGCCAAGCGATGATGGAACATCTGCGGCACGCACATAGCGCCGAATATTATGCTTCCGCGCTCCGCGATCCGGCTTATGATATCTTGCTGGGCGAAACCCCGCTTGGCGCGCCTGTCGGCTATGCCATGGTCACGCCGCCGTCCCATCCTGCGTTGCAGCAAGATGGCGACATCGAACTGAAACGCATCTATTTGCTGGCACCTTGGCAAGGCAGTGGTAACGGCAAAGACCTGTTAGAGCGGGTTTTTGCAGTGGCCGAAAAACGCCTGGCACAACGCCTATTGCTGTCCGTCTACGAAAAAAATGTCCGCGCCATTGGCTTTTACGAACGGGCCGGCTTTGCGGCGATTGGTGAAACGGTCTTCATGGTCGGCCCAGTGCCATTCCGCGACTTGGTCTACGCCCAGAATATGGATTAGGCCGCCGCCAAAGCAGACGCCAGTCGGTCGCGCACCGCCTGCAAAGGGCCAAAGTCAAACGCCGCAACGGGCGATTGCATGGGCGCTGGCGTAGGTGCCTGCGCAGGCGCCGGCTGTGCCCCGCCTTCCGTCAGAAAACGGCGCGCGCCCTTCACGGTATAGCCTTCTTCATATAATAAGCGGTGGATGCTGAGCAGCAGGGCCACATCTTCGGGGCGATATAGCCGCCGGCCACCCGCCCGCGTAAGCGGCTTCAACATGGGAAATTGTTCTTCCCAATAACGCAATACATGGGTGCGAACGCCCAAAGCCTCTGCCATTTCACCAATATTACGGAAGGCATCGGCCGATTTTTCACGCATGAAAGTTATTTAACCTTTTGACGCATGCCTTGGCTTGCACGGAATGTAAGAACCCGGCGCGGCGTGATTGGCACTTCCACACCCGTTTTCGGGTTGCGTCCGATACGCTCGGATTTGTCCCGAAGAACAAAGGTGCCAAAACCAGAAATTTTGACATTGTCACCATTCAGTAAAGCAGTGGTCATATGGTTAAGTATTGATTCGACCATCGCGGCGGCGTCCGCGCGCGACAAACCGATTTGACGGTTAAGCATCTCGGCCAAATCGGCACGTGTTAATGTTCCTGCTTCAGCCATATTCGTCTCCGGACCTCGACTTGTATTGGTAAAATAAGACCATACATTAGAATTTCAATTTGTAAAATAGTGATGTTATCGGAAATCTACATCCGTATGATGGATGCGCCCCAGGTGAATCCACCACCCATTGCTTCCAAAACAACAATGTCCCCTATTTTGATCCGGCCATCGCGCACCGCGACATCTAAGGCCAATGGAACCGACGCTGCCGATGTATTTGCATGCTGATCAACGGTGAGGACAACTTTGCTGGGATCGAGCGCCAGCTTCTTGGCCGTTGCCTCAATAATCCGGGCATTTGCCTGATGCGGAACGACCCAATCGATATCGGCTGGCGTCAATTCTGTCGCGGCCAGCACCTCATGCAATACATTGGTGAGATTGGTCACGGCATGGCGGAACACCTCGCGTCCCTTCATCCGCAATTTGCCGACGGTGCCCGTCGTGGATGGACCGCCATCGACATATAATAATGCATTATGTTGGCCATCGGCATGCAATTTGGTCGCCAGCGCGCCGCGCGTTCCCACTTCGCCTGACAACACAACCGCGCCAGCGCCGTCGCCAAATAATACGCAAGTCGTGCGGTCTTCCCAGTCCAATATGCGGCTAAAGGTTTCGGCCCCGATGACCAATGCATTATGGGCGGACCCTGCGCGGATCATGCTTTCCGCGACGGAAAAGGCATAGAGGAAGCCCGAGCACACCGCTGCCACATCAAAGGCAACGCCGCCATTGCAGCCAAGCGCATGTTGCACAATGGTGGCAGAAGCAGGAAATGTCTGGTCGGGCGTTGCGGTCGCCAAAATGATCAGATCAATGTCACAGGCCGACATGCCAGCCGCGTCCAGCGCCCGGCGCGATGCTTCGATTGCGAGGCTGGAGGTTGTTTCATCAGGCTCGGCAATGTGCCGGAACTTTATACCTGTCCGCTCGGTAATCCATTCGTCGGTCGTATCGACCTTATTGGCCAGATCTGCGTTCGACACGCGGTTGCGTGGAAGCGCCGACCCAGTGCCCTTGATAACGGCACGAAGAGCGACTTCGGTCACGCGGCCTGTATCCGCGCAAGATCTTGCGTGATGCGCGCCGTGATATCTTCTTCAACCAATCTGGCAGCCACCTCGACGGCATGGGCCACGCCCTTGATGTTGGCGCTGCCATGGCTTTTGACGACCACACCATTCAACCCCAGGAACACCGCGCCATTATGATTATTGGGGTCAAGATGATGCCGCAGCAATTCGGTGGCGGGACGCGAAACCAGAAATCCGAATTTCGAACGGATGGAGCTGGTGAACGCCCGGCGCAAAAGATCGGTTACGAAACGGGCCGTGCCTTCGATCGATTTCAACGCGATGTTGCCCGTGAAACCATCGCAGACCACAACATCGCATTCGCCGCGGTTAATCTTGTCGGCCTCAACAAAGCCTTGAAAATCCATATGCAGGGCGGTTGCATCGCGTAAATGCTGCGCCGCGTCCCGCAGTTGATCGGTGCCCTTCATTTCCTCGGTACCGATATTCAACAAGCGGACACGCGGGCGGTCAAAGCCGAAGATGATACGCGAATAGGCCGCACCCATGATGGCAAACTGGACAAGGTTTTTCGCCTCACACTCGGTGTTTGCGCCCAAATCGAGCATCACCACATCTGTGTCTTCAAGCGTTGGCAGCAAGGCGGAAAGTGCTGGCCGGTCGATGCCGGGCATCGTGCGCAGGGCAAGTTTGGCGGTGGCCATTAAGGCGCCGGTATTGCCGCCGCTCACGGCGGCGCTGGCATGGCCAGACTTCACGGCATTGATGGCCATGCCCATGGAACTGGTCTTGGCCTTGCGCAAGGCGGCGCTAACCTTGTCATCGGCGGTAATGACAATATCGCTATGCAGGATTTCGGAGGCAGCGCGCAGATTGGGATGCTTAACAAGCGCAGATTTAATCTGCGTTTCGTCACCTACCAATAAGAATTGGAAGTTTGCATGCCGGTGCCGTGCCAAAGCCGCGCCTGCGACCATCACCGCGACGCCTTCATCGCCGCCCATCGCGTCAATGGCGATACGCGGTTTCATCGACACCAGCTATTCTCCTTGAACAGGATTAGGCGACTGCTACCACTTCGCGGCCATTATAATGGCCGCACGCATCGCACAGATGATGTGGACGCTTTAGTTCGCCGCAATTGGCGCATTCTTGGTACGCAGCAACCTTAAGCGAATCATGGCTACGGCGCATGCCGCGCTTCGAAGGGGATGTTTTTCTTTTGGGGACAGCCATTTCGGCACCTGTTCCATTTCAAAATCAATAAGTTCTAGGCCATGCTAGGCGAAAGAGATGGTCGTGGCAAGTAATCGCCAGAATCGGCCTCATTCATCCGCACATGTCTGTGTGAGCGGCGCGATATACTTGTTTTTCGGTGCTTTGCAAGCCGAGAGATAGCAGTTAGGGTTAGGACCACTTAAATGTACCTTCGTGGTTTGAAGCCATACTGTTCAATGCAAGGCGGCAAGCGCAGGGCTTAGTGGTTCTAAGTCCAAGCTTGCCAACGCGGCAATGGACAAAATGGGTCAAATCCGAAGGACGTCAGCACAAACTGGGAGAGAATATATGTTAAGTTTACCCGTCACCCTGACAATAGCCGCAGGGGCCGCATTGGTGAATATCTGGCTGATGATCCGTTGCGGTCAAGCGCGCACCAAGGAGAGCGTCTCGGTTGGCGATGGCGGCAATGAATTTGTCATCCGCCGGATGCGCGCGCACGCGAACTTCGTGGAAAGCGCGCCGTTCATCTTGATCCTGATTGCCGCACTCGAAGCGACAAGCGGAACCAATAATTGGCTTTGGGGCCTTGGCCTCGTCTATATCATCGGGCGTTTCGCCCATGGCCTGGGCATGGATGGCGGAGCACTTGGCAAGGGCCGTATGGTCGGCACGCTGACCACCATGATTACCTTGCTTGGCCTTGCTGGTTGGGCCTTGTGGAACGTATACGCAGCGGTTCTTTAACTGAACCCTGTTTACCGAGCCGTTAGGGTCTCGCCCTCAGCACATCGTCTGCGACAAAGGCGTTGTGCTTGCGTTCATAGCCAAATTGGCTGGTTGGGCCATGGCCGGGGATGAAGGTGACATCATCCCCCAATGGCCACAACTTCGTCGTGATCGCGTTGATTAAGTCGGCATGATTGCCGCGTGGGAAATCGGTGCGACCAATCGACCCTTGAAACAGAACATCGCCCACAATCGCCAGACGGCTGGGTTGATGATGGAAAATGACATGTCCGGGCGTGTGGCCGGGGCAGTGAATAACATCAAGCGTCAGATTGCCGACGGTTACAGTGTCGCCGTCGACCAACCAGCGGTCAGGCTCAAAACTATGCGCCTCCATGCCATAACGCGCGCCGTCATCGTCGAGCTTATCGATCCAGAAACGGTCGTCCTCATGCGGGCCTTCAATCTTCAGGCCCAATTCTTGCGCCAGCATCCCTGCTTGCCCGCAATGGTCGAGATGGCCGTGCGTCACCAATAATTTTTCCAGCTCGACACCCGTTTGCGCCACCGCAGCCTTTAACTTGTCGAGGTCACCGCCGGGGTCAACCAAAGCGCCCTTGTTCGTTTGCGTGCACCAAAACAGCGTGCAATTCTGCTGCAATGGGGTGACGGGAATGATCGCGGCCTTTAACGGCGGGGTCATATTGGGCGTGGATGTAACATCTGACATATCTATTCATGTGCCGCATGCGCGCAGCGGAGGCAAGCCTTCAAAGCCGCCGCCCTGCCCAAACAACCCTGCCGATGATGGCGATGGCAGCGCCGTCCACATCTGGCCAACCGGGATAGGCAGGATTGTCCGATAACACCGACAAGCGCCCTTTTGGTCGGCTGGCCAGCCGTTTGACCATCAACGCATCCTCCAGCCGGATGACATGAATGCCGTCGCGCAACGGCCCCGCCGCCGCACGGTTGTCGACCATGATGTCATCGCCATGGTTCAACGTGGGCGACATCGAATCACCCTCTACCTGAATCAATGACAGCTTTGCCGGATCCAACCCCTGCTTCCGCAACCATTTTTCGTCAAAACCGATTTTACCAGCGAGCGTTTCGCTACTCGCAATCGCACCGGCCCCCGCCGATGCGCCGACCGCAAGCTTGGGAATAAGCCGGATCCCGTTTCTGGTCGCACCCGCGTCCGGCCCACCCAGGACGCTTTCGTCCACACCAAAATATCGCGCCAATATCCCGCGCTCCGTCTCTGGCAGTTTTTTGGGGGATCCGCGTTTGATAAATTGTTGAATATAAGTGGGATTACGGCCCACCAGTTTCGATAGCCCCGCAAAATCTTCAGCATTTTCTGCAATCAAGCGCGCCAAAGCAGCCCTTGGGTCTTCCCCCATTTTGATCCCTCCGGTTCGGTTGGAAATTTCCTAGACTTGTAGGATTTATCCTAACACCTTGTTCTATATTTGTTCTTACTGATTCGGGCAAGCCAATCCGGGTCGAACGTGGAGGAGACAACATGCACATCACGCGCCTTATTGAGAGATTTCTTCGGGAACAAGACCTGCCACCCACCAAATTTGGGCGCTTGGCGGCTGGGGATCCACGGCTTGTGCTGGATATCCGCATGGGGCGGGAAATTAGACCCGAAATGGAGACAAAACTGCGGCAGTTCATGTCCAATTATGGCCAACACACCCACGGCAGGAAAGGCATATGAACATGCGGACACAAAAGGGGGCGCTTATACACGCCTTGCGCGCGCTCATCCCTGCGGCCGACATCAGCATATTGCACGAACGGCCATGGCACAGCCTCACTTTTTCTGGCACGCAACTTTGCCTGTCGGTGCAGATGCAGGATGGCGCATGGCACGACAACGCGGAGGCGCTATCGCAGATGTTGTCAGAACATGAATTTGATTTGCCCCACCAGATCGTCGCCGACATTGCGGTAACGCAGGCGATGGTGGTCAAAGGCGCGCACTGCTTGATCATCGATGCTTTGTTGCTGGATAGTTGATGTACCGCAGAACTTGTGCACCGTCGTCATCGACCGTACACAAGGGGCATGACCACACAAACCGCACCGACCTTAGCGCGCATCGCCCCAGAGGCCATTGGCGCGCATCTGCAAAGCTATTGGCACGCCCTGACCATCTGGGTGCAGACCAATTATGTTGAACTGGGCATTGCCGTGGTGGCGGCACTCATCGTGTTTGTGGCGCTGAGCTGGCTGAAAAGAATTGCCGCAAATATCGCGCGCGCCAGCGAGCACCGGGCACATTTGAAATCGATCATCGCCCGCACCTTGGCACGGACGAGCAAATTTTTCCGCGTCATGGTGGCGATAGAATTGGTCAACCAGATGGCCAATGCGCCAGCGGCACTGACCCAGACCGTCGATATCTTGTTCACCATAGCTATTGTCATTCAAGTCGCCATCTGGCTGCGCGAAATCATCTTGGGCTTGATTGAGCGGCGCGCAGGCGAAGGCATTCATGAACATGATACCTTGCAAAGCGCGATGGTCCTCATTCGCCTGCTCGTCAGCTTCGTCTTATTTGCTGTCGCGGCCATTGTCGTGCTCGACAATCTGGGTGTTAACGTCACGGGTCTCGTGGCCGGCCTTGGCGTTGGCGGCATTGCGATTGGCTTGGCCGCGCAAGGTATTTTCTCCGACCTGTTTGCGGCCATCTCGATCATTTTCGACAAGCCGTTCCGGCGCGGCGACACAGTGTCCTATGACAATACGATAGCGCGGGTTGAAGTCATCGGCATGAAAAGCACGCGACTGCGTGCGCTGACAGGGGAAGAGAAGATTATTTCCAACAGCAAATTGCTGGAAAAGGAAATTACCAACAACACCCTGACCTTGTATCGGCGGGTCACTTTTGTCCTGACGCTTGTCTATCAAACACCCCCTGCCCTTGCCCGGCGTGTGCCCGACATTCTGCGTGCAGCGGTTGAGGCCAATGGCGCGCAATTCATCCGCGCCGGATTCAACAATTTTGCCCCAAGCTCGCTCGATTTCCATCTGGTGTTCGACATTGAAAGCGATGATGTCGAAGAGATGTTTCAGGCGCGCCACGATATTGGCATTGCGATTATCGATAGCTTCGCCCGCGAAGGCATAGCTTTTGCTTATCCCACGCAGACGACTTTCACCGCTGCACCCGATGGCACGATGGTGATGCCTTATGCCGCGCCGCCCAAAACAGCCAAGGCACGTTCAAAAAGCTGATTCGCAGCTGAGAGGTCAAAGAGCCGCAAGCATGCCGTAACGGCAAACAGGCGGGGCTTGTATTGCGCGTTTGAAACCGCCACGGTGAGACGATATTAGGAAGCAGGAGACTCCATATGACCGCAATTACCCCCGCTGAATTCGCAACCAAAGTCGGCGAAAATATCGGCGTATCGGAATGGATTTTGGTGGATCAGGACATGATCAACAAATTTGCCGATGCAACAGGCGATCATCAATTCATTCACATCAACGAAGAATTGGCCAAGCAGACGCCGTTCGGCGGCACCATTGCCCATGGCTTTTTGACCTTGTCTTTGTTCCCGGTGATGAGCGCCAAGTCCGATTGCCCCAAGGTGGCGGGCGTCAAAATGGGCGTCAATTATGGTGGCAACAAAACCCGTTTTCTCTCCCCTGTTCGTTCGGGCAAGCGCGTGCGCGGACATTTCAAACTTCTTGAACTCGTTGAAAAGCGCCCTGGCCAATGGCAGCAGACGCTTGAGTTCACCGTCGAGATTGAGGGTGAAGACAAACCAGCACTTCAGGCTGAATGGATCAGCCAGTTTTTCGTATAATTTTCAATTCAAGGAACCATTACCATGCGTGACGCAGTAATCGTATCAACCGCCCGTACCGCCATTGGCAAAGCCTATCGCGGCGGATTTAACGCAACGCTTGGCGCGACGCTCGGCAGCTATTCGTTGAAGGCCGCTGTGGAGCGCGCTGGCATTGAAGGCGGCGAAATTGATGACGTCCTTTGGGGCTCCGCGCTGCAGCAAGGCACACAGGGCGGAAATCTTGCCCGTCAGGTTGCATTGCGCGCTGGCCTGCCGATTTCTGTTTCGGGCATGACCATGGATCGCCAATGTTCTTCCGGCCTGATGTCCATCGCAACTGCAGCAAAGCAAATCATCGTCGACAATATCGATGTGATGGCCGCTGGTGGTCAAGAATCCATCTCGCTGGTGCAAACTAAGGAAATGCGCGTTCAGGCCGACCCTGAATTGGTTGCCCTGCATAATTCGATTTACATGCCGATGCTGCAGACCGCTGAAGTCGTGGCCAAGCGTTACAATGTCAGCCGCGATGCGATGGACGAATATGCCCTGCAATCGCAGCAACGCACCGCCGCCGCGCAAGCCGCTGGCTATTTTGATGCGGAAATCGTTCCCGTAACCACGATGATGAACGTCGTGAACAAGGAAACGGGCGAAGTCAGCCAGAAAGAAGTGACCATATCCAAGGACGAAGGCAATCGCGCCGATACGCAGTTGGCCGGTTTGCAATCGCTTCAGCCCGTGCTTGGCCCCGATATGACGATCACCGCCGGCAATGCAAGCCAGTTGTCCGACGGTTCTTCCGCCTCCATCTTGATGGAAGCAAAGCTGGCCGAGAAAAAGGGGCTCAACCCGCTTGGCCGTTATGTCGGCATGGCGGTAGCCGGGACAGAGCCAGACGAAATGGGCATTGGTCCTGTATTCGCAATCCCCAAATTGCTGCAGCGTTTTGGCCTGAAGATGGACGATATCGGCATCTGGGAATTGAACGAAGCATTTGCTGTGCAAGTCCTATATTGCCGCGACAAATTGGGCATTCCAAACGAGTTGCTGAACGTCAATGGCGGGTCGATTTCGATTGGCCATCCTTATGGTATGACGGGCGCGCGCTGCACCGGCCATGCCTTGATCGAAGGCAAGCGTCGCGGTGCGAAATATGGTGTCGTCACCATGTGCGTTGGCGGCGGAATGGGCGCCGCTGGCCTGTTCGAAATCTTTTAATCGCACATAAGAAAATAAGGAACAGCCGCATGTCCGCCATTGGTGTAATCGCAACATTGACCGTTGCCGAAGGCAAGAATGAAGATTTTGAGGCTGTTTTTGCAGAACTCGCTGCAGCGGTTCGGGCCAATGAACCGGGGAACGTATTTTATACGCTCACTCGGTCACGGTCCAACCCGCAAGTGTACAAAGTGCTTGAGCAATATGTCGATCAAGACGCACTGACCGCACATGGCGCCAGCGCCTATTTCAAGGCCGCAGGACCCAAGCTTGGCCCATGCCTCGCGGGCGCATCCGATATTGAGTATCTTGACGCGTTATAAAGCTGATCCGCCGCATTAAGTGGCGTCCCCACCGGAACAGGCGCGGCTATCGCTCGTTTGCTTCACTTCCAACAAGGAGTGAAAAAATGACGCACGATACGGACATCAAAGAAAAATTCTGGACGTCACTCAAATCGGACCGGACCATGTTTTTGGGCCTAGCCGAAGGCAAAGACGGCCATGCGCGTCCAATGACCGCGCAATTGGAGGACGCCCACTTCAACGATGGCCATTATGACGGGCCAATCTGGTTCTTCACCGCGCGTTCCGGCAGCCTGTATCAAGATGTGGGTGCAGGTGCCCGTGCGATGGCGCACTTCGCATCCAAGGGGAATGATATATGGGCCACGGTGCACGGCAATCTATCGCAATCCACCGATCAGGCGACCATTGACCGTTTATGGAACCGCTTCGTTGCCGCTTGGTATACAGGTGGCAAGGACGACCCGGAAGTCGCCCTTATCCGGTTTGACCCCGAAAATGCCGAAATCTGGATTGATGCATCCAGCATGGTTGCTGGCATAAAGATGCTGATGGGTATCGACCCGAAGCAGGACGCCAAAGACAAGGTTGCGCGCGTTACCTTGTAAGCGGTTAGAGGATTTAGGCCGGGGACAGGACCTAAGCCGGGGACAATTGCGTTGTCCCCGAAATAGGCGTTGATCCAACTCCCTCACCCCATAAGGCGTCATCCTGAACTTGTTTGACCGATGGTCACTTCGTTCAAGGGTACATTTATCCTTTCTAGCTCTCGGCATGCTGCAAGATGGACTCTGGAACGACAGTCACCGAAGGTGAAACAAGTTCAGGGTCACGAAGTGGGAGGATGACGGCCCGCCTCAGATATGTAATAAAAATTTACGTTATTTTACCACTTTTTTTTGACTCAGAATGAGATGTAATTCTTTAAAAAGGTCACGCCACGTAATTTTCGGGGGAAGATTCCGATGCCTTATAAATACGGACATTATTATGTGGTCTTCGTGCTGGCCGTTATCTTAGCGGGCTTTTGGAAAAGCTACTTTAGCATAGCAGGTGCAGTTCCATTTGCGTTTCATGCACATGCATTTTCAGCGACGATCTGGCTCCTGCTGCTGATCCTCCAAAGCGCGTCAATACACGGACGTCACAACGCTTTTCATAAACTAGCGGGATTGGCGAGTCTTGGTCTTTTCCCGCTTCTTATTGCTGGTTTTGTCATGATAATTAACGTGACCGCGGCGGGATACGCGGCTCAAGAAAGTCCGTTCGTCATGTTGCTTGGGCCATCATTCGGCATCGGCATGTTCATCGCGATTGCAGCATATCTAACGCTTTTTTACCAAGCGTTGCGACATCGAAGAAACATTCGGTTGCATGCAGGGTATATGCTTGCGACCCCGCTAATCCTGTTTGAATCTCCATTTAGCCGGTTGATGGAGCAGGCATTCCCTTGGATGAACTTTATTGGCAGTGAAGGGCCAATGGCTGTGATCGACGTCATCTCAATTAGTAACGGCTTGGCAATCCTCTTTGCAATGACCCTCTACTTTATGGATCGCAAGCATGGCGCGCCTTGGTTAGTGGCCTCAGCGTTCATGGCGGCGCAAACCATCATGATGTGGTTTGCACCATCCACTCCATTGTTGCATACACTGTTTCAATTCTACGCCATGCTTTCTCCGGAGATCACTGTCTTAACGGGGATGTTAGCGGCTGTTCTAGTTGGTTATTTCGGTTGGCTGCGGGGGGTACGACCGATCCGGCCACCAGTGCAAACCAGTCTGACTTCGGGTTAGGAATTACGGGGAATTACGAAATTACGGTGAAAGTGCACTAAATTATAGCAAGCTGCGCATCACGGCTCTAAGCCGGAATTAAAGGTGTGATTTTCGACGTTGTGATGTTGCATCTATTGAGGTTTTTAGGTGCTGGAATTACGGTGACAAGTGCGTCATCCCCGAAATAGCTTTGCACTATGACGGATCTGGCCAACATCTTCTTCGCGCCTCTGCGCTCTCTGCGCCTCTGCGTGAGATTATATTGGCGCAGCGTTCGATGCTGACTTTATTGTGCAGGGTCATCGCTGAAAACCCGCAGGAATCGGTGCTACCCAAAACGCTATTACGCAGGTCCGAACAACGGGGAAAATTGCACCGCTCAATTGTGGCTGGATATCCAGTCTTCGACAATCGGCGCAATTTTTTCGCGCCATTTGCTGCCGTTGAAAATGCCATAATGGCCGACTTCTGGCGCCATATGATATTTCTTCAACGCCGCAGGCAGGCTTGTCGCAATGTTCAACGCGGCCTGTGTCTGGCCCAATCCGCTGATATCATCGCGTTCGCCCTCAATCGCCAGCAAACCGATATCGGTGATAGCCGCAGGATCAACCAGCTTACCGCGATAGTTGAATTCGCCCTTTGGCAGCAAATGACGCTGGAACACCGTATCAACGGTTTGCAGATAGAATTCCGCCGTCATGTCGCAAACCGCGCGATATTCATCGTAAAATTCCTTATGCCGATCGGCACTTTCCCCATCGCCTTTCACAAGGTCGGAGAACATCGACCAATGGCTCATCATATGGTTGCCCAAGTTCATCGACATAAAGCCCGAAAGCTGCAGAAAACCCGGATATACGCGGCGGCCAGCACCCTTGTAATAAGGCGGCACAGTCGCAATCACATTTTGCACGAACCATTCATGCGGACGCTGAGTCGCGTGGTTGTTCACAACGGTCGGCGCCTCGCGCGTATCAATGGGGCCGCCCATCATCGTCAATGTGCGCGGACGCAGTGGATGATCCTTTGCGCTCATAACCGCCGCAGCGGCATAAGCCGGGACCGACGGCTGGCAGACGGCCAGCATATGCGCGCCGCGCCCGCCTGCATCTGGGCCGAGAAACTCAAGCCACTCGATCAGATAATCGATATAGGTTTCAAGGTCGAACCCGCCACCCGTCAACGGCACATCGCGCGCGTCTTTCCAGTCGGTGATGTAGACGTCATGCGTGACTATCATGCGCTCGACTGTGCCGCGCAAGAGCGTCGCAAAGTGCCCGGACATCGGCGCGCAGATGAGAAGCCGTGGCTTATCGCTGCTGCCTTCATAGGCGAAACGCTTCAACTGGCCGAATGGCTTACGCGCAAGATTTTCTTCCTGAACCACCAAAGTTTGGCCGTCGATGACAACTTCGTTCAATCCGAACGCTGGCTTTCCACGCGGCAGAACCGAATGGGCAAAGACTTCCAATGCGGAAGCCGCAACCGGAGCCATTCCGCCATAATTGAACGGCGAAGGCAGCGCGCTGAGCCATTCCGACTGCTTTTGCGCAACCCAGCCTGCGCCCGCAAGCCAGCCGCGTTGAAGGTCATATCCGGTGTACAGCATGTTCAGGCCTTTAAAATTTGTATCGGCAATATTCTGCCGCAGTTGTAGGTGGCTTTACGCATTTATTGTGCATTGCACCATAGGAAAAGCGTTTACATTCTCCGTGGCGGATTGTTACCCGTCCGGCGCACTGCTAGGCGAGCGCGATGACAAACGATATTTCCGAAACGCAGGCCATAACGCCATCCGAAGAAGCGGCTCCCGCCAAGCCCAAGCTTAACTTTGGCAGTTTGCGCATGATAGGGCATTTCACGATCCGCTATCCGCGCCAGATCACTTATGCCCTGCTCGCGCTGATTGCAGCAGCGGCGTCGACACTTGCCATCCCTTATGGCCTGCGCCTGATTATCGATGAAGGCTTTGTCAAAAATGGCGGCGATCCTGCGCCCTATTTCTATTTGCTGTTGGGCATCGTGGTTGTCATCGGCATTTCGACGGCATTCCGTTTTTACTTCGTCAGCTGGCTAGGCGAGCGCGTGGTGGGTGATATTCGTGTTGCGGTGCAACAAAATCTATTGCGTTTGGCTCCGCGCTTTTTCGAAGAAAATCGTCCCGGAGAAATCGCCAGCCGCATGACCGCTGATACCGCGATTATCGAACAGATTGTCGGCACCACCGTGTCCGTTGCATTGCGCAATATCTTTATTGGCGTGGGCGGCGTTACCTTGCTCTTCGGCCTCGCTCCAAGCCTGACCATATGGTTACTCGCGGGCATCCCGGTGGTCGTTTTGCCAATTGTATTTCTGGGACGGCGACTGGAAAAGGCATCGCGCAATAGCCAAGATAATGTCGCCAGCGTCGGCACGATCATTTCAGAAGCGCTTGGCGCGATCAAGATCGTTCAGGCCTTTGGACAGGAAAGCCGCGAAGGCGTGCGTTTTGCCGATGCCGTAGAAGGCACGTTCAATGCCGCGAAAAAACGTATCCGGTTGCGGGCGTTTCTGACTGCACTTGTAATGGCTTTGATATTCGGCGGCATCACGTTGCTCGTTTGGGAAGGCACCGACCAAGTGAAGGAAGGCGTCATATCCTCCGGAACTTTGTTCGCAGTCGTCCTGTATGGGGCATTGGTCGCGGGGTCATTTGGTGCGCTGACCGAAGTATATGGCGACCTTGTGCGCGCATCGGGCGCAGCATCGCGGCTCGCCGAATTGCTAAACGAAGTGCCCGAAATTGCGCCCCCTGCTAACCCAGTTATTATGCCGCCAGCGCGCGGGCAGTTGGAATTCCAACATGTCCGCTTCCGCTATCCCACACGGCCTGAGATCGCGGCGCTCGACGATTTCAGCCTAAAAGTATCGCCGGGGGAAACGGTTGCTGTTGTCGGGCCATCGGGCGCAGGCAAATCAACTTTATTCCAACTGGCGGAACGTTTTTACGACCCTGAAATCGGCACCGTGCGCATTGACGGTGTTTCCCTGACTAGCGCAGACCCCGCAGAATTCCGACGCCGGATATCGCTAGTGCCGCAAGACACCGTATTGTTCGCGGCCTCCGCGCGTGACAATCTGCGTTACGGCCAATGGGACGCGAGCGACGAGGCGATCTGGGCGGCAGCGGAAAAAGCAAACGCAGCGGGTTTCCTAAGTGAGCTACCCGAGGGACTGGAAACCTATCTCGGCGAGGGCGGCGCGCGGCTTTCGGGCGGCCAGCGGCAACGGCTAGCAATTGCCCGTGCCTTGTTGCGCGATTCGCCGATCTTGTTGCTTGATGAGGCCACGAGCGCGTTGGACGCCGAAAGCGAGAAATTGGTGCAAGATGCGCTGGAGCGACTGATGGTCGGCCGCACCACAATCGTGATTGCGCACCGGCTGGCAACCGTGCGTTCCGCCGACCGTATCATCGTGATGGACCAGGGCAGGATTGTTGAAGAGGGCGACCATGTAACGCTGAGCGCCGCAGGCGGATTATATGCCCGTCTCGCCAGCCTGCAATTTGATGCTTAACAGGAGGGAAACTCTCGTTCCTGTAATTTAAGCAATGATATCAGGCACCAATTGATCTTCCAGACGCATGATCTGATCCTTCAAAATCAGCTTTTTCTTCTTCAGTCGCGCGATCTGGAGTTGGTCGATCACCGTCTGGGCTGTGAGCGCGCGAATGGCGTCGTCGAGATCGCGATGCTCAATCTTCAGTTGTTCTAGTTGCTGCTGATAGCCATCGTCGTTCATACGCCTTTCTACACAGACTGCGGCGAACAAGTCATCGTTAAAAAAACGGTCACTTGGCCGAAATCTGGGTTTAGCCCGCGCCCCGACAATAATTATCGGCAAGACTCCAATCACAATTCGTGATTTACTCCGTGGTCAGATCGCCGAGTCTCAGACTGAAGGAGAATGATGTGCATAATAATCATCTGTCCGCGCTTCGTAACAAGCATGCCGAACTGGAGCAAAAACTGGAGCGCGAAGAAAACAGGCCGTTCCCCGACAGCCGAACCGTTCTCGATCTAAAAAAACAAAAGCTACATCTTAAAGACGTTATACTGCATGAATCGGCATCAACTGGTTGACTACGAATAATTTCAGACGGGGTATCGCTTGCCCTCTCGGTCTCTGCTAAGCGAGGTCTATGGAAAGCGCTACCCGTTCTGCCCGCAATATCCTGACAGGTTTGCACGAGGTGATGGCCTCGAAAAACCATGCACAGGGTAAGCTGAATCATGTGGTCAACATCATCGGCGAAGCGCTTTCAAGCGAAGTATGTTCAATTTACTTATTGCGCGATGGCGCACTTGAGCTGTTTGCGACGCGCGGGTTGAACCAAGCTGCCGTGCACATTACGCGCTTGGGTTTGGGCGAAGGTCTCGTTGGGACAATTGCTGAAAATGTCGAAACACTGAACCTGGATGAGGCGGCAGCGCATCCGAATTTCCGGTACGTACCGGAAACGGGTGAAGAACGCTTCCACAGTTTTGCAGGCGTGCCAATTGTCCGTTCCGAACGGGCCGTCGGCGTGCTCGCGGTCCAGCATGTCGAGCCGCGTAAATATGAAGAGATTGAGATTGAGGCGCTGCAAACCGTTGCCATGGTGTTGTCGGAACTGATTGCCAACGCCGACCTAATTGACGAACCAACTGGCCGGGACGGCAATGAGACCGGCACGATTAGCCTCACAGGATTAACGCTAGTTAAAGGTGCGGCGGCTGGCGTCGCTATTTTTCACCAGCCACATGTCCGCATCGAGCATACCGTTGCCGAGGATATCGAAGCCGAGCGCCAGCGTGTCTATTCCGCCTTCGATAAAATGCGTGAGCAAATCGACCGCATGGCGAGCCAGATAGATTTTGGCACAGGCGGAGAACATGAAGAGGTCATCGCGACCTACAAAATGTTCGCTTATGACGAAGGCTGGAGCCGTCGGATTAACGAAGCCATTGACAGCGGCCTAACCGCCGAAGCCGCAATTGAACGGGTTCAGCAACGCACGCGTATGCGCATGCGGCAGATTGACGACGCGCTGCTTGCCGATCGCATGCACGATCTGGAGGACCTGTCGAACCGTTTACTGCGCATCGTTTCCGGGCAGATGAGCACCGCCGCGCAGCTGGGGCTGAAAAAGGATTCCATCCTGATCGCGCGCAATTTGGGTCCCGCAGAATTGCTGGAATATGATAAAAGGCGCCTGCGCGGTGTGGTCTTAGAAGAAGGCTCGCTTACCGCACATGTGGTGATCGTGGCACGTGCCATGGGCATTCCGGTTCTTGGCCGGGTGCGCGGCATTCGCCACAAGGTGCGCGACGGCGACATGCTGTTGCTGAACGCTGACGACAAAAGCGTTATCGTGCGCCCTTCGTCTGCGACAGAAGAGATATTTCAACATGATCTTGTTGATCGGCAAAAGAAAAAGGCGCGCTATGCCGCGATGCGTGATGAAGCATCTGTCACTAAAGACGGAGTGCCGGTTACGCTAATGATTAACGCTGGCTTGCGCGATGACATGTCGGCTTTGGCGACAACCGGCGCGGAAGGCGTTGGCCTTTTCCGGACCGAGTTCCAGTTTCTGATTTCGGCAACCTTACCCCAACGCGAGCGGCAGCAGCGCTTTTACCGCGACGTTTTAGACGCGGCTGGCGACAAGCCAGTGATTTTCCGCACGCTGGATATCGGCGGAGACAAGGCGCTTCCTTACCTCAAGGATGAGACGCACCAAGAGGAAAATCCCGCGCTGGGTTGGCGTGCGTTGCGGCTGTCGCTTGATCATGCCGGCTTGATGAAGGCGCAAGCGCGCGCGTTGATTGAGGCAGCGGCCGGTCGCACACTCAACGTCATGTTCCCGATGGTCTCTGAGCCATGGGAATTTGATGCGGCCAAGGCCATTTTCGACGGCCAGATTGAATTTCTAGGGCGGCAGAAAAAGATATTACCTAACAAAATCCGTTATGGCGCGATGCTTGAGGTCCCTGCTCTGGCTGAGACGCTCGACATCCTGCTGCCCAAGATTAACTTTCTGTCTATTGGCACAAACGACCTGACCCAGTTTCTTTTTGCTGCGGATCGCGCTGATCCCCGTTTGGCAGAACGCTATGACTGGCTGAGCCCCGCTATCCTGCGGTTCATCCGGCGGGTCGTCAAAGCTACTGAGGGCCACGACGTCGACGTCGCGGTATGCGGCGAAATGGGGGGACGGTCACTTGAGGCGCTTGCCCTTATGGGCATTGGCATTCATAGATTGTCGATCACACCAGCCGCCGTTGGGCCTATCAAGGCGATGATCCGCTCAACCAGCCATTTTGATATCCGCGCAAAAATGGAAGAGTTGCTCAACAATCCTACAGAGAATTTGCGTGAAGAACTGACGAGTTGGGCAATTGGTCAAGGCGTTGAAATCGGATGAGTAAAGGTACCTTAATTATCTGATTATCCCCAATTAACATTGACATTATTCAATTGGTGCTCATTATCCCCGCGACTGCACGCAGATGTGGGGGAGCGGGTCGTGGAGATTGCAGTGGACGAAATTCCTCAGGTGGAAGCGGAGCCTATGACTGTAGGTGAAGAACTGAAGGCCGCGCGCGCGCGGATGGACATGAGCTTGTCTGACCTCGCCACCGAGACACGCGTACCCGTGCGACATCTGGAATCCATTGAGCGATCCGAATTCAGCGCGTTGCCGGGACATACATATACGGTTGGTTTTGTTCGGTCTTACGCCCGTGCGGTCGCCCTCGACGATATTGCGATAGTGAATGCGCTACGCGCCGAATTATCTATCGGCGGACATAAAAGATATGAGGCACCCCTGCAGAATTACGAGCCAGCGGACCCTGCGCGTGTTCCTTCCAAAACCTTGGCATGGACCGCCGCAGCAGTTGCGGGGCTAGTTTTGGTCGCTTATCTGATTTTCAGAAGCTACGCATACTAACTACAGCATTCAAGGCAACAGCGCTCAAGCCGGTGGCCACTCTGAATGATGATAAAACCGCTGGGAATGTCGGCATGGACGAACAATATCCTCCGCTCGGCACATCTGTGGTCGCCACCCCCAAATCAGTAAGCCCAGTCATTACGGTCCGAAATTTCGGTAAATTTCAATTTTTTGTACCGAAATGCTGCGTTGGGCTTTATCGTGGGATTGCACTAAGCTATGCTATCCATTCGATTTTAATAAAGGGAAGTAACCCAATGTATTTTCGGCGCGTTATTCTTATCGGCGCAGCGTTCGCGCTTAGCGCACCCACAATGGCGCAGGACGCGGCCATTGACGGGCGCGTGGGCAAACTCGAGAAGGAAATGCGGGCGGTTCAGCGGCAGGTATTCCCAAATGGTTCCGGCAAATTTGTCGAAGCTGATATCCAGTCACCCACAGCGCCAAGCACGACGACCAGTTCAACCACCACAACGGTGGATATGACCGCGCGTGTAGATGCATTAGAGGCGCAGCTTGCTACCCTAACCGGGCAGGTCGAATTGCAAGGCAATGATATGCGCCGACTTGAAGGCAGGCTGAAGGCCGTCGAGACCCGACTAGCAACCCAGCCAGCACCGCCCGTTGAAACGGTGGTGCCAACGGCAACGCCCACAGCGGCAGCGCCGAAAGCCAAAGCTGGCGTAGTTCCTACAAAGCCTGTCACCTCCGCTAAGCCAAATCCCGCCCGCGTCGCCGCGGTTGCCACAATCGAACGTCCCGCCAGTGGGGATGCGTTCGAGGATGGCTACAATTATGGCTATCGCTTGTGGGAGGCCAAATTCTATCCGGAATCGCAAGCAACGCTTGAAGAAACCTTGGCCAAATTTCCCAAGCACAAACGCGCAAGCTACGCACGCAATTTGCTTGGCCGGGCATGGTTGGATGACAAAAAACCAGCGACTGCGGTGAAGGTTTTCTACGACAATTATAAGGCTGATCCACGCGGTGACCGAGCGCCCGAAAGCTTGTTTTTCTTGGGATCAGCTTTGACTGACCTTGGGAAGTCGCCCGAGGCATGCGAAGCTTTTGGTGAACTGGCAAGGGCGTATCCAGATGCGGCGACCGGCCGCTTGGCCGAAAGGATCACATCCGGCAAAACAAGGGCGAAGTGCAAGTAACGCTGACGCCAGTCATTCTCGACCGATTTAGAGCTGCACTTCGCAGGCTAGATTGTGCGGATGATGATCGGTTTTTATGCGGAGTGTCGGGCGGTCCCGATAGCCTGGCATTATTGTTGTTAGCGCAGCAAATTTTGCCCGGCAGATTGGTTGCCGCAACCGTAGATCATCAATTACGGCGAGAGTCTGCAGAGGAAGCACAGTTTGTTGGGGAAATCTGCCATAATCTCGGCGTACCGCATATCATTTTGACACCCGACAAAAAAATATCAGGCAATATCCAGTCATCGGCGCGCGCGGCCCGTTACGCGTTGCTGGAACGTGCGGCAGATGCGCAAGATTGCCAACACATTGCCACGGCACATCATGCCGATGACCAATTGGAAACGCTGCTCATGCGACTGGCGCGGGGAAGCGGCGTCGATGGATTGTCTGGCATTCGCGCCCGCAATGGACGCGTGGTGCGGCCACTACTAGAATTCACAAAAGCGGAACTTATAGACATCTGCTCCAGCACTGGCATTCAACCAGTGAACGACCCCAGCAACGCAAACATCGATTTTGACCGGGTTGCGATGCGGAACTGGCTGGCCAACACGCCGCATCCATTTACTGCAAGCCGCGCGCTGCGCACGGTAAGCGCATTGGCCGACGCATCCGATGCGTTGGTGTGGATGACAGACACGCTGGCCGCGCAGAGGGTAAGCCACCAAAATGACGTTATCATCTGCACGGCCGACGGCCTTCCCAGTGAATTCAAGCGGCGGCTATTAATCCACTGCCTCAGGACGATGGACGTCAATCTTGCTCCGCGTGGCGACGCAATTGACCACTTGTTAACCGAGCTCGAAAATGCGCGGACCGCCATGATTGGCAATATCAAATGCGTAGGCGGCGCAGATTGGCGTTTTTCCAAAGCGCCGCCCCGGCGCGGGTAAGAGAAAACAGGCTGTAATTTTGCCAATCGCTATATTGTCATTCACGCATTCGCCCTTACATTAGATGCATATCGCCACGTATTGAGCGCGGGCACAGAATAAGGCAGTGATAATGAACGACGAACAAGAACCCAAAGGCAACCCGATGCTGCGTAACTTGGCCATTTGGTCAGCGATCATTGTCGCGCTTTTGCTTGTGGCTTCAATGTTCAGCGGGTCATCCACACCGGCTAACGGCATTACCTACTCGTCTTTCCGCGATAAGGTTGAGGCCGGCGAGGTTAAGTCCGTAGCTATCGCGCCGGAGCGCATTAACGGCAAATTGCAGAATGACGAGACGTTCGCCACAGTGCCGCTACCAAATGATAGCAGCCTTGTCCCCCTGCTCAGGGACAAAGGCGTAGTGATTGAAGTCAAAACAGCAGAGCAGCCAAGCCTGCTGCTCCTGCTTGTATATCAAGCCCTTCCATTCTTGCTCATCCTTGGCATCGCTTTCTTCGTTTTGAGACAAATGCAAAAGGGCGGCGGAGCTGGCGGAGCCATGGGTTTTGGCAAGTCAAAGGCGAAATTGCTGACTGAAAAGCATGGCAAAGTAACCTTCGACGACGTGGCCGGCATTGATGAGGCCCGGGAAGAGCTTCAGGAAATCGTCGAATTTTTGAAAGACCCGCTTAAGTTCAGCCGCCTTGGTGGTAAGATTCCCAAGGGCGCGTTGCTAGTTGGTTCGCCAGGCACAGGTAAAACATTGCTGGCCCGCGCGATCGCTGGTGAGGCTGGCGTGCCTTTCTTCTCCATCTCCGGTTCTGACTTTGTCGAAATGTTTGTCGGCGTTGGCGCAAGCCGCGTGCGCGACATGTTTGAACAGGCGAAGAAAAACGCCCCCTGCATCGTCTTTATCGACGAAATCGATGCGGTGGGTCGCAGCCGTGGCGCTGGCCTTGGCAATCAGAATGACGAG
The DNA here is from genome assembly GCF_945890115.1 of Sphingorhabdus sp. EL138. Classification (GTDB taxonomy): domain Bacteria; phylum Pseudomonadota; class Alphaproteobacteria; order Sphingomonadales; family Sphingomonadaceae; genus Sphingorhabdus_B. Next base: position 127,405 of record NZ_CAMDCK010000003.1, read on the forward strand.
CGCGAACAGACTTTGAACCAGTTGTTGGTCGAAATGGACGGTTTTGAAGCCAATGAAGGCATCATCATCGTTGCCGCAACCAACCGTCCTGATGTCCTTGACCCGGCCCTTTTGCGTCCCGGCCGCTTCGACCGTCAGGTAGTTGTGCCGCGCCCCGATATTGACGGCCGCGTCAAAATCCTAGCCGTGCACATGAAGAAAGTGCCGTTGGCGCCCGACGTTGATGGCCGCGTGATCGCGCGCGGAACGCCCGGCTTCTCCGGCGCCGATCTTGCGAACCTTGTGAATGAAGCTGCTTTGTTGGCCGCACGTCGTGGCAAGCGGTTGGTTGCCATGCAAGAATTCGAAGATGCCAAAGACAAGGTGATGATGGGCACCGAACGCAAGTCGATGGTCATGACTGAAGATGAAAAGAAAATGACTGCCTATCATGAGGCCGGCCACGCAATCGTGTCGATTCATGAAGCCGCATCGGACCCTATCCACAAGGCAACCATTATTCCCCGTGGGCGCGCCTTGGGTATGGTCATGCGTCTGCCCGAGCGGGATAATTACAGCTATCATCGCGACAAAATGCACGCCAACCTGTCCGTATCCATGGGTGGACGCGTGGCCGAAGAATTAATCTTCGGCTATGACAAAGTCAGTTCAGGCGCATCCAGCGACATCCAATACGCCACCAGCCTTGCGCGCGACATGGTTACCCAATGGGGCATGTCGGATGCGATGGGCCCGCTCCAATATGAAGAGCGTCAAGAAGGCTATCTTGGCTATGGCATGTCGCAACGGTCGGCTATGTCGGACGAAACAGCGCGTAAGATCGATGCCGAAATCCGCAAGCTGGTTGAGGGCGGACATCAACGGGCGACAGAGTTACTGACCACGCATAACGAACAATTGCACCTGTTGGCCAACGCACTTCTGGAGTTTGAAACGCTCTCGGGCGACGAAATCAACCAGCTATTGGAAACTGGCAAATTCGAACGTGACGATGGCAAGGTCGTTAAACCTTCGTCCATTCCAACGGTGGGTACAGCCATACCAAAGGCGGGACGCGGCAAATCTGCGCCGGTCGGAGGCGCAACGCCGCAAGGCGCTTAGGGTCAGGACACTGGTTTCCAGCTTTTATTCGCGGCCTCAACGTACTATCCCCCATGGGGAGAGGGTGGAGGTCGCGAAATGAAATATGCTGCGCTTGTGGTTATGGGCGTATTGTCATGCGCCGTTCCTGCACACGCCATGGATGCTGAAACTTTTTTTGTAAAAGCGGTTGCTCTGCAAAAACGGGGCATAGGCGCCGTCTTTGCAAAAGACCTAAAGCCCATGGCCCGCGTTTTTGAAGAAGCCGCGAAGTCGGTAAAAGCCGAGAATGAGGCCGCGCGCACCGCAGGATCCCCTTTATTCTGCGCGCCCAAGAAATACCGGATGAATGCCGAGCAGTTCATTGGCGAATTCAGCCGAATCCCCAAAGAGCGCCGACAGGTTCAGTCAGTCCGAGATGCGTGGCGCGAAATAGTCATCCGCCGCTTTCCCTGCTAACCTCACATCATATGAGGAGCGGTCCGCATGCCGATCTATTGCGATGAGTCGGGCGGAGTTGGGCGTGGGGTGATGACACTCGCTGCCATATCCATTGAAGAAGATGATGCTGACGCGGTTGTGGCGCACTTTTGCGAAATATCCCGTCTATCTGGGGAAATAAAGGGTAGCCGCATTGACTTGGGAGAGCGCGCATTGTTGTTTGAGCTGCTTGGTCAAAAGCCTTGGGCAGCAACCATAAGCATCGCGATTTCCGCGCTCGCGCTCCATCCGGGGGAAGACCGAGGTGCACACGACATCGACATCTATGCGCGATTGCTTAAGGATGCCGTTTCGTACATCATAAAAGGCAGTAATCCTTGCGTGCAAGTGGTCATTGACGATGGTCGCTATGGCCCCGAGACGCTGGCCCTAATCCGCAAAGATATCGCAGACTTGATTGGTCCTTACGGTACTGCATTGCTTGATCTCAGTCACCGCCGGTCGGGGCTTCAAATTGCGGATGTCATCGCCAACACCTTCTTCAACCACGCGATGGCAACCGAGCGCCAAAGCCGAATGGCGGCCATCGTCGCGCCATTTTTGGAAAGTGGCAAAATTAGCCTGCGGATACTTTCATCTGATACCGAGAATGATTGAAGGCACAAAAGAAAAGGCCCGGACGAGCCGGGCCTGTTTCACAGATGCCGATGAGTGAAAATTACCGGTCGTAATCGCGCTGCACGCCTGCACCGCGCGCTGGCGCAGCGGCGGTCAAACGCAGGGCTTCTGCAGACAGGCTGATCGAGCCGACTTCATCCGCTTCTTCATCCTCATCAACCTGAACCTTCTGCAGCGACTGCACCAGGCCTTCTTTCAATTGGTCAGGGCGAACGGTTTCCTCAGCGATTTCGCGCAAAGCAACGACCGGATTTTTATCACGATCACGATCAATGGTCAGTTCAGCGCCACCAGAGATTTCACGCGCACGTTCGGCGGCGAGTAATACAAGGTCAAACCGGTTGGTGATCTTGTCGATGCAATCTTCAACAGTAACGCGTGCCATATTGGCTCCTGATTCTTCGTATATTCGGGAAGTTGGTCGCGCCTAGAGATAATGGGCCAAAATGTCAATGCAAAGGGCGGGCCGCTTGCCGTGCGCTCCGCAAAGCGGTATCGCTAGCAACATGACAGTGCAATCAGGCAAGCCCGGGTTCCCCGGAACGCACTTTCAGGTTGCGGGCCATGATTTGCATTTGGTTCATCAGCCGCAAGATCGGCTCAACGCCGTTTTGCAGCTTATCGCGGTGGCGCAAAAATCGATACACATGTTTTTCTACATGTTTTGTGCCGATGAGACCGGTCGGGAAGTGCGCGACGCACTCGTTGCTGCGGCGACACGCGGTGTGCACGTGCAATTGATTATAGACAGCTTTGGATCAACCCAGGTGAGCAATCGATTTTTTGACGCTTTGCTTGACGCTGGCGGCAACTATCACAGTTTCAGCACCCGCAAGGGCCTTGGTTACCTGATCCGCAATCACCAAAAGATGCTGATCATCGACGGCGCCTATGCGCTTGTAGGAGGTTTCAATATCGCCGACCCCTATTTCGGGCGCGCAGGTGACGATAGCTGGGAAGATCTCGGCATAATCGTGTCTGGCCCCCAAGCGCAGCGGCTGAGCGATTATTTTGAGGATATGGCGCACGCATCAAACGGCGGCAACGTCAGCTTCCGGCAGATCCGCAATATCATCCGGCAATGGCGGCCGGGCATTGGTCGAGTACAATGGCTGTTGGGTGGGCCAACCAACCGCCTTTCGCCATGGGCACTCACGTTCAAGCGATCATTGGATACGGGCAATAGATTTGACATCGTTTCCGCCTATTTTTCGCCGTCCCAAACCATATTGCGACGCCTTGCCAAGACAGCCAGGCGCAACCAAGGGTCGCGCCTCATATTGGCCGGAAAAACCGATAATGGGGCAACGATTGCCGCCGCGCGCGGGCTTTACCGCTATCTGATGCGCCGTAAGGCACGGATTTTCGAATATCAAACGCGTCCACTGCATATGAAGCTGATGGTCATTGATGACACGGTCTATATTGGTTCGGCCAATCTGGATGTCCGAAGTATGTTCATCAATCTGGAAATTATGGTGCGCATCAAGGACGCAGGCCTTGCGTTACATATGCGCGCATTGATTGAAGGGCTTGTCTCCCAATCGGAGGAGCAGACACGGGTTTTGTTAAAGAGGCGGGACACTATTTGGAGCCGGATAAAGTCGGCCCTTGCCTATTTCTTGGTCAATTCGGTGGATTACACCATTGGCCGGCGGATCAAATTCAGTTTGATGCGCAATAAATAATCATTCTTTCCAGCCCCAGAACAGATGGCAAGGCAATATATTCCATAAGGCATAGCCATTGTCGATCTTACGGAAATGCGGGATCATGAAATCACGCGCACGAGCACGGAACTGATAGACCAGAAATGCCCCGCCGGGCCGGATCGCCTTCGCTGTTTCCTCAGCGATCACAGCGCCAAGATTATTGGGGAGCGTCGAAAAGGGCAGGCCGGAGAGAATATAGTCGGCATGTGCAAACCCGAGATTGTTTATGATTGCGTTCACATCTGCCGCCGAACCATGGACAGCGACAAAGCGGCTGTCACGGACATTATACCACAGATACTCAATAAAATCTTCGTTCAGATCAATGACCAGCAATGTGGCATCGGGGCGCATGCGGTCCAGAATGGGTTGGCAGAAAGTGCCAATGCCCGGACCATATTCCACAAATAATTTGGTGTTGTCCCAGTCAACCGGCGCAAGCATTTTGTTCACGGTGAAGGACGATGACGGGATGATTGACCCAACCATCACTGGATGTTTGATAAAGCCTTTAAGAAAAACGCCCCATGGACCCAAAAAGCGGCTTGCGCTGCTTTTCAAGCGGTTCAGCACCGTCGTTTTGGCCAATCTTGAAGAGATCATAGGATGGGTCCGGGAGAAGTTGTCACGAAACAGTCACATTCACAAATTGATACAGTTCGTGCAACCGCGCTTACCAACTAACTGTTCCACCTATCTTGCATTGCAGATCAAATCAGTCTTATGCCGCTGACATGGCAAAGCTAGGCAGCGGCACACTTTCGGTTATATTTGTGGCACAGCGCACGGGGCTGGACGCCGATGGTTACGCGAGGGCCGCCGCCACGATGGATGAACTCGCCGCACGACAAGAAGGCTATGTTGGTATGGATTCGGTGCGTGGCGCAGATGGACTTGGAATCACCGTCAGCTATTGGACAGACGAGGCTAGTGCAAAAGCATGGCGTAATCATCCCGAGCACGCCGCAATGCGCGATGCTGGGCGTGACCGGTGGTATTCGGACTACAGCCTGCATGTCGCGCAAGTGATGCGAAGTTATGATTGGAAAAAGCCATGAGCGCGGTTCAAGCTATCCCCAATAGCCGCGTTGTCGTGCTGTTCCTCGTGATGCTTGTCGCGGCGGCTGGCAATACCGCGATGCAGTCTGCCCTTCCCGCGATCGCCAGCGAATTGGATATGCCCGACGTGTGGGTAAGTCTGGCCTTTAGCTGGTCTGCGTTATTGTGGGTTATCACTGCGCCCAAATGGGCGCGCCTGTCGGATCGCCGAGGCCGCAAACAACTGATGAGTGTTGGCATCATTGGCTTTGTCGCGTCGATGGGCATGTGTGGGTTGGTGCTTTGGCTTGGGCTGGCTGGCCTGATAGGCCCTGTCGTGACGTTCATCCTGTTTGCGTTATTCCGCAGCCTTTACGGCGGTTTCGGTTCGGCTGCCCCACCCGCCGTTCAGGCATATGTTGCCGCCCGGACCGAACGCGCAGAACGTACCAAGGCGCTATCGATGCTTGCCTCGTCTTTTGGCGTTGGCACCGTTATTGGCCCTGCCACCGCGCATTATTTTCTGTTCCCACCTTTCGGTCTGGCTGGGCCGCTCATCATGTTTGCGGCCTTTGGTGTGGCCGTATTGATTGCGTTGCATGTTCAACTGCCCAATGACACCCCACGTTTTGAGGCACGCGGCGCCGTTGCGGCTTATCCCAATTCGGCGTCGATCAATGCGCCCGACGATGAAGAGGTTGCTGGCGAAGCTTTGGGGTCAGTGTTACCTAAAACTGAGGTCCGCCTGCCATGGCGCGACGGAAGGATGGCGTCCTGGCTCATTGCGGGGCTTATCGGCGGCCATGCACAAGCCATCATGCTGGGCGTTGTAGGTTTTCTTGTGCGTGACCGGCTTGGGCTCCATGACCGCCCATGGGAGGCGGTGCAGGCGAGTGGATCAGTTATGCTGATCGGCGCTATGGCCACCTTGCTGGCGCAATGGGGCCTGATCCCCATGCTCTCGCTTGCCGCGCGCAGTTCCGTTTTGATTGGCGCTATCCTCGCTTTAATCGGGACCATCCTGACCGGTCTCAGTTATGATTTTTACGGCATCAGCACGGGCTTTGCGATTGCCTCACTTGGCTTTGGGCTTTTCCGGCCAGGCTTTACTGCCGGCGCATCCTTGGCGGTCGGACGGCACGAGCAAGGGGACGTTGCAGGAAAGATTGCTTCGATCAGCGGTGCTGCATATATCGTCGCCCCGGCCGTTGGCGTTGCGTTATTCAATTATTGGGAGCCAGCGACGTTCATTCTCATCGCGGCATCATTATTGTTCCTGATTATTTGGGGGCGAAAGGCGTTGGTCACACCAGATATTTGACAGTATTGTTGTGAATGTGGGAACGGGGCTATCGTTGGCATCAACGGCTCTGCGCCAAAACTCCCTTTGTTGCAGCAAAGTTGGCAGAAAGCTGTGGCGACATGAGAATAATAGATGCGCTGAATTTGCACAAAAAAAGGGCCGACCGAAGCCGACCCTGAAAAAGTCTTTAGGAGAGGATGCCTAAAAGGCTCGATCTGTATGGCTAAGTTTCATTTTTTGTGCAAGTGCGAACAGCGCAATAGCTGTTGCAAATGATGCAACCATTATTTATACGTTTAAGCTGAATTTCGTGGCATTTGTACGATCCTGAGAACAGGAAATTTTTGGTGCAGTGCGGCAAAGTTAGGAGATGATATGCGCAGATTGCCCCCCCTACGCTCGTTGGAAGCGTTTTTGCGCGTCGCTAAGCTTGGTTCGGCAAAAGCTGCCGCGAGCGAACTCGCATTATCTCCGCCCGCGCTCAGCCGCCGCATCAAGGCGCTGGAAGACTTCATTGGCAAATCCCTGTTTGACCGCCGCGCGCAAGCAATGGTCATTAATGCGGATGGTGAGGCACTTCTGGCGGCCGTTGAACCAGCGATGGACGCAATGGCAGAGGCGGTTGACGAGCTGGCCGGCCGTGGCGGGGAGTATCGCCTGCGCTTGGGCCTCTTGCCGCTTTTTGGTTCGCAAAGGCTCATTCCGCGCCTGCCTGAATTGCGAAAGGCGTTTCCGAAGCTTCATATCGATGTGGACACATCTGGCCATGCCGAAAATCTGCTGGGTGATGTTGTCGACGCAGCTATCATCATTTCAGCAGACGTCGACCCCAAGCTTTACAGTGTCCGCTTGGACCGCAATCTTGTTTACGCCATCGCCTCTGAAAAATGGGCAAAGGAGCATAAGGTCGAAAAGCCTGAGGACCTCGCAAAGCATACGGTCATGGTCCATAGTGACATGCCTATGATTTTTGACGCATGGCGGCAGGCGATGGGGGTCCCCCGCCTGAAGCCGGCTGCGATCGATAGTCTTGATAGTGGCGCATTGATGCTGGAGGCTGCCGCAAATGGTCTTGGCGTTGCAATCATGCACGGAAGTCACTTCTCCGACGCGCGCGACCCGCGCCTGACGCGGCTTTTCGATACAGAAGTTGAAAGCCCCTACAGCTATTACTTCGTGTGCCGTCCCCGCGCGCTGAAGCAGAGAGCTGTTAAAATCTTTCACGACTGGTTGTTGAAGTCTGGCGTGTAATTGCCCGCGATCCCTTAAATCCTGTTCATAGCGTTCGGCGCGTTTTGGTTCTGCCGTCCCGTTTCTGACAATTCTGATTTACACTTCCGGACTGACAACCCTCATCATCAACCGATGGCGACAAAGCGAAGCACTTGACCCCGTCGGCGTCGGGCGTCATTGCAGGTGTATGAATCAAGACATAGCCGATATGAATTTTGAAACCGCGCTGCGGGCGCTTGAGGACATCGTCCATAAGTTGGAAAGCGGTGAGGCGCCGCTCGATGAATCCATCGCCTTGTACGAACGTGGCAATGCGTTGCGGGCCTTGTGCCAACAACGGCTTGATACGGCGAAAGCGCGCATTGAGGCCATTGTCCAAGGGCCAGACGGGTCGCCAACAGGTACAACAACATTCGATGCCGGATGAACATTATGGCTGCCAAACCATCATTGTTGCAGGACTCACTGGCGCAAATTGCGGCGGACATTGATCACGAATTTGATGCGCTTCTGACGCTACCCGGCGACGCGCGGGACCGCCTATATGCCGCCATGCGCTATGCCGCGATTGGCGGCGGCAAGCGCCTCCGGCCGTTGCTTGTGACTGCGACAGCGGCTCTGTTCCATGTGGATCGTGCAGTGGCTTTGCGCGTTGGCACGGCTGTCGAAGCTATTCATGTCTACTCTCTGGTGCATGACGACTTGCCCTGCATGGATGACGACGACATGCGCCGTGGTAAGCCGACCGTGCACCGCGCGTTTGATGACGCAACTGCTGTTCTGGCCGGAGATTCTCTTCATGCTTTGGCATTCGAGATACTCGCGAACCCGCAAACGCATGGCGACCCGTTCGTGCGCGGCGAACTGGTATCGACACTGGCTTTAGCAAGCGGCCCGGAAGGCATGGCCGGTGGGCAGATGATGGATATCGAAGCCGAGAAATCCGCATTCGACCTCCAAACCATCATGCGCCTGCAAGCGCTGAAGACGGGTGCTCTGATTGCCGCCAGCGTTGAAATGGGGGCAATATTAGGACATATCCCGACAGAAGGCCGAACGCATTTGCGCGGATATGCAAGGGACATTGGCCTCGCCTTTCAGATCGCCGACGACATCATGGATGTTGAAGGTGATCCAGAACTGGCTGGCAAAGCGCTTCAAAAAGACGCGGCGGCCAATAAAGGCACCTTTGTATCTCTCATGGGCCTCGAACGCGCCAAGCAGCAAGCGGAAATGCTTGTGCAGCAGGCCAATGACCATCTGTCGACTTATGGTGCCGAAGCTGATCTTTTGCGCGCCATTGCCAATTATATTACCGAAAGGGATCGCTAGATGACACACCGGATTGGCGTTTATCCTGGCACATTTGACCCAATCACCTTGGGCCATATGGATATCATCCGGCGCGGCGCGAAACTGGTGGATGAGTTGATCATCGGCGTAACCACAAATGCGGCCAAATCCCCAATGTTTTCCGATGATGAGCGGATTGCGATGGTCGAGCGCGAAGTCGCCAGCATCGGTTCGGCGCATATTCGTGTTGTTGGGTTCAACTCATTGCTGATGGATTTTGCCGAAGCGCAAGGTGCAAGCACCGTCATTCGTGGTATTCGCGGCGTCACGGATTTCGAATATGAATATCAACTCACGGGCATGAACCGCCAGTTGAACGATCGCGTCGAAACGCTGTTTTTAATGGCCGACGTATCCCTACAGCCCATTGCCTCGCGGCTGGTGAAGGAAATTGCAATTTACGGCGGCGAAATCGGGAAGTTTGTGACTCCCGATATTCGCGACGAAGTCGTTGCGCGCGTGCACAAGTTGGGCAAAAAAGGCGGTTAAGCGCTAAATCGGCTTGCGTTGCTTGCGTTCCTTAGGGTCAGGACCATAAGCGGAAGACGTGCCATATACCCTGCCTTACGAATATCAGAGAAGCGATAACTTCGGGGATGACGCAATTGTCATCGGAGTCCTAAGTTTACAAACATATACGCAAAACGCGGTATTTCTGTAAACTTACCGCAACGTTGCGACGTTGGCTTTCCGGGTCCGAAAGCCGGGGTGGGGTTCAACAGGTTCAAAGAGCCAGTCGCGCAACACATAAGGGCGTGACGCACAGAATCTCAAAACAAATCCTACATTTCAAGCGAAACCTATTTCGGGGATGACGCACCTGTCACCGTAATTCCCACCGTAATTCCCGTCTGCAGAACAGAAATGACGGCGGCAAGATCCGGGCCGAATTCACCTTCCATTTTGCTTCTCAACCGCCAAAGCGCGCAAGTCGGTTTTCAGCAACTTGCCAATATGGCTGCGCGGCATTTCGTCGATGGTGTAGAGCACCGAAATCCGCTGCGTCTTGCCAAGCTGCCCGTTCACACGCGCAAGAATGGACTCAGGCGATGCCGCCGCGTCCGTCAACCGCACAAAGCCAACGGGCGTTTCGCCCCACGCGTCTGAAGGCATGCCAACCACGGCAGCTTCGGCCACTTCGGGCTGCGCCTCCAACAATTCTTCAAGGTCTTTCGGATAAATGTTGAAGCCGCCGGATATGATCATATCCTTTGCGCGGCCCACGATAGATACAAAGCCATCTTCATCGACAATGCCAATGTCGCCAGTTTTCAGCCAGACATTGCCCTCTTCGTCACGCCACTCCATCTCGTGTGTTTTTTCTGGTTGGTTTTTATAACCGGACATCATGGTAGGCGACCGGCCAGTAAGCACGCCTTTGGAGCCGGTGGGCAGGCGATTGTCGTCCTCGTCTAAGACAATCAGTTCATGGCCCGTAACGGGCTGCCCCACGGTGTGCAATTTGTCGGGATGGTGATGCGCTTGAAGCATACAAACAACACCACCCTCGGTCATGCCGTAAATCTCGATCAGTCCACCGGGCCAACGCTTCAAAACGTCCGCTTTCAATTCGGCGACAAAGGGCGCGCTGGTGCAGAATTTGACAATGAAGTTGCTGAGATCGTAGCTATCAAATTCCGCATGTGCCATGAGCCGTTGATATTGCACCGGCACGAGCATGGTGTGCGTGGTCTGATCAATCTGCGCATGGTCAAGATAGGCCAAAGCATCAAATTTCTCCATGATCCGGACAAAACCACCATGACAAATAGTTGGCAGAAATACCGCCAATGTCGTGTTCGAATATAAAGGCGTCGAGACCAACGACCGCGTGTCCCGGTTGTAAATTGACTTGAAGCCACCTGCCATTTGGTGCCAGCGCATGCCGTGCGAATGGATAATACCCTTGGGCGTTCCTGTGGTGCCACTCGAATAAATGATGTTGAACGGATCCGTCGCAGCCGGCGGCGGCGCGTCAAAACGCGCGCCTTCCTCTGCCATCCAGTCGGTCAGCGCCAGATGGTCGCCAACGGCGTTATCGAGCATGATGATTTTGACATCGCCCAGCGCGACCCCTTCAAGATCAGCCAGTTTCGCGGCATCGACGAACAGATGCATCGCGCCGGAATCTTTGAACATCGCGGCCAACTGCGCGGGCGTTGCCGATGTGGTCAATGGTGCAGCACAGCCCCCGGCGCGCACAACGGCAAGATACACCAAAGCATAAGGAATATTGCTGGTCCCCAATATGGCAACCGGTTGACCCCGCTGCAGGCCGTCGCGCTGTAGCACTGCGGCTATGCGCGCTGTCGTTTGCGCAACTTCGCGCCACGACAGTTCGGAACTGCTATCGGCAAGCGCCCGCGCATCAGGCTTTTCTTCGCCCCAAGCACCAATGAGCGCGCCGAAATCACCAAATGATTTTTCTAATTCGGTATCGATAAGCATGTAAAATCCACTCTCCCGTTCGCCGGTTGCTTTGCAGACTTAGCGCGATATGCAAAAGTTTCATTGCCTAATTTTCGGCAGCGATGCTGGGGGTAAAATTGCTATAATCGCCAACCAGAAAAGGCTGTGGAAAAATGACGACTTTAGGGCGCTTTTCCTTGGGCTTCTTAGGCTTTAGGCCTACAGTGCCACAATGACTGAAGAAACAACGGAAACCCCGCAATTTAACCCTTCTGCGGACAGCGCAGCCAACCCCAATCAGAATGAATATGGTGCCGACAGCATCAAGGTTTTGAAGGGCCTCGACGCCGTACGCAAGCGCCCTGGCATGTATATCGGCGACACGGATGACGGTAGCGGCCTACACCACATGGTGTTTGAAGTTTCCGACAATGCCATCGACGAGGCGTTGGCGGGGCATTGCGACCTTGTGCTGATCGAACTGAACCCCGATGGGTCGGTTTCTGTTGAAGATAATGGCCGCGGCATTCCAACCGGCATGCACAAGGAAGAAGGCGTTTCGGCGGCTGAGGTCATCATGACTCAGCTGCACGCTGGCGGCAAGTTCGAGAACACGTCGGACGACAACGCCTATAAGGTGTCGGGCGGATTGCATGGCGTTGGTGTGTCGGTGGTGAACGCACTGTCCGAGTTTCTGGAACTCATAATCTGGCGCGAAGGCAAAGAGCATTGGATGCGTTTTGAGCATGGCGATGCCGTAGGCCCATTGGTCGTCCGCGGTGACGCGCCGGTCGTCGATGGCAAGCCTAAAAAGGGCACACGCGTGACCTTCATGGCGTCCACCAACACGTTCAAAAACGTACTGGAATTTGACTTTGATAAGCTTGAGCATCGCTACCGCGAACTGGCGTTCTTGAACTCAGGCGTGCGCATATTGCTGCGCGACAAGCGGCATTCCGATGTCAAAGAACATGATCTTTATTATGAAGGCGGCATTGGGGCATTCGTAAAGTATCTGGATCGCAACAAAGCGGCATTGCTAGCCGACCCCATCACGATCACGTCCAACCGCGACGGCATTGGTATTGACGTCGCGTTGGAGTGGAACGACAGCTATTACGAAAACGTATTATGCTTCACCAATAATATTCCGCAACGTGACGGCGGCACCCATTTGGCCGCGTTCCGCTCGGCGCTAACGCGCACGTTGAACAACTATGCCGAGAAATCGGGTGTGTTAAAGAAAGAGAAAGTCACGCTGACCGGCGATGACATGCGTGAAGGGCTGACGGCTATTGTCTCGGTTAAGCTGCCTGATCCAAAATTCTCGTCACAAACGAAGGACAAGCTGGTCTCTTCCGAAGTGCGTCAGCCGCTGGAAAGCCTGATGGCAGACCGGATGAGCGAGTGGTTAGAAGAAAATCCCGGCCATGCGCGTACCGTCATTCAAAAGGTCATCGACGCCGCCGCGGCCCGTGAGGCCGCACGAAAAGCCCGTGAGGCCAGCCGTAAATCGGTGATGAGCGTGGCGTCGCTACCGGGTAAGCTTGCCGATTGTCAGGAGAAAGATCCTGCTAAGTCCGAACTTTTCCTGGTCGAGGGTGACTCGGCAGGCGGATCAGCCAAGCAAGGCCGTGACCGCCATTATCAGGCGATTTTGCCGCTGAAGGGTAAAATCCTGAACGTGGAACGCGCACGCTTTGACCGGATGCTGTCGTCCAAAGAAGTCGGCACGCTGATCCAAGCGATGGGCACGGGCATTGGACGCGAGGATTTCAATATTGAAAAATTGCGTTATCACAAGATCGTGATCATGACGGACGCTGACGTTGACGGTTCGCACATTCGGACATTGTTGCTCACATTCTTCTACCGCCAGATGCCCGAAATCATCGAAAATGGGCATCTCTTCATTGCGCAGCCACCTTTGTACAAGGTGGCGAAGGGCCGCAGCGAAATCTATGTGAAAGACGACAAGGCACTGGATGACCATCTGGCCGAACTTGGCCTTAATGGCGTTGTGTTAGAAGGCGCAGGCGGGCAACGCGCTGGTGCAGACTTAGGCGCTTTGGTGGACCATGCACGCCGTATGCGCAGCCTGATGGCCTTTGTCCCGCGCCGTTATGACCCAACAATTGTCGAGGCTATGGCGCTCACGAGCGCGCTGGACCCCGAGGCCACCGATCGCACCGCCGCCGTTGCCAAGGCGGCTGCTTGGATGGCTGCGCAAGATGTGGAGGGCAAATGGTCCGGCCGCGTGTCCGAAGATGGCGGCTATCATTTCGAACGCCTCTGGCGCGGGGTCACCGATCATCACATCATTGAGGCCGCATTTCTGATGTCGGCCGAAGCCCGCAAATTGCACAAGTTGGCGAGCGAAGAGACCGCAAGCTATGAAACCCCGGCGCGGCTCGTTAAAGTTTCTGCTGCTATTGCCGAGGCGATTGACGAGGTGGAGAGCGATGAAGATGCACCCGACGCAGTTGGCGATCAAGCCAAGCGGGCAACCACTGCGGTGAGCGTCGGTAACAAGGGCGCAATTACGCGCCCGTCCGAATTGCTGGAGGCGATATTGATTGCCGGCCGCAAGGGACTGTCGATTTCGCGGTACAAGGGTCTTGGCGAAATGAATGCCGAACAATTGTGGGAAACCACGCTGGACCCCAATCACCGTTCCCTGCTGCGCGTGGAGATTGATCAGGCCGACCTCGCAGACGACATTTTCACCAAGCTGATGGGTGAAGTCGTTGAACCACGGCGCGATTTCATCGTAGAAAACGCCCTAAATGTCGCCAATCTGGACGTCTAGGGTCAGAATTTTACGTTTTCGGATAACCGCAAACTTGGGGCAGCATAGCGCTTGCCCGTTCGAATATTGAAATGGCTTGTATATGTGCCTTCCCTTATGAGGGAGGCATGATGCTCGGACACCGTATTTTCATGATAGCAGGTCTGGCATTGCCGGTCTTGGCGCAGGCCGGCGACAATCGTGTCGAAATCGGCACTGGCATAGCGAGCTATTATGGTGCTGAACTGGGTGGACGCCGCACGGCAAGTGGCGAACGCTTTGACCCTAGCGCCATGACGGCCGCCCACCGCACCTTGGCTTTCGGCAGCCGCGTTGCCGTTACAAACTTGGCGAATGGTCAGGAAGTCGTTGTCCGTATCAACGACCGTGGCCCTTGGGGCAAATCACGCATTGTGGATGTGTCCTACGCCGCCGCCAAGCAACTTGGCATGCACCGCACTGGCACTGCCAAAGTGAAGCTTGAACTGCTGTATTAGGATCAGAACCCTAAACAATCGCAGCGCGCTGCCATTCGGGCAGATTGAGCAGATCCATATCCTCGACACGGCGCAACTCCACCGACAGGCCAAGTTCAGGATAGGCGCACCGCTGGCGGCTAAGGTCGGCATTTTCCAACGGTAGGACCACCAGTCGCCGGTTGACCTTTTGCCGCCAGTTCATGCGCGCCGTGTTTTCTTGCCCGACATAACATCCCTTTGAAAAGGACACACCGTTTAACTCCACGGCATTCGTCTCCAACCATAAGGTTTGCTCGCTTCCAAGCTCTGCCACGCCTTCCGTTATGCCCAAGGCCAGCCGATGCGCCCGATATTCGGCGCTGACGTCCACATCATCATCCGCAGGCGTTCCAATCCACCGTTCGCCCATATCCGGATGACGCGGATCACCGCTACCGTCTGCATTCCAAAAAACCGCATAGGTCGGATCAACAACAATCGAAATCTTGCGCCGCAACCGGTAGATTGAAAGCCGCCGAACGAGCGCCTCAGCCTGCGCGCCCTCACAATCGATGAGCACATCATCACCATCTGACCATAACAGGAAATCGAACAACGCCTTGCCCTGCGGGCTCAGCAGGCCCGCCCATAAGGGCATCATAGCTGCGGTATCCTGCGTCACGAGCCCTTGCAGGAATTGCCGCACATCTTCTCCGGTTTCGGTGGGGGACAGACGGACGACATGACGGTCGAATAGACGGGTGTTTCGCATAGGTGACAGATAGGGGTTCGGATGCTTAAAAGAAAGCCATGACCGACCAGATGATTCTTTCCATCCGCCGTCCCGACGACTGGCACGTCCATTTGCGCGATAATGCGGTGATGCGCAGCGTTGTGCCCTATACGGCAGCGCAATTCGCGCGTGCCATTGTCATGCCCAATCTGTCGCCGCCGATAACGACGGTGGAAGCCGGCGCAGCCTATCGCGACCGCATATTGGCCGCTGTGCCGCAAGGGACAAGCTTTACGCCTTTGATAACGGCCTATCTTACCGACACGTCGAACGGCGAAAAACTGGCGCGAGGCTTTACCGAGGGCGTATTTACCGCAGCGAAGTTATACCCCGCCCATGCAACGACCGGAAGCGCCCATGGCGTGACCAACATCGCCAACATCATGCCCGCGCTTGAACATATGGCGCGCATCGGCATGCCGTTGCTCATTCATGGCGAAGTCACCGATTCACATGTCGACATATTCGACCGAGAGGCCGTGTTCATCGAACGCACTCTGTCAAAGCTGGTCCACGATTTGCCAGACCTGCGCGTCGTTTTTGAACATATCACCACGGCAGATGCAGTCGCCTTTGTTGACGATGCCAGCGACAACATCGCCGCCACAATCACACCGCAGCATTTGCACATTAATCGCAACGCCATGTTCGAAGGTGGCATCCGCCCGCATGCTTATTGCCTGCCCGTGGCCAAACGTGAGGTGCACCGGCTTGCCCTGCGCAAGGCCGCAACATCGGGCAGCGCCAAATATTTCCTTGGCACCGACAGCGCGCCACATGACAAATCCGCCAAGGAAAGTGCCTGCGGCTGCGCCGGTATCTTTAACGCGCCATTTGCAATGGAAAGCTATGCTGCGGTTTTTGAGGAAGAAAGCGCATTGGACAAGCTTGAAGCCTTCGCCTCAGAAAACGGTCCGCGTTTTTACCGCCTGCCGTTGAATGAGGACCGTGTGACGCTGGAACGTGTGGACACACCGGTTCCCCAGCTGCTTGCGTTGGATGGCGTTTCGGTCGTGCCCTTTCACGCAGGCGAAACTTTGCGCTGGCGGTATCGGGCTTAAAGCCAGAGCCTAGGCCTTCGCAGCCCTATAGGTTTTGATCGCATCAGCGCAAAATATCGCGATGCTGGCCCAGATCAGGATAAAGCACGCCAGCTTGGTCGTGCTTAACGGTTCACCATAAGCGTAGACACCCAATAAAAATGCAATTGAAGGCGCGATATATTGCACGAAGCCGAGGCTGGCATAACTCATCCGCCGCGCCGCCGTTGCAAACATCAGCAGCGGGATAGCGGTCACCGCGCCCGCAAGGATTAGCAGCCCAGATGTGGTGAAGTCATCGCCGAACCCGCCCGTGCCAGCCTGCGCATACCACAGCACTGCGCCGAGCGATAAGGGCGCCAGCAACGTCGTTTCAATGGCAAGGCCCGGTACAGAGCCAACCGGCGTTATCTTGCGGATGAGACCATATAAGCCAAAGCTGAAGGCCAAGGATACCGAGACCCATAATGTGTCGAGCGCATCGCCGATAAGAATCGCCACACCAATGGCGGCAACCGCGACAGCCACCATTTGCAGCGGACGAAGCCGCTCACCTAGAAAAAGTCGCCCGAGAAGCACATTCACCAAGGGATTAAGATAATAGCCCAAGCTAGCGGCCAATATGTGATCGGTAGACACCGCCCAGATATAAATAAGCCAATTGATCGCAATCAACGTTGCGGAAGCGAGCAGGTTTCGTAAATGTGCTTTGTGCCGGAAAATCGCGCCATATTCGTGCAACTGCTTACGAAACGCCATGATGACCAGCAGCAAGGGGATCGACCATAAGATCCGCTGTGCCACAATGGCTATTGGCGGCACATGGCTCAAAAGCTTAAAATATACAGGCACGAAGCCCCAGATCAGATAGGCCGATATGGCATAAGGCAGACCGCTGGGCTGCGCGGTTTGTTTATCATCTGCCATATTTTAAAGCCCCCGCCCTCCATTGAGGGTCAGATAATGCCGCCGCCAATCCAGAGGCGAAGGGCGCAAATAGCCATAACCACCAGACAAAAATTACGGCCGCCATTTTTCTGCGAGATAAACCCGAACAACGCACCCGCGCCGGCGATCAAAATGATGAACCAGTTCAGCCATCCCAGAAACGGGATGAACCCGATGAAAGCCAGAATAAGGGCAATCAGGCCCAGAAGGAATGCGATCAAATTTGCCATATACAGACTGTGGCGAGTTTTGGGCGGGGTGGCAAGTAAAGCGATGTGGCAAAAGATGACAAGCGCCTTAGGGTCAGGGCCTAGCCCATTCGGCTTGACCGGATGCTGGGTTGAGCCACCAGCATCCGTTCATCTAAATTGAAATTTTTATGAACAATTACTCGGTCAATGTAAGACCCGTCCACTTTGCCAAGAATGCGTAAATATCCGAATATTCATCGATCACCTTGTCGGTTGGTTTACCCGACCCGTGGCCCGCACGGCTTTCAATACGAATAATTTTCGGTTTGCTTCCGGTTTCCGCAGCTTGAAGGGCCGCGATATATTTGAAGCTATGGCCCGGGACCACCCGGTCGTCCGTATCAGCGGTCGACACAATGACGGCAGGATATTCCAATCCTGATTTGATGTTGTGATAGGGCGAGTAGGTCATCTGCATTTTGAAATCGGCCTCCTTGTTTGGATAGCCATAATCATCGACCCAGTAACGACCTGCGGTAAACCGGTCAAAACGAACCATGTCCATGACACCCACGGCGGCATGTCCCGCTGCAAATAGATCAGGTCGCTGGTTCAGGGATGCGCCGATCAGCAAGCCACCATTGGAGCGGCCTTCGATTGCAATCTTGCCCTTGGCCGAAATGCCACTGGCGATCAGATATTCCGCCGCCGCCGCAAAATCGTCGAAAACATTCTGCTTGTTCATCAGGCGACCTGCATCATGCCATGGCTTGCCATATTCTCCGCCGCCACGAATGTTTGCCAGTGCAAATACGCCGCCAGACTGGAGCCATGCCATTCGCGTTGCCGAATAAGTGGGCGTCTGCGAAATGTTGAACCCGCCATAAGAGTATAACAATGTCGGCGCGCCGTGGGACAGATCAAGGTCCTTCTTATGGACGATGAACATCGGAATCTTCGTGCCGTCCTTTGACGGGTAAAATACTTGGCTGACGTTGAAGTCTTGCGGGTTGAAGCTCAACTTCGGTTCCGCAAATGGCGTCGATGCCCCGCTGTTGCTATCAAACCGGTAGACGGCGCCCGGCTGATTAAAGCTGGAAAAGCCATAAAATGTCTCTGCGTCGCCCGGTGTGCCGGAAAAGCCGCTAGCAGTGCCAATCGCGTTCAGTGCGATTTCCTGAATAGGCTTCCCTGCAAGGTCCGTCATCAGCGCCATAGACTTGGCGTCCTTGATGTACGACAGGATCATGCGATTGCCCACGATTTGCACCCGAGACAGGGTTTCTGGGCGCTCTGGGATGACGTCAGCGAACACTGGCGTCTTCGCTCCCAGATCGACGCGAACGACCTTCAGCTTTGGCGCATCCTTATTGGTAGTGAACCACAATATATTACCCATGCCTTCGATAGGGCCCCAATCATGCTCCAGTCCCTTGACCAAAGGCTGCGCCTTCCAAGTCGGGTTTTTGCCAAGCGGCATGATGTGCAGCTCATATTTCTCATCTGTGCCGGACGAGGTGGTGATCACCGCCCATTTGCCATCATGCGTCACCTGCGCACTATGCCCATATTCGGGTTTATCAGGCGTCGCGTAAATCGCTTTGTCTTCCGACTGTGGCGTGCCGATTTTATGATAGTAAACCGTCTGGTTATAATTCAGCTGTTGAAAGGCAGCGCCTTCTTGGGGTTCGGCGAAACGGGAATAGAGAAACCCTGCATTACCCACCCAGCTTATATTCGTGAATTTGGCCCATTTGATTTCGTCGGCCAAAACTTTGCCAGTCGCGGTATCCAGCACCTTAATCGTGCGCCAGTCGGAACCACCATCCTGAATGGCATAAGCGAGCAGCTTGCCATTTTGCGAAGGCACCCAGCTATCCAGCGCAGTCGCGCCATCCTTTGCCCAGCCATTCGGGTCAAGCAACACACGGTCCGCGCCCGTCAGCCCTTTACGCACATATAAAACCGACTGGTTTTGCAGCCCGTCATTTTTGTTAAAGAAATAATAGCCACCTGCCTTTTCGGGCAAACCAAAGCGCTCATAATCGAACAGCTTCTTCATCCGGTCGGCAAGGATTTTTTTACCGGGCAAAGTTTCCAGATAAGCGTCGGTGACGGCATTTTGTGCTTTTACCCAATTGGCGACTTCGGCATTGACGCGGACATCATCCTCAAGCCAGCGATAGGGGTCTGCAACCTTCACGCCGAATTGTTCATCGACGACATTGACGGTCTTGGTTTTCGGATATTTCAGCTCGGTAGTGACGTCGGCAGTTGCTGCGTCCTTGGCCTGCGCCATAGACGAAAATGGCGTCATCATAATGGCAGCCCCAAGCAAAAGTGCACTTCGCATAATTTCATTTCCCCAACTCTCAATTCTTTATCCTAGGCCTAAAGCGTCAGCCAGATAACGCCAACCATATTGCGCGCCATCCGTGCGTTATAATCGCACCTTCATCGAATGTATTGATCAGATGTCTCGCATGGCTGAGATGCTTAAAAGCGGACATGTAACAGTCGCAAGATCGTGGCCCGAGCCTGAGCCAAAGAAAAAGGGCGGCACCCTTCCGGATACCGCCCTTTTGAATTTCTCAGCTGCGACGCGTTTACTCGCTGTCGTCCAACACTTCGACTGGACCGCTGTCTTGACCCTTGGCATCAACATTGCGGTCAACAAGCTCAATGACGCCCATTGGTGCAGCGTCCGAACCACGGAAGCCAGCCTTGATCACGCGGCTATAACCACCGCTACGGTCGGCATAGCGTGTTGCCAGTTCGTCGAACAATTTCACCAATTGCGTATCGTCCATCAAACGGCTCATCGCGAGGCGACGGTTGGACAGGCCACCCTTTTTCGCAAGCGTGATCAGCTTTTCGATATAAGGACGCAGTTCCTTCGCCTTTGGCAAAGTCGTCTTGATTTGTTCATGCTTAATCAGCGACGCTGCCATGTTGCGAAGCATCGCGGTGCGGTGCGACGTTGTACGCTGCAGCTTACGGTGGCCAACTTTATGGCGCATATTATATTCCTTTCTTGCCGACCCTTCCGGGCGGGAAACCGGTTCCCACTTTCCCTGAAGGGATCGGTCGTTCGTAGGGGGGCCGTATCAGGTACCCCGATCCTGGCCGTTTAAGGGCGGCCATTTCCCTGTATGTTGGGCCAAAGCACTGCTTCGGCCCAAATATTCTTAACCGAGCAGCTCTTGTTCGAGCTTCTTGGCCATTTCTTCGATATTTTCTGGCGGCCATCCAGGAATGTCCATGCCCAGGCGCAAGCCCATTGACGACAATACTTCCTTGATTTCGTTCAACGACTTGCGACCGAAATTAGGCGTACGCAACATTTCGGCTTCGCTCTTTTGAACGAGGTCTCCAATGTAGATGATGTTGTCGTTCTTGAGGCAGTTTGCGCTGCGTACCGACAATTCCAACTCGTCCACTTTCTTGAGAAGATAACGGTTGAGCTGGTTTGCATCCGACTCTTCGGAAGAAGCCGAAGGTGCAGCCATGCCGATCATCGGCGAAGATGCAGCCATTGAATCTTCGAAGTGGACGAATACCTGCAATTGGTCCTGAAGGATACGTGCGGCATAAGCCACGGCGTCTTCTGGGGTTACAGTACCATCGGTTTCGATAGTCAGCGAAAGCTTGTCATAGTCCAATTCTTGACCGATGCGGGCATTATCAACCTTGTACGCAACCTGACGTACGGGTGAATACAGGCTGTCGACCGGGATAAGGCCGATTGGCGCATCCGCAGGGCGATTGGCAACCGCAGGAACATAGCCCTTGCCGCTGTCGGCAGTGATTTCCATGTTCAACGTCGCACCATCATCCAAATGGCAGATGACGAGGTCAGGGTTCATGACTTGGATGTCGCCCGACACGGCAATGTCGCCAGCGGTTACAGCGCCCGGGCCGGTGGCCGAAAGCTGAAGACGCTTTGGACCTTCGCCCTCCATCTTCAACGCGACCTGCTTAATATTGAGCACGATGTCAGTAACATCTTCGCGCACGCCGGCAAGCGACGAGAATTCATGCAACACATTCTCGATCTTGATCGACGTAATCGCTGCGCCCTGCAACGATGAGAGCAATACGCGACGCAGCGCATTACCGAGCGTCAAGCCAAAGCCACGCTCAAGCGGCTCGGCAACAAATACAGCCTTACGCTTCGCATCGCTACCTGACTTGAGTTCAAGCGCGTTGGGCTTTTTCAGTTCCTGCCAGTTCTTGATATTGACGGACATGGATTTCCCCTTGGGTTTTGCAAAACCGGCAGTTTGGTGCACCGCGCCGGGTTGCGGGTAAAAGAAGGAACGACTGAACAGCCGCCCCTGAAACAAATGCTTAGACGCGCCGACGCTTGGAAGGACGCACGCCATTATGCGGGATCGATGTCACGTCGCGGATCGAGGTGATGGTGAAACCGACCGCCTGCAAAGCGCGCAGCGCGGATTCACGACCGGAACCGGGGCCCTTAACTTCGACTTCCAACGTGCGAACGCCATGTTCAGCAGCTTTCTTGCCGGCATCTTCTGCGGCAACCTGCGCTGCGTAAGGGGTCGACTTGCGGCTGCCCTTAAAACCCATGGTTCCTGCTGAAGACCAGCTGATCGCGTTGCCTTGGGCATCGGTGATCGTGATCATCGTATTGTTAAAGCTGGCATTGACGTGCGCGACGCCTGCCGAGATGTTTTTACGCTCCCGCTTTTTAATGCGTTGTGGTTCGCGTGCCATATAATGTGTATCCTATTCGAAAATGCGAAGAAAAAATAATCAGGCGAAAGCCAATGATTACTTCTTCTTGCCCGCGATTGCCTTGGACTTGCCCTTACGGGTGCGCGCATTGGTATGCGTGCGCTGACCACGGACGGGGAGACCCTTACGATGGCGAAGGCCACGGTAGCAGGCGAGATCCATCAAACGCTTGATGTTCATCGATGTGTTACGGCGAAGATCGCCTTCTACGGTGTAGCCCGCATCGATGGTTTCGCGGATTTGCAGAACTTCGGCATCCGAAAGATCCTGCACACGACGGCTTTGATCAATTCCTAGCTTAGTCGCGATTTCGACGGCTTTAGTGCGGCCGATACCGTGAATGTAGGTAAGCGCAATGATCACGCGCTTGTTGGTTGGAATGTTAACTCCGGCAATACGTGCCAATTTATTTACTCCTGCTCCACAGGTGCCCCCGAAAGGACAAACCCTATCTCAACGCTGATG